>JAPKZA010000447.1:0-14612 GCA_026394015.1 Acidobacteriota bacterium
CCTCCAGCGCCGTTCGGTGTTCGGCGGAAAGTTCGACTGGCGGAGCAACACGCATAAATATCGAGCACCTCAAGGGTAGAGACGCCAAAATCGCCATACGGGTTACCATTACCGAAGCACTACACTAGTCGTATCGGTGTGAGTTAGGCGAGGCGACGGCCTAGCCGATTCAGGGGGATCGTAACCGCGTTTTGCAGGTTTACGGCACAGAGGTGGGTCTTATCCGGCGACTCAAATCGATACAGCCGAACGTCTCCGCGGCTTATGATTCCGGCCATACCGCTTCGGCCTCCCAGTCAGAAACATCGCTGGTTACTTGGGGCATAGCTTCGTATCGTAGACGTTCGCGTTCTTCCAACGCTCGGATGGAGAGCGTTTTCAAATGCTGGCGCAGAGCGTCCCGGATCAGCGTAGAACGAGTTTGCTTCGTTTCCCGAAGTACCCGGTCGGCTGCTTGGAGCAACTCGGTATCGAGCACAACTTGAATCGTTTCCATCTGTGGGTTTCTCTGCACAATCGACTCCACAATTAGGCTTGCGGGGCAACTACTTCGTTGGTTGGCGGGCTCGCTAGTCGACGGCAGGGTGTTCGGTGGTGGCGATGGCGTAGGTCTTCCCGGTGTCGTCGACAAGTGCCGAGGCGATGATGGAGACCTGAACGGTCCGGCCGTCTTTGGTGACTCGCTGTTGGGATAGCGGTGCCAACAAGCCGGCTTCGCACTGCTCCCGGATGGCGACGATCGCCGGTTCGCGGTCGGCTTCGGGAATGAACTGGCGAATGTTCTTGGTTACCGCCTCGGCCTCCGACCAGCCGTACATAGCCTCCGCGCCAGGGTTCCAAGCGATGATCCGTCCGGTTAGGCCTTGGACGAGAACGGCGTCGCGGGAATCGCGGACGACGACGGCCAAGTGGCGGAGGGTCTCCGATTTCTGGAGGGCCGTTTGGGCGTTTTTCAGGGCCGTGCAATCGGTGAAGGTGATGACGGCGCCTTCGATCACGTTTTCGAGCGTTCGATAGGGCCGAATGCGGAGCAGGTACCAGGCTCCCGCTGTGGATTCGACTTCGAGTTCCTTGGCGACCAAGGTGCTGAGCACTTCCTTGCTGTCGGCGGCGAGACGGTCGTAGCCGCGGAGGGTGGAGCGGATCTGGTCGACCGGGCGACCGACGTCGGTTTCGATGAGGTTGATGAGGGTGGCAACGGTGGGGGTGAAGCGGAGGATGCGGAGTTGGTGGTCGACGAAGATGGTGCCGATGCCGGTGCCGCTGAGCAGGTTCTTCATGTCGTTGTTCGAGCGGGAGAGGTCAACGACCTTGGTCTGGAGTTCGCTGTTGACGGTGGCGAGTTCTTCATTGACCGACTGCAGTTCCTCTTTCGACGTCTCGAGCTCTTCGTTCGTGGATTGCATTTCCTCGTTAACGGACTGCATCTCTTCGTGGGCGGAGCGGAGTTCTTCGTTTGAACTTTCGAGTTCTTCGATGACGGTTTGGAGGTGTTCGTCTTTGCCGCGCAACTCTTGCTTGAGGCGGATAATGTAGTCGTTGAGATCGAGGCTGGCACCGGCAGCGGCCCCATCGACGGCCGCGATGGCGACGTCGGATGACCGCTTCGGCGGGGCGGCCTCGCTTTCCAGAATGACGAGAAAGAGGCCCTGAGGAATGGTGCCTTCGGGATCGGAGAGGACGGGAACGACGGTGAGTTTGGCGGTTGCGACGTAGCCGTTGTTCTTGATTTGGAGGCCGGGGTGAACGGTGGTAATGCCGTGGGAGACCGCGCGGTGTAAGGCGACGGTAAGATCGCTGCGCAAGCCTTCACGGGCCATGCGGACGATGTTCATGCTGGCTTCGCCGGGGGAGGGTTCCAGGTAGGCCCCGGTGCGACCGATGAGGTAGAGGATATCGCCGCGTTCGTTGACCAGAGCGCCGACGGGGGCGTAGTGATCGAGGACGGTGCGAATGGCGATGTCGTGCAGAGAGATCTTCGATTCGGGAGTGCCGCCGCGATTGGACTGGCGAGTGGTCTCGGTGGAGGGAGGGCGAGGAGACATGGTGGAAACAACGGAGCGAACTTGGCCCGCGACCTCGGGCTTGCGTTGGTAGATCTTCCCTCGGCGGTCAATGGAGGCAAAGAGGTGGCCCGAGTCACCGACGCTTTCCGAGGAGCCAAGGAGCAGGAAGCCGTCCGGCAGTAAGGCGTAATGAAACAGAGGCATGAGCTTCTTTTGCAACTCGGGGCCCATGTAGATGAGAAGATTGCGGCAACTGACAAGATCGAGTTTTGAGAACGGTGGATCCTTAATCAGGTCGTGCTCGGAGAAGATGAGCATGTCGCGGATGGTTTTATGGATCCGGTAGCTGCTGCCGGAGGGGTCCGCTTGCTCGAAGAAATGGGATAAGCGTTCGGGAGCGACGTCGGCGATGATGCTGGAGGGGTAGACGCCGGCGCGGGCGTGGTCGAGGGCTTGGCGATCAATGTCGGTGGCGAAGATCTGAACTTTGAAGACCTCCTTCAGTTCCTCCATCCGTTCGCGCAGGAGCATGGCGATGGAGTAAGCCTCCTCGCCCGTCGAGCACCCGGAAACCCAAACCCGGATGGTTTGGTTCGCTGTTTTGCCGACGAAGATTTTCGGGATTACTTGCTTTTGGATGATTTCGAAGATTTCGGGATCGCGGAAGAAATTAGTCACGCCAATGAGGAAGTCGCGGAAGAGGGCGTCGACTTCGGGGCGGGTGAGTTGGAGATACCGAACGTAATCGGCCAGGCGATCGATCTGATGGACGGCCATGCGCCGTTCGACGCGGCGGATGATGGTGCTTCGTTTGTAATTGGAGAAATCGTGACCGGTTTGGGAGCGAACGAGGGCGAAGATTTTGTCGAGGGCGTCAGCGGGTTGGGGGGTCTGCGGGGAGACGGGAAGGATCGGCGTTCCGAACGCTCGCCCGACGTAGGCGATAAGCTGGGCGGGCATTTCCTTGGGCGGGAGAATGAAATCGACGAGGCCGGTGGCGATCACACTGCGCGGCATACCTTCGTATTCGGTGGATTCGAGGGATTGGGCCATGACCATGCCGCCTTCGCCTTTGATCGCCCGAGCGCCAAGGGTGCCGTCACTGCCGGTGCCGGAGAGGATGATGCAGATCGCGCGGTCGTGTTTCTCCTGTGCGAGGGACCGGAAGAAATAATCGATGGGAAGGCGAACGCTGCGGCCGAGGGAGGGTTCGAAGAGGTGGAGGGCACCTTGGGAGAAGGCCATGTCGCGATTGGGTGGAATGATGTAAGCGCAGTTGGGCTTGACCACCATGCCGTCTTCGACTTCGAAGACCTCCATTTTGGTGTACCGGCGGACCAGATCGGAGAGGATGCTTTTGTGGTCGCGAGAAAGGTGCTGGACGAGGACGAAAGCCATGCCGGGAACGTTGTCGGCCGGCATGGTGGCGAAAAAGGCTTCAAAGGCGGAGATCCCGCCAGCGGAGGCACCGATACCGACGATTGGAAAATCCAGAGGAGGATTTTCGATCGTTTGCGTCTCCAGGGACTGCGCCTCCGGCGCGGGGGTGTCGCTCTGTTCGGGTTCTGCCATTAGATGTCCTTTCGAATTCGCTACCTATGCGGGTGACCCGGATGTGCGGACCGCTGCCATCCTATCATAATGCTATATCGCTACGACTTTGGCCGTAGACCTTGTTTTGCGAATCCGGCCGGAGAAAAGGCGCATACTCAGAGGGCTAGAGAAGTTTAGCGAGCATTTCATGCAGCAGAGTAGGTTTACCGGGAGAGATTTTCCCATCGTGTGCGTTGGCGGCTCGGCGGGTGGACTGGACGCCTACACGCGCTTGCTGCAACAGCTGCCGGCCGATACGGGAGTGGCGATTGTGATTGTCAATCATCGGCGGAAGGTGTCGACGCGTTTGCACGAAATTCTCCGTCGGTTTACGACGATGCCCGTTGCGTTGATCACCGAAAAGCTGTTGATTGAGCGCAACCATGTGTACATCATTCCATCACAGCGGGATCTGCACGTCTTCGAGGGGGAGTTTCAACTGAAGCCGATCTCGAAGCCTCGAGGCTGGCCTGACGTCATCACGGTGTTTTTGCGCTCGTTGACGGAATATTGGCACGGCCCTTTGATCGCGGTGATTGTTTCGGGCTTTGCTGGGGATGGCGCCGCTGCGCTGCGTGGCATCAAAGAGGTCGGCGGGATTACGATTGCGCAGCGGCCCGACACGGCAATTCAGCCGGATATGCCGGAGTCGGCGATCGCGAGTGGGTCGATCGACTTTGTGCTTTCGCCGGAAGATATCGCGAAGAAAATTGTGCAAATCGCGGGGGGTGAGTAAGGGCGAGATATGATGAGGGGCGGCGGACCTCTTTGAAACAGAATCAGCAATTTTCGTGGTGGCGATGGGCGGCGGTGTTGGTGCCGGGACTCGCGGTTTATTTTCTGCCGGTGCCCGGATTCACGGAGCCGCAGCGGCATCTGTTGGCGGTGTTCCTGGCGACGGTGCTTTCGCTGGTGGTGAAGCCTGCCGTGATGGGCGTTTGCGTGCTGCTGGCTTTGACCTTGCTGGCGGTGACGGGCACGGTGCCGGCGAATCGGGTGTTACTGGGGTTTAGTAACCAGACCGTTTGGCTGATCTTCTCGGCTTACCTGTTTGCGCGGGCTGTAAGTTCCACGGGGCTGGGGATGCGGGTGGCGTACTTGTTGATCCGGCGATTTGCGACGACGCCGTTGCGGTTGGGCTACGCGGTGGTCTCGGCCGGGATGATTGTGGCTCCGTTTGTGCCGTCGGATACGGCGCGGGGCGGGAGCGTGGTTTTTCCGGTGACGCGGAGTTTGGCGCTGGCGTTTGGATCGGAGCCGGGGGAGACGGCGCGGCGGATCGGTTCGTTTTTGATGCTGGTTTGCTTCCACGGGAATTACTTGGCGTCGGCGGTGTTTTTGACAAGTATGGTGGCGAATCCGCTGATCGCGCAGATGGTGATGAAGATTGCGAAAGTAGAGATTACATGGCTGGGCTGGCTGGCGGGGAGTTGCGTGCCGGCGGTGGTTTCGGTGTTGGCGGTGCCGTACTTCATCCATCGTTGGCATCCGCCGGAGTTGACTGATACGGCGCCGGCGCGGGAGTTGGCGGGGCGGCGGCTGGCGGAGTTGGGCGCGATGAGCGGGGCGGAGTGGCGGCTCGTGATGATTCTGGGCGTGGTGATGATCGGGTGGGTAACTTCGCCGTGGCATGGGGTTGGGAATGCGTATGTGGCGTTAGTGGGGATTTGCGCGCAGTTACTGAGCGGGTTACTGAGCTGGGACGAGTTACTGGGGGAGACGAAGGCCTGGGATGTGCTCCTGTGGTTTGCGCCGCTGATCATGATGGCAGACGAGTTGAACGCCGGGGGGGCGGTGAAGGTGGCTTCCGACGCGATGTTCGGACGGTTGGTGGGGCTGCCGTGGACGGTGGGACTGGGGTTGCTCGTGCTGGTGTACCTGTATCTGCACTATGGGTTTGCGAGTATGACGGCGCAGGTGACGGCGTTGTACCCGGCGTTCTTCACGGCGGCGTTGGCGCTGGGGGCTCCGCCGATGGTGGCCGCGTTGCCGCTGGGGTATTTTTCGAATTTGAACGCGGGGTTGACGCCGTACGGGACGGGGTCGGCGCCGGTATTCTATGGGGCCGGGTACGTGGCGGACGGGGAGTGGTGGCGGATTGGGTTTTTGGTATCACTCGTGAATGTCGTGGTGTGGCTGGGGGTAGGCGGCGTTTGGTGGAAGGTGATTGGCATCTGGTGATGCTAGAATAGTGGCGAACAGAAGGCGAATCCTTGAGTACCATAGCCAACCAGCTCGATAGCCTACGCCAGCGCATTGCGGAGGTGGACCGGAAGTATGCGTCGGCGCCTTCGACACAGCCGAAGCCGAAGATCGAGGACTGGATTTCTGGGTCGACGGTGACGACCGCGGCGGGGACGCACTTTGAGTGCACGCGGGTTTGGGGTCGGCACCAACGGCACGGGAGCATGCACCTTTCCGAGTTAGAGGAATGGCCGGCGGACTTGCTGCACGCGATCTCGGACGGGGCGATTCCGGTGGCGACGCCGCAGCGGATGGCGTTTCTGGATACGGAGACGACCGGGTTGGCCGGGGGGACGGGGACCTATCCGTTTCTGGTGGGCGTGGGTGGGATTACGGAAAAGGGCTTTGAGGTCCGGCAGTTTTTCATGCGGGACTATGGGGAAGAGTCGAGTCAACTGACGGCGTTGAGCGAGTTTCTTGAACAGTTCGACGTGCTGGTGACTTACAACGGCCGGTCGTATGATCAGCCGCTGCTGGAAACGCGCTATCGCTTGGCGCGGATGAAGCCCCCGTTCGGGCGGATGGAGCATTTAGATCTGCTTTATGGAGCGCGTCGGCTGTGGAAATTGCATTTTGATAGTTGCCGGTTGGTGGAGCTAGAGACGCAAATTCTGGGCTATGAGCGCCAAGGCGATGTGCCGGGATCGGTAATTCCGTATCTTTACTTCGAGTATCTGCGGACGCGGCACGCGGGTAAGTTGGCGGGAATCTTTGAACATAACGCGTTGGATATTGTGACGCTGGCTTGTTTAACGGGGATTGTGCCGCGGGCGTTTGCGGAGCCGTTGACGGTGAAGTTGCATCGGGGTGCGGAGATGGTGGGGCTGGGGCGCTGGCTGCGGAAGGCCGAGCGCTTGGATGATGCGGCGGTGTTGTTTCGGCGGGCGATTGAGAAGGGTTTGCCCGATGAGTTGCTGTGGCGGACGATGTGGGACAGCGCGTTGCTCGAAAAAAAGCAGGGCAGGGAAGCGGCGGCGACGGCGATGTTTTCGGAGCTTTCGACGGTGCGGAATCCGCATCAGAGCGGGGCTCTCGAAGAACTCGCAAAGTACTTCGAGCATAAAGAGAAAAACGTCGCGATGGCGTTGGATATGACCGATGCGGCGTTGCGACTGGGGAAGACGGAATCGCTGTTGAAGCGGCGGGCGCGGTTGGAAAAGAAGCCTTCGCCCGCGCGCCGGCTGCTGTAAGTTGGGTTAGAAGGAGAAGCGGCCGCCGAGTTGGAAGGCACGGGGACCGCCGGAGCCGAAGACCTGGCCGGCGCGGCTGGTGGGGATGCCGAACGACGCCGGATTGTTGAGGCTGCTGCTGATGCCGCCGAGGTTGGCGATGTTGAAGATATTGAACCCTTCGGCGAAGACGTTCAGCTTATAGCGTTCGCGGAAGAGGAACGTCTTCGTAACTCGGATGTCCTGGGAGGAGAAGTTATCGCCGAAGGAGTAAGTGGCCGGGAGCGAAAGCTTCGGGATGGTTTGACCGCGGCTCGTGCGCGGGCGTTGGCCGTTGGGGAGGTCAGGGTAGGCGGTGTTCCAGGCGGCGACGCCGGCTTCGAGCCGTTCCTTGGTGGGCTTGCGGTCCGGCACGTTCCAGCCGGGCAGGAACGAGGTATCCTGGCCATCGCCGTCGAGGTCGACGCTGCCGACTTGCGGACGGTAGGGTCCACGGGTGCCCATGGAGGAGATAAACGAGATCTGCGTTTTGAACGGGAGATCGACGATGCCGGAGACGTTGAGGCCGTGGCGTCCGCCGGTGGGGCCCCAGTTTTCGAACCAGTTATCGAGGTTAGTGATGCTGTTCATGCCTTGGGCGGCGGCGAGCGAGTAGGAGGCGAGGAACTGGTAGCGTTTGGCGAACCGCTTATCGACTTTAACGAGGAGGGCGCGGTAGACCGAGCGGCCGGCGGAGGTGCGGATGCCGATGGACCCGGAGGAGCAGTTAGCGAGCGGTTGGGCCGCCTGGGTGCCGGTACAGCGGGGGATGACGGGGCCCTGGAGGCGGAAGAAACGGTTGTAGTCGAGAGCGCCGAGGTCTTCGCGGAACGCGTGACGATAAACGAAATCGGCGGTGACGACGAGGTCCTTTCTTACTTCGCGCTGGACGCCGAGAGTAATATGGCGGGAGTAAGCGGGGCCGTAGCGGTAGGGGTAGATGTCGGTTCCCTGCTTGGATAAGTTGATGTTACGGATCGACAGATCGTTGGGATTGGGATTGGTGACGGCGGCTTCGGCGGTGGCGCGGAGTTGGGGAAGCACGTTGAGCAAATCGGAGAGGCGGAAGCCGGTGGGCAGGGTGCGGAAATCGAGCGGGGTGCCGACGGCGACGTTGGGCAGAAGGCCGGGAATGGGGTTGACGATGCCGGCGGTGGGGTTGCCGACGCTCTGTCCGCCGATCTGTTGGCGGCCGTTGCCGACGGGGCCGATGGCGGCGCGTTCGCCGAGGCGTTGGGAGAGTTCGGTGGTGTCGTAGTAGAAGCCGCCACCGCCGCGGATGACGGTTTTGTTGTCGTTGAACGGGCTCCAGGCGAAGCCTAGCGACGGGCTCCAGTTCGTGTAAGTTGGCTTCGTGGGGTTGAGGCTCTCCATGATGGGGGCCAGTAGGGCCGGCTTACTGAGGTCACCGTTGACTAAGGTGGATTCGAACTGCCAGGCGAGGCCATAGTTGAGTGTAAGTTTCTTGTTGACTTTCCAGGTATCCTGCCAGAAGAAGTGATAGCGACGATTTTGGCCGGCTTTGTCGCGGCCGAAGGGGGGCGGCTGGGAGGGATCTCCGATGCCCATGGCGAAGACGGCGAGCGGTAGCTTCAGGACATCGGCGTTGGTGACGAATTGAGACGGCAGGCCGAAGGCGGCCAGCGGGATGCGATTGGCGACCAGGATGTCCGGGCCCCAGACTTGGCCGGCGGCCGGATCGCCGAAGGCCCAGAAGCCGGTGAAGGGCATGTTTTCGTAGCTGCCGCCGAAGCGCATGCGATGGGTGCCGCGCTGCCAGGTCGTGTTGTTGACGAGATTGTAGCGGCGGATGTCGCGGCCTTGCGGGGCGTTGGAGGTGTTGCCGAAGCGGACGTTGGTGCCGACGACGGACATTTCGGGCAGGCCGAGACCGAGGCAACCGGGGCATTCTTTGGAGGTCGGGTGGAGATTGCGGTTGTTCCAATACTGGTAGGCAAAGCGGAAATCGTTGACGAGTGCCGCGGTCAGGGTGCTGGTGACGCCGAGGATGCTTTGGTCGGCCCAGTTGCGGTTAACGAGCCAGTTGGAAGGAAGCGGCGAGCCGCTGCGGGGGCCGAAACCGTTATTACCGTCGTGGGAGTAGCGGGCGAAGAGGTTGTGTTTGGTGTTGAGCCGATAGTCGAACTTGGCGCTGATTTGGCGGCCGTTGTAGGGGTTGGAGGCGTTCTGGGCGAGGCCGGCGAAATAGGGGGAGTCGGGCTGGACCGTGACGACCGCGTCCTGGTTGTTGTTCTCCATATTGAAGAAGAAAAACAGTTTGTCTTTTTTGATGGGCCCGGAGACGAGGAAGCCGCTTTGGCGGCGGGCGAAGAACGGATCGGGAGCGAAGGCGTTGCGACGGAGGGCGGGGTAGGCGGAGAGGTTGTTGTCGCGGAAGAAGAAGTACGCGCCGCCGTGGAAATCGTTGCCGCCGGAGCGGGAGACGATGTTGATGGCGCCGCTGGCGGCGATGCCGGTGGAGAGGTCGAAGTTGGCGGTGGAGATTTGGAACTCTTCGACGACCTCCTGTGAGAAGTTCTGCGCGGACCCGCCTTCGAGCGGGTTGCGGACGTTGCCGCCATCGACGGTGAGGGCGGTCTTGCCGGAACTGCCGCCGAGGACGGAGACGCCGAACTGGGAGTTGTACTGCGCCAGGCTTTGGCTGCCGACAGAGACGCCGGGTTCGAGAAACGCCAACTGCAGAAAGCTGCGGCCATTCAAGGGCAGCGATTCGATTTGGGTCCGCCCGACGACGCCGTCGACCTTGTGGCTGTCGTAGGCGATTTGGGAGTTGGCGGCGGCGACGGTGACAACCTCGGTGACGGCACCGATTTGCATCTTCAGATCGACGGTGGTGGTGCTGCCAACGGTGACCGTCGCCTCGCGAACCGTCTGGCGGAAACCGGCGATTTGGCTGCGGACTTCATAGCGGCCGGCGGGGAGCGCGGGCGCGCTGAACTGGCCTTCGGCGCTGGACTTCAGTTCGCGGCTGAGGCCGGTTTCGACGTTGGTGATGCGGACGGCCGCGCCGCGGACGACCCCGCCGGATTCGTCAAAGACGGTGCCAGCGATGGTGCCGACCGGGGCTTGAGCGAAGGCTACCGTACACAGGAAGAGCGAAAGGATTCCCTTGAGCATGCCTTAGTATCGTAGCGCTACTTTCGGCTAGGCGAGGACGCCTTTGACGACACTCCCGGCGACGTCGGTGAGGCGGAAATCGCGGCCGGCGTAGCGGTAAGTAAGCTTGGTATGGTCCATGCCGAGTAAGTGGAGAATGGTGGCGTGGAAGTCGTGGAAATGGACCATATCCTTGGCGACATCGATCCCGTACTCGTCGCTTTCGCCGTAGGTGATGCCGGGCTTGACGCCGCCGCCCGCGAGCCAGGAGGAGAAGCAGCGGCTGTGATGTTCGCGGCCTTTCCCGTCGGCTTTCTCGAGAAAGGGGGTGCGTCCGAATTCGGTGGTCCAGACGACGAGGGTATCTTCCAACATGCCGCGGGACTTGAGGTCCTTGAGCAGTCCAGCGATGGGCTGGTCGACGTTGCGAGCCAGGGTGCGGTGGGTTTGGAGGTCGAAGTGGGCGTCCCAGTTTTTGTTGATGTCGGCTCCGGCATCGATGAGTTCGATGAAGCGGACTCCGCGTTCGGCGAGGCGGCGCGCGACCAGGCACTGCCAGGCGAAGCCTTTGGTGGACCCGCGTTCGAGGCCGTAGAGGGCGTGGGTGGCGTCGGATTCCTTGGACAGGTCGAAGACCTCGGGCGCTTCCTGCTGCATGCCGAAGGCGGTCTCCATCGATTTGATGCGGGCGGCGAGGGAGGCATCCGATTCGCGGCCCTTTTGGTGCTTGCGGTTGAATTCCGCCAGCCAGGAGAGTTCGAGTTCCTGCAGGCTGGCGGACTCGGCTCTACGCTTCATGTTGGGGATCGGATCGCCTTGGCCGGGGACGATCCGGGTGCCCTGATGGACGCCGGGGAGAAAGTCGGCACCCCAAACCTGGCCGCCACCGTAGGGCAGGTAGGGCGCGAGGACCATGAACGACGGCAGCCTTTGGTTGACCGTTCCGAGGCCATAACTGGTCCAGGAGCCGATGCTGGGGCGAGAGAGATTGGTGGAGCCGGTATGGATGGCGGTGGAGGCGCCGAAGTGGTCGTTGTCGTCGGTTTTCATCGAACGGATGACGCAGAGATCGTCGGCGCACTGGCCGACATGAGGGAACAACTCGGAGACTTCGAGGCCGCTTTGGCCGTACCGTTTGAAGGAGAAAGGCGAGCGGACAAGGAACTGCTTTTTGTTGCCGACGGTCTTGCCATGGTCGCGAGTGAGGTTGGGTTTGGGGTCGAAGGAATCGACCTGAGAGACGCCGCCGGTCATGTACATGAAGATGACGCGCTTGGCTTTGGCGGGGAAGTGGGGCGGCTTGGGGGCCATGGGATCGTCGGCGGCCAGCGCGTTCGAGATCATGCCGGGCATGAGGAGGGAACTCGCGAAGAGGGAGCGGATGACTTGGCGGCGGGGTGGGTTCATGAGCTATTCGACAAAAAGGAATTCGTTGCTGCTGAGGAGAGCGTGGAGGAAGCTGGACAACGGAGCGCCGCCGAGTTTGCGCGCTTCGGCGAGGTAGCGGCCGGCGCGGGAGATCTCTTCGGCGGTGGCGGGGCGTCCGAGGGCGGTTCGATAGGCGGCCTGAAGGCGTTGTGGATCGGTGGGGTAGGCCGCTTGCAGGGCCTTGGCCCAGAGCGAGGCCGCGTCCGCGGTGAGTTCGCTGTTCATCGAGAAGAGCGCCTGGATGGGGGTGATGGTGAGCGGGCGCTGAGCGGTGCTGATGGCGGCGTCCGCACCGTCGAAGAGGGAGAAGTACGGGTGGCGCTGGATGCGCTGGTTCATGACGTAGACGCTGCGGCGCTTGGATTCATAGACGGCGGAGAAGGGCCCGTGCTGCATGAATTGCCAGGTGCCCATGTGGGGAAATGGATGAGGGCCCGGGGGGCCAAGCTCCAATTGACCGCTAGTCAGTAAAAGGGTGTCCCGGTAGGACTCGGCGTCGAGTCGGCGGCGGGTGTAGCGCCAGAGGAGGTCGTTAGCGGCGTCGATTTCCTGGTTGGCGGGGTTTTCGGTGCTGGCTTGTTGGTAGGCTTCCGACTGCATGAGCAGGCGATGCATGGCTTTGATAGACCAGCCGCTGTTGACGAAGCGGGTGGCGAGATAGTCGAGGAGTTCGGGATGCGTTGGCGGGCTGCCGCGTTTGCCGAAGTCGCTGGGCGAGGGGGCCAAGCCTTTGCCGAAATGGTGTTGCCAGAGGCGGTTGACCATGACGCGGGCGGGGAGCGGATTGGTGGGGTCGACGACCCAGTCGGCGAGTTCGCGACGTCCGCTCCCTTCGAGCGGCGGAGTGGGCTGCGAGGAGACGATTGCAAGGAATCCGCGGGGGACCTCTTCGCCGAGATCCTTTGGTTCGCCGCGGCGTTGGATGCGGGCGTTGCCGGGGCTGCCGTCGACGACCGCATAGGCCATGTCGACTTTCGGCGCACGGGCGAGCAGGGGGTCCCGTTTGCCTTCCAGTTCTTTGATTTCGGCCAGGATTCCGGCCATGGTGCGGTTGGGGGTAACGCCTTCGACGAACGACCGCTTTTCGCCTTCGACCTTGCCGAGGCGGCCGGTGATTTTATACAACTCGTCGAGATAGGGCTTGAGAACCGTGTTTACTTCGTCGGGATGGCGAGGAATGAGGCCTTGGGGCCGATGATTTTTTTCTGAACCCGGGAACGGGTACTTGGTGCTTTGGAAGATCCCGTAAAGGGCGAAGTAGTCGCGGTTGGGGATGGGATCGAATTTGTGATCATGGCAACGGGCGCACGCGATGCTGAGGCCGAGGAACGTTTTGCCGAAATTGTCGATGGTGTCGTCGATGGTGAGGTGGGAGAACTGGAGGGGGTTGACGTTGAAACGCCGGGCGTTGGCCAGGTAGCCGGTGGCGATGAGTTGCTGCCATTTCTGGGGCTCGGAGTCGGCGGGGAGCAGGTCGCCGGCGAGTTGTTCGCGGACGAATTGATTGTATGGTTTGTCGCTGTTGAAGGCGTCAATGACATAGTCGCGATAGAGGTGAGCTTGGGGGATGGGGTAATCGGAAGCGTCGCCGGCGGTGTCGGAGTAGCGGACGACGTCGAGCCAGTGGCGGCCCCAGCGCTCGCCGTAGCGGGGCGAGGCGAGGAGCCGGTCGACAAGTTTGGCGAAGGCGGTGGGCGACTTGTCGGCGAGGAACGAGTCGATCTCTTGCGGGGTGGGAGGAAGGCCGGTTAGGTCGAAGCTAGCGCGGCGGATGAGGGTTAGTTTCGAAGCGCGGGGCGAAGGCGTGAGCTTCTTTTCGTCGAGTTTCTGGAGGATAAACGCGTCGATGGGATTGGTTTGCCAGGCTTTGGAGCGAGCGGGGGGAGGGGCGGGATTGCGAATGGGTTGGAAGGCCCAGAAGGCGCGCTGTTGTGGCGTGATGCGGTATTTGTTGGCAGTGGAAGCGGACGGGGTGGGCGGGGGATCCGACTTGGGCCAGGGCGCGCCGGCTTCGACCCACTTGGACAAGTCGGCGATGTCGGCGGGTTCGAGCTTATCGGCCGGGGGCATTTTGAGCCGGGAGTGGGTGTGGTTGGTCGCTTGAATGAGAAGGCTGGCGTTGGGACTGCCCGGGATGACAGAGGGTCCGGAGTGCCCGCCTTTGAGCAGCGCCTCCCGCGAGTCGACACGGAGACCTCCGCTGTTGGCGCCGGTGTGACATTGGTAGCAGTTGTTGGCCAGGATGGGACGGATGCGGGATTCGAAGAACTGGTCCGCGGCAGGATCTTGGGCCACGAGGGGCCGGAGGCAGACGAGAGCGAGCACGAACGAGTTGGCGGACTTCATGAGGAGGGTTCGACCTAAGCCAATAGCTTGCCCATATAATGGCAGAAATGAAAACGGTATTGGTATTGGTGATGGCGTTGGCCGGGCCATTGGCGGGGCAGGAGAGCGCAGTACGGGAGAGCGGCGAGCCGCAGCCTGTATCGAAGGCCACGCTGGATGGGTGGATGAAGGAGCTTTCCAACTGGGGACGATGGGGCACGGAGGACCAGTTGGGGGCGGTGAATCTGATTACCCCGGCGGTGAGGAAGCGCGCGGCGGCGCTGGTGAAAGAGGGATTTTCGGTATCGCTGTCGCGGGATACGGATTCGGAGCGGGCGGTCGACAATAGCCGACCGTTTGAACGGAAGATGATTTCTTCGGGCATTGATCCGCAGCCGATGTTTGCGATGGACACGTATACGATGAGCTTTCACGGGGCGTCGCTGACGCACTTCGATGCGCTGTCGCACATGGTTTATGAGGGCAAGACTTACAACGGATATGCGCAGGAATCGATCAACGGCTCGGGGGCGCACGAGCTGGCGGTGGACGCTTACAAAGCGGGCTTCTTTTCGCGCGGGATCCTGATGGATATCCCGCGTTTGAAGGGCGTGCCGTATCTGGAGCTTTCCACGCCGATCTACCCGGCGGATTTGGAGGCGTGGGAAAAGCAGGCCGCGGGAGGAGGGAG
>JAPKZA010000447.1:14617-19060 GCA_026394015.1 Acidobacteriota bacterium
AGCAGGCGGGCATCAAGGTGGGGCCGGGAGACATCGTGTTTATCCGGACGGGGCGTTGGGCCCGACGGGCTGTGAAGGGACCTTGGAATACGGATCAGGCCTCGGCCGGGCTGCATGTGTCTTGCGCGCGGTGGTTCAAGCAGCGGGACATCGCCATGTTGGGCAGCGATGTGCATGCTGAACTAATGCCTTCGCCGGTCAAAGGCGTACCCTATCCAGTGCATCAATTGCTGCTTGTGGCGATGGGGGTGCCGATGTTCGATAACTGCGACCTGGAAGCTTTAGGCGAGGCTGCGGCGAAGCGAAAACGATGGGAGTTTTTGTTGACCGCGGCTCCGCTGGCAGTGCCATTGGGGACAGGATCGCCCTTGAATCCGATCGCGACGTTCTAGGCCCGGGGGGAATGACCCGTTGACGTCAGACCCGAAATGTGATGGAATACGGCGCACTGTAGCACCGTACAATCTCGTTCTTTGGAGGACCTCGTTCTGATTTCTAATAAGTTGGCTTGTCTATTTGCGCTGGGCGCAAGTCTTATGATGGCGCAGACTACCGGCACCGGCACTCTGGTCGGTACCGTGGTTGATACCAGCGGCGCGGTGGTCGTGGGGGCGAAGGTTACAATCGTCAACCCAGCCAATGCCTTTGTTTCCGAGGTGGTGACGAACGGGGAGGGCGGTTATTACATCCCGTATCTTGGCCCAGCGACCTATCGACTGACGGTGGAGCTGGCTGGCTTCAAAAAGTATGTTCGAGAAGGCGTGGCGATTCGAACCGGCGAGATTCCGCGTATCGATATCGAGATGCAGTTGGGCGGGGTGACGGAGACGGTGCAGGTGACCGGCGGGGCGCCGCTGCTGGATACGGAGACTTCCGCATCGGGGTTGGTGCTTTCGGGCGAGACGCTGGTGGCGATTCCCGTGAGCCAGAAGCGGCCGGTGCGTATGATGTACTACTACCCCGGGACGAACTCGATGAACGGTTACCACGTGCTGGGGCAACGGTCGCGGGCGATCGGCTACCAGGTGGATGGCGTGAACGGCAAGGAGCCGGGGATTGGAAACCTCGGCGGGCCCAATGAACAGGTTTCGCCGACGCAGGACGCTTTTGAAGAGGTGAAGATCCACACGACCGGCATGCCGGCCGAGTATGGGCATTCGGCGGGCGGGCTGATGTCGATGGTGATGAAGTCGGGGACGAATAACCTCCATGGGGCGATCGAAAACCGATACATCAACAAGAATATGGTGCATCGGACCTATCTGGAGCAACTGGCGCGGACGAATCCGTTCACCTACAACGAGAGCACGGGGTTGATCAACGGTCCGGTGATGCTGCCGAAGATTTATCGCGGCAAGGATAAGACGTTTTTCCTGTTTGGCATTGCGCGACATGCCGAGATTGCGGGGACTTCGTCGAACCGCGTAACGGTGCCGACCGCGGAGATGATGAGCGGCAACTTTGCGTTTGCGAACCAGACGACGGTACGAGCGCTGCCGATTTATAACCCATTCACGACGCGGCAGGAAGCGGGAACGTGGGTTCGTGATCCGTTTCCGGGCAACGTGATTCCGCGGTCTTTGTTTGACCCGGTAGCGGTAAATTTCCTGGGTCGCAAGCCGTTCAATGAGCCGAATCAAGCGGGCATTCCGGGGGGAACGGGGCCGACCGAAAACTTAGTGATGAATCAGCCGAAGGAGATCTATCGGACGCGTCTCGATATCAAAATTGATCATCAGTTCACCGCCAATCACAAGGCTTACGGGCGGTATTCGCGATCGATCCATCGGGCTTGGAAAGGCGACCACCAGGCGCAGTTTGCCTGGCTCGACATTGACCCGAATGCGCAGCCGCAGCCGGTGGACCATCACAATGCCGTGTTTGCGGACATGATGATTCTGTCGCCGACGGTGAGCAATGAGTTCCGGGTAGGGTTCAACCGCCGGGTGTTGAAAGAAGTGGCGATCACAAAGGGCGGCGATTGGGCGAAGCAGTTGGGGATTCCGAATGTTTCAGGCGATACGTTCCCGTACTTCAACATCGGCTTTGGGCTGGCGGCGTTGCCGAGCTATCAGCAGATCGGCGAGGATATGACGTTGCAGAATAACGTGACAAAGGTAGCGAGTAAGCACACGATTAAGATGGGCTACGAGCTGATGCGGACGCGGTTGAACGCGACGGCTCAGGCGCTGCCCGGCGGCACTTACAACTTTGGCGGCACGAATGCGCCGTTTACTCCGAATACGGGGAACACCTTCGCCTCGTTTCTTTTAGGAACGGTGACTTCCGCGCAGTTCTCGTCGGACTACGCGAGTTGGCTGCCCCGATGGTGGTCGCACCAAGCGTATATCCAGGACGATTGGAAACCATTCCGCGGACTGACGCTGAACCTCGGCGTTCGGTACTCCTATGAGACCCCCTATTCGACCAAGTACGGGCAGCAGTCTCAGTTTGATGCCGCGGCGCGGGATCCGCTGACGGGTAGGACCGGGGCGATTCTTCATGCGCCCGGCCCGCTGGCGAAGAAGGATCTAAATAACTTCGCGCCGCGCGTGGGTTTGGCTTGGAATTTCCATCCGAAGATGGTCTTCCGGGCGTCGTTCGGCATGGTGCATCAAGACGTTTTTTCCACCGATCGGAACAGTATGTTCCAAGAGTATTTGGCCACGGCTAACGTGCAAGCGCCGGTGGGCGATCCACAGCATATCTTCCGGCTGTCGCAGGGGCCCGGGACGATTCGGTACACGGTACAGCCGGATGGATCGGTGCCGTTTGTGGGGACCAACTATAGTGGCCGCGGTGCCCATACGTGGGATAGGAACATGCGGCTGCCGTATGTGATGAGCTGGTCGGGCGGGTTGCAATGGAGCTTCCGCCAAGGCTGGGTGATGGAAGGGCAGTATCAAGGCCAATCGGGCGTCGGGCTGCTGAACAGTTGGAATACGAACGTGCTGCCGCTGGACGTTTCCCGGGACCCGGCCGTGTTGAATCAGATCTTTACGGCGCAACAGAACTATCTGCCGTATACGCATTTTGGCGAAGTTCGGCTGTTTTCAAATTTCGGACACAATTCGTATCATGGCGGGACGGTACGGGTGGAGAAGCGGTTGGGGAACGGCCTGTTGTTCAATAGCTTCTACACCATGAGCAAGACGATTACGGAGACCGAAAACGAGACGGGCGACAACGGTATCACTTACTTCAATCGTCGGCTGGAAAAGGCGAGGGCGAGTTACGACGTGCGACACCGATTTGTGACGGTGGTGTCGTATGACCTGCCGTTCGGGCGGGGTCGGAGATGGTTGACCGGCGGCGGCGCGGCGAATGCGGTTTTGGGTGGTTGGCAGTTGACGATGACGCAGACGCTGCAATCGGGGCCGCCGTTCACGGTTGGCTTTGCAGGCAGCCCGAACCGGTATCTGCCGGGCGAATCGCGACCGAACATCATCACGTCGAACAGCGACGCGCAGGTGAAGGATTGGACGATTGGGGCGAACCGGTTCCCGACCCAGGCGCAGAATCCGTACTTGAACTTCAGCTCGTTTGCCTATCCGGCGCCATTCACGGCCGGGACGCTGGGGCGGAATACGTTCGAGGGCCCGGGGCTGGCGTGGACGCAGTTCTCGATCGCCAAGTGGTGGACGTTGAAGGAACGTTATCGCTTTCAGATCCGCTTGGACGGCAACAACATGCCGTTCAAGCAGCCGCAGTTTTCGGATCCGAACGGGAGTTACAACGTGAACTCGCCGGGGACGTTCTCGCGGATCGGGAGTGGGACGCGCGGGGCGTTTTCGGATATTGGGACGGCGAACTCGAATCTGCTGATCATTGGCCGGTTCCAGTTCTAGTTTAGTCGTCACGCAGTGGCCGTCGGTGACGTCCGGCGGTCACTATTGTGACGAATAGGGAGTGTTTATGGGCCAAATTGGTTTGGCCCTCCAGCTGCAGGCAAGTAGGCATGGCTTGCAAAAGTATAGAAGTGACCCCGACCGACGAGTTCGATCAGGTGGCGATGGACGGCGGGGAGGAGCGCGAGGTAATCACGTTGGCGCAATTCGAAGCGGCCTATCGCAGTTCGTTTTCGCGCACGGTGAACCGGTTGGCGGCGCGGGGAGTGAGTCGGGAGACGGCTGAGGATTTGGCCCAAGCGGCGTGGGCACGGGGCTGGGAGTATCGGGAGCAGCTGCGAAATCCGAGTTTGGTGAGTTGGTGGGTGGGTTCGATTGCGCGGAATCTGCTGTTTATCGCCTACCGCGGCCGCAAGCCGACCGAGCAGTTGACCGAGACCTGCGCGACGGTGAGTCCGGATTGGAGGCCGCTGCTCGTGGAGCGCTGGCTGCGGGATCTGCCGACGGCGGATCGTGACTTACTCGTTGAGACCTATGCGTTTGGTTCGACGAGTTACGAGCTGGGGCCGAAGATGGGTGTTTCGGCGACGGCGAT
>JAPKZA010000018.1 GCA_026394015.1 Acidobacteriota bacterium
CCTTGGATCTCGGTCATTAAGCCAATCTTGTGTCCAAGAAAACCGGGTCCCCTATACAAACAACGACGACCCGTTTAGCGTGGACTTGCCGTAAGTGTAGGGGGTATAAAAACGCGCCGGGTTCAATCGCGAATCCAAGTGCTCGAGGGTGATCTGCCCGCCGTGCGTGTGCCCCGATAGGACCACGTCCCAGCCCTGTTTCACGGCCACCGGAAATACGTCCGGATTATGGGAAAGCAGCAGGTTCAACTCACCCGGCCGCACCATTCCCGCCGCATCCGCCAGGTAGGGGCGGCCCAGCCGTTGATAGTCAACACCCGCGATGTTCAATTTACTTTGACCGAACCGGTGCGTCGCCGATTGCGAGCGCAGAAATCGCATGCCGCGGCGGGCCGCCAGATTTGTTGCCAGCGCCTCGCATCCCGCGACGATTTCATGGTTCCCCAGGCACCCGTAGATCCCGGCGTTTGGACCGAGGCGTGCGAGTTCGGCAATGGCTTCCTCCAACGGGTCGCCATAAGAACTGATGAGATCTCCAGTGATGATGGCCAGGTCGGCACCGAGGCCGTTGGCCTGATCGACCGCGCGGCGCAACCGCGATTGGGAGAAGAACGAGCCGAGGTGAATGTCGCTCAACTGAACCAGCCGGAGGCCCTGCAAATCGAGCGGGAGATTGGGGATGGCGAGCTCCACTTCCCGAACTTCCGCGTCCTGGCGCGCCTTGTGAATCGCGAAGCCAGCAGCGGCGATCGGGACGGCGGCCAGAGTGGCTCCCGCGCGAAGGAGTTGCCGGCGGCCAGGATCCGCTTCGATTCGCGACCTCTTCCACAGGACGGAGAGGGCGTACGCCGGCACCGCGAGCACAAACCACAGAAACCCCAGCGCGCGGATCCAGGTGGCGCCGGGCATCCACTCGAAGAAGCGGATCCCCTCGGCAATGTGCGAGCAAAGGCTGATCGTCGTCCACACCGAGAGAGCGCCCCACAGCCATTTCGAGCCCCCGGCGACGCCATAGTTCACGCCAATCGCCAACGCCGCCAGTACCGCCTCCGCGAGTGCCACCTAGACAACCTGCCCGGCGGGTAGATTCAGCCCGTACTGCGCCTTATAGTAATTCAAGTATTCGCCATTGCGAACCGCTTTCACCCACTCCTGATTCTGGCGATACCAGTGAATCGTCGAACGCAACCCGGTGGGGAAGGATATCTCGGGATGCCAGCCAAGCTCACGTTCGATCTTCGCGTAGCTGACGGCGTAGCGACGATCGTGACCCAGTCGGTCGGTGACGCGTTTCAATAGCGACTCGTGGCAATACAGCATCGAGAGCAGCGTCCGCAACACTTCCATGTTCGTCTGCGGGGTGCCGCCACCGATGTGATAGGTTTCCCCGGCCTTGCCTTGCAACAGCGCCAACTGCAGCGCCTTGCTGTTGTCGGCCACGTGGACCCAATCGCGAATCTGCAGACCGTCGCCGTAGACCGGGATCGGCTGGCCGGAGAGAGCGTTGCAAATCGCCAGCGGCAGCACCTTCTCCGGGAACTGATACGGGCCGTAGTTGTTGCTGGTGCGGGTGATCACATAGTCCATGCCGAACGTAGCGCCGACCGCGCGGACCAGCTGTTCGGCCGCCGTCTTGCTGGCGGCGTACGGGCTCCGCGGGTCCAGTTTGGAGTCTTCGAAGAACCACCCCAGCCCCATCGTGCCCCCCACTTCATCGGTGGAGATGTGCAGGAACCGTTTGGCACCCCGCTCACGAGCCACATCGAGCAGCACCTGCGTTCCCACTACATTGGTGCGGACGAATTCGGCCGCGCCGGCAATGCTGCGGTCCACGTCCGACTCGGCGGCGAAGTGAACGATGGCGTCCACGTTGGCGGGAATGGCCTCCAGCAGCGCGTTGCGGTCGCAGATATCGCCACGAATAAACCTGTAGTTGGCGTGGGCTTCCACCGCCGTCAGATTCGCCAGATTGCCGGCGTAGGTCAGCTTGTCGAAGTTGGTGATGTGCCCTTCGGGAAACCTCTCCGCCCAATCGCGAATGAACTGGGATCCAATGAATCCGGCGCCGCCGGTGACAAAGATGTGCACGATATTCCTTTACTTGTGTTGGGTGGACCAGTCGTAGGCCAGTGCGGGATGGTCGTGGGCGATACGGCCTTCGTCGGCCGGGTCGTAGAAGCGGTCGGTTGCGTACACCAGCACCCCACTGCCGGGGCTGACGATCTTGTAGCCGTGCGCCACGCCGGGCGGGATCAGGATGCGCCACGGCCGCTGTTCACCGACATAGAGGGTGTTCTTCTCGCCAAACGTTGGCGACTCCGGCCGCAGGTCCACCAGCGCCACCTGGAACAGCCCGGTCATCGGCGCCCACACATCCGTCTGGAAGTGATGAATGTGGAATGCCTTGATGATGGAAGGAAAACTGACCGCCGCCGATACCTGCGTGGTGGCTGCCGGGTACTTCTGCACCAGCCCGCGCCCTAAGCGGAAAATCTCCTGGAACCAGCCGCGATCGTCGGGCCACAGCGCGGCATTTTCCACCAACACGCTGTCGATCAACTTGGCCGACGCCGGGCTCATGATCAGATGCCCCAAGCCCGGCGTGCACGACGGAATCTCCGTCCGCACCGGGCTCTCCATCAGCGCGCTCACGCCGCCACCGCCAACTGCACCGAGTCCGCCGCCTGCTGCGCCATCTCCGACGCTTCCGCCAGCGAAGCAAACGTCCCCGCATCAATCCACTTGCCGTCCAGCATCGCGTACCCCAACTGGTCGTCCTCAAGATACATGCGGTTCAAATCCGTCACTTCCAGCTCCCCCCGAGCCGATGGCTTCAACTGCCGAATCTTGTCGAACACCGTGGCATCGTACAGATACAGGCCCGTAACGCCCAGGTTCGATTGCGGCGCCTTCGGCTTCTCCTCGATCGATTCAATCCGCCCATTCGAAATCCCCGCGATGCCGAACCGTTCCGGATCCGGAACCCGCTTCAAAAACACCTTCGCGCCCTCCGAATAGGCGGCAAACTCGCGCACCGCGCCCGCCACATTCCCACCAAAAACCAGGTTGTCTCCCAGCACCACGAAGGTCTTATCGCCCTGCGCGAACTGCTCGGCCAGCGCCAGCGCCTGCGAAATGCCGCCGGCCTTTTCCTGCACCGTGAAGTACAAACGGGTGAAGCCGAACTGGCTGCCATCTTTCAGCACCCGCATCATCTCGCCGCAGTTGGCACCGCCCGTCACGATGAGCACTTCCTCAATGCCGGCGTCCGCCATCATCTGCAGCGGGTAGTAAATCATAGGACGGTCGTAGACCGGCAATAAGCTCTTGTTCGTCACCGCGGTCAACGGCATCAGCCGTGTGCCGTTGCCTCCCGCCAGAATAATGCCCTTCATGTGTGTGTCATGCTCCGATTTCGTTGGAATGAGCGGTGCGTTTCGCCGCTGTGTGTTTCGCCTATTACAAAGGCACGCCGCCTGCCAAACGGGCCAGACGAACGCAACCCGCTGAAATCGCGCCGCTTAGCGCCTGTTTCGCCAAACCGCCTGTTTTCCGGAAAGTGTTTCGCTTCGTGACGGTCGCCGCGGAACTGTTCTGTTGCGTGCGATCGCGCGCCGGCCGGCCCCTGGGCCGAACCAGCACGAAACCTCCGCCTTTTCAACGTCTTGGCCGTGCAGCCACGTTTGGTACGCCGCATGCCCTAAAAGCAAACATGAAATCTGATATCGTCCTCGCCGTTCGTGCCTCCCGTCTGGAAGGCAATGCGCTTACCTCTTTGAAAGATGAGCTCCGATTCCTCGCCCAGCCCGGCCGCAACCTCACCCTGGATCTCTCCGCCGTCGACAGCGTCACCGCGGCCGCCGCGAAAGTAATCGTTGACGCCAACGCCCGCCTCCAACCGTGCGGAGGTAGCCTCCAACTGGTCGGAGTTCGCAACACCGTCGCCGCCTACTTCGAACTGCTCCGCGTCCACCGGTACCTGCCAATCAACCCCGCCATTGCCGCCCCCATGGCCCTGCCGCTCGCCGCGTAATTCAGGAACGCCGTCATGAACACCGTGAGAACAACGCTCATCAAAACCAGCTGGCACCTGCAAGCCGCGCTCCCCAAACAGGCGAAGCGCGCGCTGGACGCCCTCCTCTCCGGCCTCGCCCTTCTGGGCCTCCTGCCTCTGTTCGGCGTCATCGCGGCGCTCATTAAACTGGAAGACGGCGGCCCGATCCTCTTCTGGCAAACGCGTGTCGGCAAGCATGGCCGGCACTTCGTCTTCCCAAAATTCCGCTCGATGGTGGTCGATGCCGAAGCCCGCCTGGAAGCCATCCGCGCCCGGAATCAACACGGCGCCACGATCACCTTCAAGATGCAGGACGACCCGCGCATCACCCGCGTCGGCAAGGTCCTCCGCCGCTTCAGCATGGACGAACTGCCCCAACTCTGGTGCGTCTTCCGCGGCGACATGTCGCTGGTCGGTCCCCGCCCGGCGCTGCCGAAGGAAGTGGCGCGCTACGATCTCTCCGCCCGCCGCCGCCTGAACGCCATCCCCGGCCTCACCGGCGTCTGGCAGGTCAGCGGCCGCTCCAATCTGGCCTTCCCCATTCAATGCGAAATGGATATCGCCTACATCCGCCAGCAGAGCCTCCGTTACGACATCGAACTCCTCGCCCGCACCATTCCTGCCGTCGTCAGCGGCAAAGGGGCCTACTAATCATGCGCCTTTCCATTCACCAGTTTCGGATCGTAATCCAGGCAACGGTACCCGTAGCGATTGGCCGTGGACTGGCCGCGCTGCTGCTGTTGTTGACCGCGCCCGTCGCCGCCTTCCTCTGGCTCCGCGGAGCGCGTGTCCGCCGCACACCCCGGATGGGCCGCCACGGCGCACTGGTGATGGAACAGACGCTCTTCAATCGCGCCGGCGCCCCGGTGGCGCTTTTCCACGCCTTTCCCCGGCTGGTCAATCTCGCCAACGGGGACTTGTGTTGGGTCGGTCCGGCCGCCCGCGAAGTGGGCCCCTGCGACCTCCGAACGGAAAAAGGCCGCGTCGTTGCCTCCGTCCCGCCTGGCATCTTCTCCACCTGGAAACTCCGCCAACGCACCAACGTCGCCTACGGCACCCAGAAAGATATCGACGCCGAATACGTCCGCACCCGCTCTCTCCGCGCCAACTGCGGCATCCTCCTCCGCTCCCTGCTCGCCTCCCTCTACGGCGGGGAAACCCGCGGTGCCTTGAAAGAACGCGCCCACATCCTCGGTCTCCCGCTCGACAATCTCTCCATGGACCAGGCCATCGACGCCATCGTCACCCCCGCCGCCCACGGCCGCCTCCGCCAGGTCTCCTTCGTCAACGTCGATTGCGTCAATCTCTCCTATCGCGACACCGCCTACCGCAATGCCCTCGTCAACAGCGATCTCCGCCTCGCCGACGGCATCGGCCTGCGCATCGCCGGCCGTATCCTGCACAGCGAAATCCGCCAGAACGTAAACGGCACCGATCTCTTCCCGCTGCTGCTGGCGCGCATCGTCGGCTCCGGCCAAAGCCTCTTCCTCCTCGGCGGCCGCCCGGGCGTGGCGGACGACGTGGCCACCTGGGCCCAGGCCAACTACCCCGGTGCCCGCATCGCCGGCACTGCACACGGCTACTTCGCCCCCGATGAGGAAAGCGCGCTGATCGAGCGAATCAACCAATCCGGTGCCAGCATCCTGCTCGTCGCCTTCGGCGCACCCCGCCAGGAAAAGTGGATCGAGCGTAACGCCGGCCGCCTGCTCGCGCACGCGGCCCTCGGCGTCGGCGGGTTGTTTGACTTCTACGCGGGTCGCATCCCGCGCGCCCCGCAGTGGTTGCGCGAATTGGGTCTGGAATGGACCTACCGCTTGTTTCAGGAACCCGGCCGCATGTGGCGGCGCTATTTGGTGGGAAATGTGCTCTTTCTGTCCAGAGTGATGACGGAACGGGCCAAACGGCAACTCGGAATCGGACAAATTCAGGAACAGGTGAACTCGTAATGAAAGCAATTCTTTGGACTCGGTGCCCGGAAGCGAATCTGATGGCGCAGGTGGTGGATCGCCCCTTTATCCAGCACGTCGTCGAACAACTCATCACGGGCGGCGTGAACTGCATTGAATTCTGCCTGCCCGCGCCGCTCGGGGCCGTGGCTGCGCACCTCGGCGACGGGACCCGCTGGGGGATCGAAATCGTCCACCACGCCGACGCCACGCCCCTCGCCACGGACGCCAACGAAACCGTCCTCCTCGGCGAGGCCTCCTGCCTGCCGCAACTGCCCGCTCTCGGCGGCAGCACCTGGCCCACACTCTTCTTCCACGATGAAGACCGCATCAGCCGCTGGACCGGTTGGGCCACCATGCCCGCCGCCGCCGTCACCGAGTTTCTCGCCGCCGAAGACGACTGGCGCTCCGCCTGCCGCACCGTCTTCCTGCAAGCGCAGAAAGTGTTTCTCGATGCTCCCTCCCTCTCCGCCCTCACCCCCAAACACGTCATCCTCGCCAACCGCATCGCGCTCGAAGGCGCCTTCCCCGGCCTCCATTTTGAAGGCGAAGAACGCACCCCCGGCGTCTGGGTCGCCCGCGCCGTAAAGCTCCCCGCCAGCGTCCACATCAGTGCCCCCTGCTACATCGGCGAAGAAAGCTGGATTGGCGAAAACAGCCGTCTCGGCCCGCACGCCGTCATCGGCCGCCAGTGCGTCGTCGAACCGGGCACCGTGGTCTGCCGCAGCGTTGTCGGCGAAGGCACCTACCTCGGCAAGGATCTCGAAGTGTCCGACTCGCTCGTCTCCCGCAACATCCTCCACAACGTCCGTCTGGATGCGCAAATTGAAATCGCAGAGCGCCACGTCGCCGGCGCTCTGCTCGAGGGCGGAGTTTCTCTGAAATGGATCGCCCTCACCACCGCCGTCGCTCTCGCCGGCGCCGCCACGCTGATCGCAAGGGCCCTCTAACCCGTGAGCATTCTCGCCATCCTGCCCGGCCTCTTCGCCATCGTCTGGATTGCGAGACGTTCCACCCGCCAGGCCTACCTCGACGTCTACCTCTTCTCCCTCTTCCTCCTCCCCGGCTGGTGCCGCTTTATCGCCCCCGGCACCCCGGACCCGACGTTGTACGAAGCCGCCATCCTCCCCATCGCCGCCGTCGCTATCGTCCCCCTTCTCCGTCGCTGGAAGTTCTCTCTCGTCGACCTGCTCGTCTTCGCCTTCGCCGCGCAAATCGGCTACTCCGAATACGCCAACGCCGGCTACAAAGAAGCGCAAAACCTCCTGTTCGATATGATCGCCGCCGGCGTCCTGCCCTACCTGCTCGCTAAAGGATTCACCACCACTACCGCCGACCGCGTCCGCTTCGCGAAACGAATCGTCTGGTCTCTGGCCATTCTCACCGTCTTCTTCACCTTCGAATTCCGCTTCGGCTTGAACCCGTACCGTCTGGTGTTCGACCGCTTCTTCCCCGGCCAGGGCGATGGCTGGGTCACGACGTTCCGCTACGGCCTCGCCCGCACCGCCGGGCCCTTCGGCCACGCCATCCTCGCTGGCATCGTCTTCCTCGTCGGCCTCCACCTCCAACGCTGGCTGGAGAAAAGCGGCTACTGGGAACAGAACTTCGCCAAGCTCAAACTGCCTGGCCTCACCAAGTCCCGCGCGCTAACCATCACCCTCTTCCTCGGCATCGCCATGACGATGGTCCGCGGCCCCCAAATCGGTGCGGTCCTCGCCGCCGCCGTCTGCGCCATCGGCTCCGGTCCCAACCCGCGCCAGCGTGCCCGCTGGGTCCTGCTCGCCATCCTCGCCGTCGGCATCCCCGCTGCCACCGTCGGCTACCAATACGCCTCCGTCGGCCGTGAGGCCGCCACCACTGCCTCTCAGGAATCAGCCGCCTACCGCAAAGAACTGATCGATAAATACGTCGATATTGCCAAGGAACGCAGCCTCCTCGGCTGGGGCCGCAACGGTTGGCCCAAAGTACTGGGCATGCCGTCCATTGATAACTACTACCTGCTCCTCTCGCTGATGCACGGTGTTACCGCCACCGCCCTGCTCGGGCTGCTGATCATCATCCTCATCACAAAACTGCTCCGCAACGGCATCCAAACCGGCCAGCTCAAACCAACGGGTAGCTCCCTCAGCTTCCGCCTCGCCGGCATCTACGCCGGCTTCGCCTTCGCCATCCTCACCGTCTATATGGGCGATAACGTCATCCCCGTTTTCTTCACCCTCACCGGCTTCGCCGAAAGCTATCTCCAGTCCGGTGGCGACCGCACTCTCCTCCTCTCCACTCCCCAACCCGCCCCCCCCCCCCCCCCCCGCGCCTGAACGGCACGAAACGAAACACCCCGCGGAACGCGATACACCCCTCCTTCCTGTTTTCAATCACTTACGATGGCCCGTCCGTTGCACTACTTCTTGGTATGCTCCGCATCGCCTACCTCATTAGCCGCTACCCCGCCATCTCCCACACCTTCATCCTTCGCGAAATCCGCGAGCTTCGCCGCCTCGGCGTCGACATCTACCCGGTCTCTGTCAACCCTCCGGACCGCCCCGTCTCCGAGCTCAGCCAGGAAGAGCGCATCGAAGCCGCCACCACCGTCTGCCTAAAAAGCATGACCGCCACCCAGATGGCCGGTGCCCTGTGGCGCACGCTCACCGCCCATCCCGCCGGTCTCCTCGCCGGTCTTCAACTCGCCTTCCGCCTCAGCGGCACCGACCCCAAAGCCATCACCAAACGCCTCTTCTACCTCGCCGAAGCCGTCCTCACCGGCGACTTCCTACGCCGCGAGAAGCTCCCCCACGTCCACGTCCACTTCGCGACTCCCGCCGCCACCGTCGCCCTCTTCGTCAAGGAAGTCTTCGGCATCCCCTTCTCCATGACTGTCCACGGCCCCGACGAATTCTACGATGTCACCGCCCACCACCTCACCGAAAAAATCGCCGCCGCTTCGTTCATCTGCACCATCGGCAGCTTCTGCCGCAGCCAACTCATGAAGCTCAGTGCGCCCGAACACTGGTCGAAGATCGAGGTCTCCCCTCTCGGCGTCGATCCCCAGCTCTTCCGCCCGCGCCCCGTCTACAAAGACGAACACTTCCGCATCCTCTGCCTCGGCCGCCTCGTCGCCGCCAAAGGTCAGGCCGTCCTGCTCGACGCGGTTCGCCTCCTCGCTCGTCACGGCCGGTCCGTCCACGCCACCTTCGCCGGCGACGGCCCCGACCGCCAGCGCCTGGAAACCATGGCCCTCGAGTACGGTGTCGCCAATCACGTCTCCTTCCTCGGCGCCGTCAACCCGGAATCCGTCCGTGACCTCTACGCCGCCACCGACGCCTTCGTACTTCCCAGTTTCGCCGAAGGCATCCCCGTCGTCCTCATGGAAGCCATGGCCATGGAAGTCCCCTGCGTCACCACCGTCGTCAACGGCATCCCCGAACTCATCACCTCCGGCGAATCTGGAATCCTCGTCTCCCCGTCCGACGCCCCCCAGCTCGCCGCCGCCATCGAAAGCCTCATCGCCGACCCCGCCCTCCGCCAATCCCTCGGTAAAGCCGGCCGCCGCAAAGTCACCGCCAGCTACGATCTCACCCGCAACGTCGCCCGCCTGCACAACATCTTCCGCCGCCGTCTCGGCGGTAGCGCCAACGCGGAACTGCGGCGTGCCGCATGAGGCTCCTTCTCCTCACCGTCTGCCTCTGCAGCGCCCAGGCCCCGCTCGGCGATGACATCGTCGACGCCGTCGTCTCCCGCTCCGCCTCCCTCCGCGATGTCCCCCGCATCGGCCTCAATCTCGGCGTCTGGACCTCCTGGGGCGCCGAACAGCTGTCCGCCAACGTCCTCATGAACCCCGGTTTCGAGGGCCTCATTGATCGCGCCATCGTCGTCGTCCGCGACCCGCAAGGCGACAGCTTCTCCGATGACACCGATTGGCTCGCCCGCGCTCCCGGCGTCTGGAACCAGGCCGTCTTCCATGTCCTCACCGGCCGCGAAACCGGCAAACAAGGCGCCATCCTCCAGTCCAACCGGACTTCCTTCCAAATCGCCAACCCCCTCCCCGGCCTCGCCCCTGGAGACATCGTTGCCGTCACCAAAACCGACGATCGCCAACTGCCCACCCAGTGGTGGCTCGAAGGCGCCGGCCACGCCGTCGACTCCCCCCGTCCCGGCAGCCCCGGCCGCCGCTCCCTCCGCCTCCTCCCGAATTCGGCCGCCGCGTCCTATCTCGACGCCATCGGCGACCGTGCCGGCAAACTCCTCCCCCTCAATGGCGAATGGACCGTCTCCGTCTGGGCCCGCGCCGCCAACCCCTCCGGCAAACTGCGCGTGCAAATCGACCGCAGCGGCGCCCCCGCATTTCTTAACGTTCTGATCCCGCTCGAAACAGAATGGCGGGAGTACCGCTGGACCATGCGCCCGGCCGACACCGGCGCGCCCGCCACCCTCGCCGTCCGGTTCGCCAACGAAGGCGATGGTGCCGATATCTGGCTCGACGACGCCTCCCTCCGCCCCCGCACCGCCAACCCCACCGCCTTCCGCGACGAAGTCGTCCAAACCCTCCATACCCTCCGCCCCGGCTATCTGCGAGACTGGCAAGGCCAACTCGGTGATACTCTCGCCAACCGCCTCGCCCCCGCCGCCGCCCGCCGCGCCACCCGCTATCGCCCCGGCGGTCCGCAGGCCACCGATTTCGCCTACTCCCTCCCCGATTTCCTCGCCCTCTCTCACGAAATCGGGGCCAACCCGTGGGTCGTCCTGCCCACCACGTTCACCCCCGCCGAATGGGCCGAAGCCGGCGCCCTCCTGCGCGCCAAGGCCGATGAATACGGCTTCCGCGAAGTCATCGTCGAATTCGGCAACGAAAACTGGAACGAGCTCTTCCGCCCCGCCGGCATCCTCTCCGCCGCCACGCTCACCGAAGCCGCCGGCCGCGCCTTCACCCGTCTCCTCGAAGGCGCCGGCCACGCCGTCGACTCGTCCTGTTTTAAGCGGGTCGTTCTCCAACCTGTCACAACACGAAACACTTTGGGAGCGAACACCCCCGTCCACCATCCTCGCCTTCGCCCCCTATTGGGCCTACGATCCCGAAGCCCCCCGCGCCTTCTTTCCCGACGATCACAGCCGCCGCCTCCGGACTCTATCCAACCGTCACGAAACCGCTATCTACGAAATGAACGCCCATTCGCTCAACGGTTCCGCACCGGCCGAAACCGTAAATCAGATCCTCGCCGCCCCCGCCACCGCCGCCGCCTTGGCCTGGAATACCATCGGCGCCCTGCAAGCCGGTGTCGAGCGCATCTGCATCTATACGCTCGCCGGTTTCGACACGCTCGGCGAAGGCAAAGGCCGTCTTATCAATCTCTTCGGCGTCACCCGGGATCTCGCCGCCCCCAACCGTTTCCGCCCCGAAGGCGATGCGCTGGCCCTGTTCAATCAGGCCATCGGCGGCAACTATCACGCCGTCGAAACCACCCAGCCTCCGCCCTCGCAGCCGAACCGTCGAACTCTACCTCCCCGCGTTTGGCATTCAGCTTGCACAACCAGAAGGAAAGACAAATGATCGCTGAACTCATCACCTCCGTCACCGGCATCGCCGCCGCGGCAGCCACCCTCCCGGGGACTATCGAACTCGCTCTGGTCACTTTCGGCAGCTGGCTGCCAGCCCGCCCCGCGCCCCGCCCCTCGGCCGCCCGGCTCCCTCGCCTCGCCGTCGTCATCCCCGCCCACAACGAAGGCCCGTCCATCCGCGCCTGCCTCCACAGCGTCCGCGCCTGCCGCCGCTTCGAAGAACTGGCCACCCTCTTCGTCGTCGCCGACAACTGCACCGATGACACCGCCGCCATCGCCCGCTCCGCCGGCGCCAACGTCCTCGTCCGTAACAATGACACTCTCCGTGGCAAAGGCCACGCCCTCCACTTCGCCTTCACCCTCCTCGGCGAGCGCTCCTACTTCGATGCCTTCCTCGTCGTCGACGCCGATACCGAAGCCGCCCCCAATCTCATCGAAGAAGTCGCCACCGCCTTCCACCACGGGGCCGACGCCGTTCAGTGCGCCTACCTCGTCTCCGAGCCCGAACGCTTCGCCCGGTTCGATCTCGCTCTCCGTGCCTTCAATCTCGTTCGCCCGAAGGGCCGCTCCCGCCTCGGCTTCTCCGCCGGTATCCTCGGCAACGGCTTCGCCGTCTCCGTCCAGACCCTCGCCCGCGTCCCCTACACGGCGGACTCGGTCGTCGAAGATCTCGAATACCATCTCCGCCTGGTGGAGCAGGGAATTCGCGTCCGGTTTCTGGAATCCACCACCGTCCGTGGTGCCATGCCCGGCACGCAAACCGGCCGCGTCACCCAACGCGCCCGCTGGGAAGGCGGCCGCCTCCGCATGCTCCGCGAACGCGGCGCGGAAATCGCCGGCGGCTGGCTCTTCGGCAACCGCGCGCTGAAGGAGGTGCTGCTGGAACTGTTGACACTCCCTCTCGCCTACCACTCCCTGCTCCTCCTCACCGCTCTGCTCATCCCTTCCGCCGTCGGCCGCGGCCTCGCGCTCGCCGGTGCCGTCGTCCTGTTCGCGCATCTGCTCACCGCCATCGGCCACGGCAACAGCCCCCGCCGGGACCTGTCCACCATCCTCTCCGTCCCGCTCTACCTGCTCTGGAAGCTTCGCCAGATCCCCGCCACCCTCCGCGCCTCCAGCAGTCGCGCCGCGTGGGTCCGCACCGCTCGCAGCCAGGCGGAGGCCGCCCGTGCGTAATCAAACCCCCGACGTCTCCATCGTCATAGTCTCCTTCAATACCCGCGACATGCTCCGCGAATGCCTGGAAACCACCCGCAACCAGGGCGTAACCACGGAAGTCATCGTGGTCGATAACGCCTCCCGCGACGGCTCGGCCGCCATGGTCCGCGCCGAGTTTCCCGAAGTCCGCCTCATCGCCAGCACCGATAACCTCGGCTTCGCCGGTGCGAATAACCTCGCCTTCGCCGAAGCTACCGGCCGCTACGTTGTCCTGCTCAACTCCGACGCCTTCCTCCGCCCCGGCACCCTCGCCCGCGCCGTCGCCCACATGCACGCCGAACCCAACGTCGGCCTCGCCGGCGGTCTTCTCGTCGGCAGCGATGGCCAATGGCAACCCTCCGCCCGCCTCTTCCCGTCACTCTTCAACGATTGCCTCAGCCTCACCGGCCTCTCCGCCCGCTTCCGCTCCTCCCGCCTCTTCGGCAGGGCCGACCGTACCTGGGCCGACCCCAAACAACCCACCGATACCGACTGGGTTCCCGGCGCCTTCTCCATCATCCGCGGCGACGTGCTCGCGACCATAGGCCACTTCGATCCCCGCTTCTTCCTCTACTACGAGGAAGTCGATCTCTGCCGCCGCATGAAGGCCGCCGGCTGCCGCGTCGCCTACTGGCCCGATATCGAAGTCGTCCACATAGGTGGCGAATCTTCCAAAACCATCCGCCGCCTTAGCCTCTCCGCCAGCGGCTCCCAGCTCACCCTCTGGCGCATGCGCAGCGCCCTTCTCTACTACCGCAAACACCACGCTGCCCAAGCCTGGCTGGTCATGTTCGCTGAAACTCTCTGGCACCGCGTTCGCCGGCTCCGAAACTCGTTCCGTAATTCGCCCGACGCCGCCGCCAAGGCCGAAGAGTCCCAAGCCGTCGTCGCGCTCTTCGCCGCCGCCTGGCAGGAAACCAACGGAGGACGGGTCTGCCCCCAGCGGCCCTGGTAATCACCATGTTTGAAAAGCTCCGCGAAGACTACCGCATGCACGAAGGCCACGTCAGTAGCCAGGGCTTCTGGGTCATGATCCCCTACCGCTTCGGCCGCTGGCGCTACCAGCTCCGCCCCGCCCTCCTCCGCAAGCCCATGTCGATGATCTACCGCGTCCTGAAGACCCTCTCCCAAATCCTCACCGGCATCGATCTCCCCTGCGAAGTCGCCATCGGCCGGCGTTTCCGCATTGAACACTTCGGCGGCATTATCATCAGTGGCGATGCCGTCATTGGCGACGACGTTGTCCTCCGCCACGGCGTCACCATCGGCCTTAAACACCGCGACGATCCCGGCTCCCCCGTCGTCGGCAACCGCGTCGATATCGGCGCCGGCGCCAAACTCCTCGGCAAAATCCGCATCGGCGACGACGTCCTCATCGGCGCCAACGCCGTCGTCATCACCGACGTCCCGGCCAACTCCATCGCCGTCGGCGTCCCCGCCCGTATCCTCCCCCGCAAGCCCCGCGCCAAAGGTGTTTCGAATCAAGAGAGTGGTGCGGTCCCGGCTGTTTCCTTACCAGCGTGTGACCTTCGCGAAGAAGAAGCCGCCGCCCTCGTATCTTATTGAAAATAAAAAATAAAAACGCGCATCCCCATTTGGCATTCAGCGTGCATTACATAGATCAGAATGGCTACCACCTCATACTCTCAACAACTCGCCCGCAACATTTTCCTTCGCCCCCAGCTCCGCCGCCCTTCCATGCAGCCCGTCTGGGATAGCCTCCACCGCCTCGCCCTCTGGGGCAAAAACATCGGCCCAGCCGGCTATGTCGAAGATAGCAGCGAAGAATGGGCCCTCGCCTGGGCCGTCAACCAATCCGCTACAGATAAGCCGTTCGTTCTCTTCGACGCCGGTGCCAACAAAGGGCAATACGCCACCCAGGCGCTGGCCCTCCTCGGCAACCGCGTCCAGGCCCATTGCTTCGAACCGTCGCCCAAAACCTTCGGCGAACTCTCCGCCAACATGGTCGGCAAGAAGCAGGTCAAACTGCTGCCCTTCGGCCTCAGCAGCCAGCCCGGCGAACTCAACCTCTACAGCCACCTCGGCGGTAGCGCCGAAGCCTCCCTCGCCAAACGTGATCTCTCCCACTGGGGCATCGAGCAAAACATCGTCGAAACCGTCGCCCTGCGCACCCTGGACGGCTATTGCCAGGAAATCGCCACCACCCGCATCGATTTCCTGAAAATCGACGTCGAAGGCCACGAAATTGAAGTGCTCCGCGGCGCCGCGAAGATGCTTGGCGAACGCCGCATCCGCTTCGTCCAGTTCGAATTCGACTCGCCCGACATCGAATCCCGCACCTTTTTCAAGGATATTTTCCACTTCCTGAACCCCAATTACCGCATCTACCGCATCGTCTACCAGGGCCTCGTCCCCATCGACGCCTACAGCGAGTTCCACGAAACCTTCGCCACCGCTAACTTCCTCGCCGTCGCCCGCTAACAAACTACCAATCGCACCCACAAACGGCGGCTCTTCCCGGAAAGAGCCGCCGTTTGTGTTTGTTCCATGCTGTTTCGAATCAAGACAACGCCCCACCTAAAAACAACGGAGCCTCCCAAAAGTTGTTGAACACAAAGGAAATCGGCTTTGGCACGTGGTGTGCATTTCTACACTCGAATGCAAACCCTCAAGTTCGTGGCCGCGCTACTCTCCCTCGCCACGCTGCTGCCCGCCGAAGAAAAATCCGGCTTCGAAACGCCGACGAAGGCGAATCGCGTCACCTCGCTCGATCTCCTCCGCGAGTTCGAAGCCCCCGAAGAAAAGGATTATCTCCTCGGCGAAGGCGACGAGATCCAAATCTCCGCCTGGGGCCGCGCCGAACTCAGTGGCAAACACGTCATCGGGCCCGACGGCAATATCACCCTCCCCTACGTCGGCCTCTTCCCCATCGCCAACCTCACCCGCACCCAGGCCGCCAAGGCCGCCCTGGAAGCCTGGAGTCGGTTCTACGACGCCCCCAACGTCACCGTTCAAGTCCAACGCTACGAAGCCAACAAAATCTTCGTCCTCGGCCGCGTCGCCAACCCCGGCCTCCTCCGCTTCGAAGGCCAGCCCACTCTGCTCGAAGCCGTCACCCGCGCCGGCGGCCTACCCATCGGCGGCATCGGTGCGGAAAAGGCCGCCCTCGCCCGCTGCATGGTCTTCCGCGGCCGCGACAAACTCGTCTGGATCGAACTCCGGAACCTCCTCAACGGCACCAACCTCGCCCTCAACATCCGCCTCCAGCGCAACGACACCCTCTACATCCCCGATTCCGACGACCAGCTCGTCTACGTCATGGGCGAAGTCAAACGCCCCGGCGTCGTCCGCGTCACCCCGGAAATGACCTTCCTCTCCGCCCTCGCGCAAGCCGGCGGCCCCACCGACGACGCCAAAACCGGCAAGATCCGCCTCCTTCGCCCCACCGCCGGCATCGACCGCGACTTCAACCTCAACGACTTCTACCGCCTCCCCAAAAACCAGGACGTCCGCGTCCAGGACGGCGACATCATCTACGTCTCCAAATCCGGCATGGCCAAGCTCGGCTATGTCATGCAAAAGCTCAGCCCGCTCACCGGCTGGATGCTCTTCGGCACCGGATTCGTAGGGGGCAAGTAACCATGACCACCCATCGCCCCGGCCCCACCGCAGCCAACTCCGAAGCAGAACCCAAGTCCTCCCCCCGCTCTTTCCATCCCCTCGAAAGCCTCCGCCAACACTATCGCCTCGCCCTCGGCATCGCCCTCGCCGTCATCGTCCTCGGCCTCCCCGCCGCCTGGTGGAAGGGCCGGCCCACCTTCCGCACCGAGGGTGTGCTATTCGTCTCCCCCCGCTTCCTCCGCAACCTGGACACGGACCCGGAGCACGAACTCCAGTCCAACTCCCAATACCGCGAATTCGTCCAACAGCAGGTCCGCACCATCAATCGCTACGACATCGTCGCCAACGCCCTCCCCCTCGGCTCCCCGGAATCGGCCATCTGGACCCTCGGCAAGGAAACGCCGCGCCGCGCTACCGACCGCCTACGCACCTCCCTCCAGATCTCCCCCGTCCCCGATACCTACCAGATCACCGTCGCCCTCGAAGGCGAAAAAGCGGCCGGTCTCGCCGAAATCATCAACAAAGTCATGGAAAGTTACGTCCGCACCGCCCACCACGAACTGCTCTACGACAGCGATTCCCGCCTCCGCAATCTCGAAGAGGAGAAGCAGCAGGTGCAGGCCGGCATCGACAAAATGATCGACGAACGCGCCACGCTCGCTCAGCAACTCGGCACCACCGTCTTCAGCGGCGCCATCGTCAATAGCTTCGACAAACAGCTGGGCGGCACCGTCGACGCTCTCGCCGATGCCCGCCGCCAGCGCTTCGTTGCCGAAGCCGCCGCCGCCGCGCCCGAAGCCACCAAAGCCACCGCCCTCCAAAGCGCCATGAACGACACTGGGCTCAACGGCTTCAAGGGCGCTCTCAATACCCGCAAGGCCGAACTCCTCACCAGCATCCGCGGCCTTGGGCCCCAACACGCCGGCCGCATCGCCGCCGAAAAGGAGATTCGCGCCATAGAGCAGGAACTCGAAGCCGTTACTGCCCAGTTGCAGCAAAAACTCGCCGGCAACCTCGACACCATCCAGCGCGCCCGCCAGGCCCAGGCCACCGCCGTCGAACAGCAGCTCACCCAGGAATCGCAGTCCGTCCGCAAGCAAACGGAGTCCTACTACCGCGGCTATCAGCGCAGCCTCGAAGTCGGCGAAGAGCTCGACCGCCTCCGCAAACGCCTCAACGCTATCGAAGTCCGCATCAGCTACCTCCGCCTGGAAAACAAAGCCCCCGGCTTCGTCCGCGTCTTCTCCCCCGCCATGACGCCGGAATTCCCCATCACCGGTGGCCGCACCAAGCTCGGTGCCTTAGTCCTCCTCGCCGCCCTCGCCCTTGCGCTCATGGTCCCGCTCGGCATCGATTACCTGGACCCCCGCCTGCGCGCCCCCGATGAACTCCAGGTCCACCTCGGCCTGCCCATCACCGGCTGGGTCCCCATCGGACGCGATGCCGACCCCGCCCACGTCCTCCGCGCCGCCGTTTCCATCCGCCGCCAGCTCCACATGTTGAAGCACCGGGCCATCGTCGTGTCCGCGCTCGATCACGGCGGCGGCTCCACCACCCTCACCCTAGCCCTCGCCGTCGCTCTGAACCGCCTTGGCATCCGTACCCTCGTCGTCGAAGCCAACGCCCTGACCCGCGACGTCCGCTACGAAGGCCACCCCTCCGGCGCCGGACTCACCGATTGGCTCGCCGGCCGCACGGAACAGGAACCGCCCATCGCTCCCGCCATCGCCTCTCTCCCGTCCCGCATCGCCACCGGCCTCTGTGATGACCTTCTCCCCGTCGAACGGCTAATCACCCTTCTCGATACCCAATGCCAAGACTGGGACCTTGTACTGATCGACGCCGCCCCGCTCCCCACCAGCCTCGCCACCGAAGAGTTCGTCCGCGTCTTCGGAGCCTCGCTGCTCATCGTCGATGCCGAAAAAGACAGTAAATCCAACGTCTCCGCCGCCCTCGATAAACTCGACATCCTCGCTCCCAGCGCCTTCGGCGCGATTCTCAACAAGGTTCCCAAGAAAAGGAAATCAAATGACACCCCTACTGTACTCGCTGCATAGCGGCAACCTCTACGGCACCGAACGCATGGCGCTCGCCACCGCCCTCGGCCTCCGCGATGAGTTTGAAACTACCTTCGTCGCCCCCGAAGGTCCCTTCCACGCCGAAGCCAGCCGCCTCGGCTTCCGCACCATCGTCTTCAAAACACCCCTCCGCTTCGCCGCCGATATTCGCCAGTTCTTCGCGAATAGCCCGCGCACCGCCGCCGCCGGCACCCGCGCCCTCCCCACCCTCGCCGCCGCCCTCTGGTCCCGCGTCTACCGCCGCCCCTGTGCCAATATCCAGGTCGTCCACGGCGGCACCGAGGAACGGCTCAGCTACGGCCGCAAACGCTGGCTGAACCGTCTCGGAACGAAACAGGTGGCTGTTTCGAACTACGTCAGGGAACGCATGCTGTTCCATGGCGCGGACCCCGCGGCCCTCTCCGTCATCGAAAACTTCCTTACCCCTGAACGCGTCGACTCCAGCCCTCGCCGCGAGCCCTTCCAAAAATCCGGCATCCGCAAAATCGTCATCGTCTCCCGCCTCGACCCCATCAAACGCATCGATCTCCTACTCGACGCTCTCGACCTCACCCCCGCCCTGCAGAACGTTCAGTTCGAAATCTACGGCACCGGCGAAGACGAACAACTCCTTCGTTCCCGAGCACTTGCGCGGAATCCCAACGTCCACTTCCTGGGCTACCATCCCGACATCCCCTTCCGTGTAAGCCAGTCCGACCTCCTCCTCCACCTCTGTCCCGAAGAGCCCTTCGGCCTCGCCATCCTCGAAGCCATGGCCGCCCACGTCCCCGTCCTAGTCCCCAATTCCGGTGGTGCCGGCGCCATCATCGACCCCGGCAAAACCGGTTTTCACTTTCGCGCCAACGACGCCTTCGATCTGGCATTCCAACTGCAATACCTACAGTACCTACCAAAGGAAACCCTGACGAAAACGGTCGAAGCAGCCACCCGCTCCCTCCGCACCCGATTCTCAGCCAACTGCGGCATCGCTCACTACCGAAAGCTCATCCACAAATGTCTAGCCTGAATCCAACCCTATCTGTCGTCGTCATCGGGCGCAACGAAGGCGAACGCCTGCGTCGTTGCCTGACTTCCATCCGCGACAGGAACCCCATCCGTGGTCTCGTCGAAGTCATCTACGTCGATTCCAACTCCACCGACGGCAGCCCCGCCCTCGCCACCACCTTCGGCGCCCAGGTCGTCGAACTGAACGCCGCTCGCCCCAGCGCCGCCCTTGCCCGCAACGCCGGCTGGCGCGCCGCCGCCGCCCCTTGGATCCTCTTCCTCGACGGCGATACGATTCTCCACCCGGCCTTCCCCCGTTTGGCCCTCCGCAATGCCGGTGAAGCCTCCGTCGCCGCTGTGTGGGGCCATCGGCGGGAGATTGCTCCCACTGCCAATTTCTTCCACCGCGTTCTCGATCTGGACTGGGTCTATGCCCCTGGCGTCACCCCCTTCTGCGGTGGTGACGCCCTCTTCCGCCGCGCCGCTCTCGAACAGGTCGACGGTTTCAACGAAACCCTCATTGCCGGTGAAGAGCCTGAACTCTGCACCCGCCTCCGCGCCCGCGGCTTCCAGATCCTGCACATCGACGCTCCCATGACCGGCCACGATCTCGCCATCACCCGCTGGGGCCAGTACTGGTGCCGCGCCACCCGCGCCGGCTACGCCTACTCCCAGATGGCCTGGCGCACCCGCGGCGAACAATTCCCGCTCTGGAGCGCCGAAGCCCGCGGCAACGTCCTCCGCGCGCTCGTCCTGCTCGCCCTCGTCACCGCCATCCCCTTCGCCCCGCTCCCGGCCATGGTCATCCTCGCCACCCTCGTCGCCCGCAGTGCCTGGCGCTCCCGCTGGAAGAGCAACAACAACTTCTCCCTCCTCTGCTACGGTGCCCACTCGCACCTCCAGCAGCTTCCCATCTTCGCGGGCCAGGTCGCTTTCTGGTGGGACCTCGCCCAGAACCGCCGCCGCGGCTTGATTGAGTACAAATGACACTGAAGAGCCTCCTCCTCGCCCCCGCCGTCGCCCTGGCCCGCGCCGCCCGCCCCTTCGCCGGCCTCGCCCGCCTCTGGGCATTCGCCCGGCTCCGCGCCTCCCTCCGTACCCACGTTCCCGATTCCGTTGTCGTCCTCGGCGCCCCGGAGATCCACGGCACCGCCAACATCGTCCTCGGCGAAGAGCTCTACCTCTATTGCGATCTCTACCTCGAAACACAGGACCACGGCCGCATCGAAATCGGCCGCGGCACCGTCATCTCCCGCGGTGTCCACATCGTCTCCTTCGGGTCCATCCGTATTGGCGAAGGCACCATGATCGGCGAGTACGCGAGCATCCGCGATGCCAATCACGCCTTTCTCGCCGACGGCCCCCTTCGTGACGCCGACCATACCGCCGAGCCCATCTGGATCGGCAACAACGTCTGGATCGGCCGCGGCGTCACCATCCTCTCCGGCGCTCGCATCGGAGACCGTGCCGTCATCGGCGCCAACGCCGTCGTCACCCGCGACGTCGCCCCCGGCGCCATCGTCGCCGGCGTCCCGGCGCGCCCCATCATCTCCCGGAGAGCCGCATGACCCCCCGCATTCTTCTCAGCGCCTATCAATGTGCCCCCGGCCAAGGCAGCGTCTCGCAGATCGGTTGGGAGTGGTACGCCCGCATGGCCCGCCGCGCCTCCGTCACCCTCGTCACCCACATCCGCAACAAGCCGTTTCTCGAAGCCGCCGGCACCCCGATCAACGGCTCGGAAATCATCTACATCGATACCGAATGGTTCGCCCGCAGGATGTACGGCGCCGCCCGCTTCCTCTTCCCCGGCAGCGAACACTCGGTCTTCCTCCTCTCCTCAGTCGATTTCTTCGTCTACGACCGCGCCGCCCTCCGCACCCTCGCACCCCGCAAGAGCGAATGGGATGTCGTCCACATTGTCACCCCCGTCTCTCCCTCCGCCCACAGCGTCCTCGGCCGCCTCGGCCTCCCCGTCCTGCGCGGCCCGCTCAACGGCGGCCTCCGCACCCCGCCTAACTTCCCCGAATTTATGCGCGCCGACAGCGCCTGGCTCTACTCCCTGCGCGATCTCGCCAAGCCGCTCCAGGCCGTCCTCAACACCCCGCCCTCGGCCACCCTCTACGCCAACCAGTCCACCTGGAACGCCCTCTCCCCCGCCGAACGCAAACACGCCGAGCGCCTCCCGGAAATCGCCGTTGACCCTGCCTTCTTCCCCGCCGCCCCTTTGCCCGCCAGCCCCAGCCCCACCAATCCTCTCCAGGTCCTTTTCGTCGGCCGCCTCATCCCGGCCAAAGCGCTCCCGCTGCTGTTCGAAGGCGCCCGCCGCGCACACGGCCGCGTCCCCATCGAAGTTACCGTCATCGGCGATGGCCCCATACGCCAAACCTGGGAAGCCGAATCGAAAGCCCTCCCCTATCCCGTTCACTTCCTCGGCTCCCGCAATGCCGATGAAGTCAGCGCCGCCTTTGCTGCCAGCCACGTCTTCTGCCTCCCCAGCATTCGCGAATCCGGCGGTGCCGTGTTGCTCGAAGCCATGAGCGCCGCCCGCCCCGTCATCGCCGTCGACTACGGCGGCCCCGCCGAACTGGTCAACGAATCCGTCGGCCGCCTCGTCCCGGCGGACTCCTCGGAATCGGTCGCCGCCGGCATCGCCACTGCGCTCAGCGAAGTCATCGCCCAGCCCAATAAATGGCGCCAACGCGGCCTCGCGGGCCGCCAACACGTCCTGCTCAATCACACCTGGGATCAGCGCGTCCAGCGCGGTCTCGCCGTCTGTCGCAAACTCAACAACACCGCAATTGTCCGGCAGGAGGCCGCATGAACTACCTACTCGTGACCCACATACCCTTTACCCGGGATCAACACGGTCAGCCTGTTGTCGATAGCCTCTGGGCCCGCGATTTGATCGGTCTCGCCAAAGCCCTTGGCCCCATCCGTGTCGCCGCTCCCGAAGTCGACCCGGCAAAAGGTCCCACCACCTGGGGCCCCAACAGCGAAGCCCTCCCGGCCTCCTCCAACATCACCCTCCGCGGGTTCCCGGAAATGAAATCCGCCCGCTCCCTTGGCGCCATGCTGAAGATTCGATCCATCCTGAAGCAGGAGGTCGCCGCCGCCGATATCGTCCACACTTCCAATTTCTTCCCGCCCTACACCTGCCTTTCCTACGCTCACGATCTCGCCGTCAAGCTCGGCAAGAAGACGCTCTTCATCATCGCCGAAGACTTTCACGACATGCTCGCCTGGGAATGGGTCCGCCCGTCGCACGGCCTAGCACGCTGGCGTCGCGAACGCGCGCTCAACAGCATTGACCAGCGCGCTCGCAAGACCGCCGGTTCCGCCGCGCTCACCCTCCTCCACACCCCCGCCGCCGTCGAGCGCTACCGCCTCGATGCCCGCCACTCCATGATGATCCGCCAGCCCGGCCACGAACTCTCGCAAGTCATCCCCGAACCCGCGCTGGACGCCCGGCTGCAGGCTCTCTCCAACGGCGCTCCCCTCCGTCTCACCGCCGCTTGCCGCCACGCCGAACTGAAAGGCCTCGATCTTCTCATCCGGGCCATCGGCCTGCTCAATGACCGCGGCGTGAAAGTGGACCTCACCCTGTACGGCCAGGGCCCGGAGACCCAGCATCTCCAATTGATCGCCGTCGCCGCCGGTGTCGCCGGGCAGGTCCACATGCCGGGCAGTCTCCGCGCCGGCGAAGAACTCGACGACGCCCTTCGCGCCTCCGACCTCTTCGTCATGCCCCACCGCACTACCGATTTCGGACGCGCCTTCTTCGACGCGATGGCCGCCGGCCTCCCCGTTCTCGCCTTCCGCACGCCCGCCAGCGCCACTACCGTCTACGATGGCCAGGACGGCTTCCTCGCCCCGCTCGATGACGTCCAGGGCCTGGCCGAACGCATCTCCTGGCTCCACGCCGAACGGCCCACCCTCGCCGCCGCCTCCCGCGCCGCCCGCCGCCGCGCCCTCGGGAATACCCGCTCGGAATGGTTCCGCATGCGCGCCAACTGGACGCTCGCCCTCCTCGAAGAAAGCTCCCATGCCGCATAGTCGCCGCCTTCTCCAGAACGTCTCCGCCCAAGCTGGCGCCAGCGTTTTCTATCTCGCCACCCGCTTCTTCATTCCCCCCTTCGTCCTCGCTCGCGTCGGCATGGAAGCCTACGGCCTCTACGGCACGCTCTTCGTCCTGGTCGCATACTTCGGTATGTCCGCCATCGGCTTCTCCAGCGCCTACATCAAGTACGTCGCCGAGTTCCAGGCCAATGGCGAAACCGACCGCGCCAACCGCCTTCTCTCCTCCGGCTTTACCCTCATGAGCGCCATTGGCATCCTCGGGTTTGGCGCGTTTCTCGCCTGCTGGCCGCGCGTCGAAGCAGGGATGAAGGTCCCCGAAAATCTTCGCGCCGACTCCCGCTCCCTCGCCTTCCTCATCATCGGCACCTTCTTCGCCTATCTCGCCCTCTCCGTTTTCCGCGACACCCTTACCGGTCTCCAGCAGATCGCCGTCATCCAACGCGTATGGATCATCTCCTTCCTGGTGGAGACCGCGCTCATCTTCGCCCTCGTCGGCAACGGCTGGGGCCTGCTGGGCCTCGGTATCAGCTTTTCCGTCCGCACCGCCATTGAACTCGCCGCCCACTACCGCCTGGCCAAGGAGCGCATCCCCTGGCTCAGCATCCGCTGGGTCCGTCCGGACCGCGACTCCCTCCGCCTCCTTCTCAACTTCGGCGGCATCGTCCAGCTCAATGCCATGCTGTCCATCTTCCTGAACTCCATCGAACGCGTCATCGCCACCCCCCTCCTCGGCCTGACCGCCTCCGGCCTGCTCGATCTTGGCAAGCGCTTCCCCTCGATGGCCACGTCCATCCCCAGCTCCTTTGCCTCCTCCGTCCTCCCCGCCGCCGCCGAACTGCATGCCAACGACGCCAACAAAGAATCCATCGCCAACCTCTACCTCCAAACCGCCCGCCTCATGAACGCCGTCTCCGGCCTGCTCTTCGCCTTCCTCGCCTGCTTCGCCACGCTCAGCCTCACCATCTGGCTCGGCAAGCTTCCCGAAGGCGCCGCCATCCTCGTCGTTCTCTTCTCGGTCAGCTCGCAGGTCCACCTGCTCACCGGCCCTGGCACGTCCATCCTCAAAGCCATCGGCAAGCCGAGAATGGAGTTCCACTACAGCCTGTCCAACGTCGTCGTCCTCGCCGTCATCGTGCCCGTCGTCCCCCGCACGGTCACCGGCATCGCCGCCGCCTGCGTCGCCGCCACCATCCTCTCCGCCGCCTGGTTCATCGCCCGCGCCCACGCGGAAATGGGCGTCTCTCTCCGGCGCTACGCCCTGGATGTCCTGCTCCCCGGCCTGGTCCCTTACGCCGCCGGCATGATCCTGCTACCGCTAGCCCCCGCCGCCACCGGCCGCTGGGAATCGCTCTTCGCCCTCGCCGTCATCGGGCCAGTCTTCGTCATCCTCGCCGCCGCCGGGCTCTACGGGTTCTGCGCCAACGACGCCGAACGGCAAACCATCCGCCACCTCGCCAACCGCCTACCGTTCTTCGGGCTCCCAGCGGAGGTTCGCCAGCCAGGTCTCTAACCCCGCCGCCAGCGCGTCCACTTCGTTCGCCGCGCCCGCCTTCGCACACTCCTCAATCGCCGTGCCCACTCGCGTAATCTCATCAAACCCGTACGACGATCCCGTCCCCTTCAGGTTGTGTCCCAATAGCGCCGCCTGCGCCAGCTCGCCGCTGTCTGCCGCTTTCCGGATCGATGCCGCCTGCTGCTGCACCCTACTCAGAAATCCGGGAATCAGATCCGCCAGATCCATATCCACACGAATCACCCTCTCCGCCACCTCCACCGCCGGCCCCACGAAGCCCCATCGGTCCACTACGTCCACCAGCGCCTGCGGCCGAAATGGCTTCGTCACGTAATCGTCCATATCGGCCGAAAATGCGTGCTCCCGGTATTCCTGCATCGCGTGCGCTGTCAACGCGATGATCGGCGTCCGCTTCCAGCCGGCCTGCGCTTCATGCGCCCGAATCCGGCTGGTCGCGTCGAAGCCGCTGCCGTCCGGCAGCATCAGGTCCATCAGGATCACGTCGAACCGTTCCTTTGTCCCTACTCCCACCGCGGCGCTCACCGTCGCCGCCAGGACCACTAAGTGGCCCTGATTGACTAACACCCGGTTCGCATAGTACTGCCCTACCGGATTGTCTTCCACCAGCAGTACCCGTAACGGACGCCCCTGAACCGCCGCCGTCCGCTGCGCCCCGTCACTGGTTTCTGTCAGGGCCCCTTCGTCCTCATAGAGCCGCGAAATCGCGCGACCGATCCGCACCGGCGTCAACGGATACGCCAGCTCGCCGCTTCGCCCAGGCATCGCGTCCATCGACCGCCTGCGGGTCCCCGGGCCGGTAATCCGCAGGAATCGCGCCACTTTGCCTAGCGATGTCAACCGCGCCAGCTGCCGCAATTGCACTGCCGTTCCCCGGCATCTCTCATCGAACACGAACAGCGTCTCCGCCTCGCACTGATCGGCGAATTCCAGTGCCGCCGCCGCATCCGTGAACGTGTGAACAGCATAGCCCGCCGCGGTCATTGCCTCGTGCGACAACTCCCCCCGCTCCGGTGCCGCCAGCAACAGAATCGCCAGAATCGGCCGCTGTTCCGTGAAGACCTCCGTCACCGGTAGCGGGATGCGCAGGGAGAACCGCGACCCCCTCCCCTCCTCCGATTCCAGCGTCAACTCCCCGCCCAACGCCTCCGACAGCAGCCGCGAAATGCTCAACCCGAGCCCCGTACCCCCGGCCAGCCGCACCGCCGGCGCGTCCACGCGGAAGAACTTCTGAAACACTTGCCCCAGGACATGTGCCGGAATCCCGATGCCCGTGTCTTCCACACAAAAGTGCGCAGCCACCCGCCCGCCGTCCAAATGCTCCATCGCCAGCCGGACCACAATCGAACCCCGCTCCGTAAACTTCGTCGCGTTGCTGATCAGGTTGATCAGAATCTGACGAATCCGGTTCGCATCGCCCCGCAGCCGGAAGCCGTCCCCCTGCGGGATGAAGTACAGCTGCAGTCCCTTTGCCTCGGCCCGCCCCCGCAGGGTCTCCACCGCCTGCTCCACCACCTCCATCGGGTCGAACGGGGCCGACTCGATATCCACCTGTCCGGCCTCAATCTTCGAAAAATCCAACAAATCGTTGATCAGGCCCAGTAGCGATTCCGCCCCCACCGCCACCGAATCCAGCATTTCCCGCTGATTGACATCCAGCCGCGTCGCCTTCAGCAGCTCCGTCAAACCCAGCACGGCGTTTAAGGGCGTCCGGATTTCGTGACTCATGTTCGCCAGGAAATCGCCCTTGGCCTGATTGGCGCTCTCCGCCTCCCGGATGGCCGCCTTTAACTGTGTTTCGGCCGCCTTTCGCGCCGAAATGTCCCGCAAAATCGTCGTGTAAATCCGCCGTCCGGCCTTGTGCGATAGCCCATAGGACAGCTCCAGCGGCACACGCAGACCGTCCGTTCTTTGGCCAATCAGCTCAATCCCGAACGACGCAACCTTGCCTGTCGCCCTGGAGATCATCCGTGCCAGGATCCGGCCATATCTCGCCCGCAACTCCTCCGGCGACCAGTCAAATATGGCCGTCCCGGCCAGCGCTCCGTCCTCGCAGCCAAAGATCCGGTGCGCCGCCGCGTTGGCGTACTCGATCCGGTACTCCTCGTCCAGCGTCATAATGCCGTCCGACGCCGTTTCCGCCACCACCCGGTACCGCTCTTCGCTGTCCCGCAGTACTGCTTCCGCCCGCCACCTCTCTGTCACATCCCGGTGAGACCACAGCCTGCCTACCACCTGCTGTCCCACCCGCTGCGGTTGCGTATCCCGCTCCAGCACGCGCCCGTCCAGTAGGTGAATCACATCGGAGCCGGACTCCTCCGGGTGCTCATACAACCATTCAACCCGCCTGTCAAAATCGTCCGGCCGCGATGTCTTCCTTCGGGCCAGCGCCCGCAGCGCCCCAGGGCTGCGGTCCTCCGTTGCTCCTTTCGGAAACTTCCAGATCTCCAGTAATCGCTTGTTGACGATCAACGCCCGCCCCGTCAGGTCGGCCACCAGAATCCCGTCCTGGGTTGCCTCCAACGTCGCGTTTAAAGTCGCCAACAGCTTGTCCCGCTCGTCCTGCTCGGCCAGCGACTGCGTCACATCCCGGTAAAGCCACACCCGCCCCACAATCCGCTGCTTCATCCGGTGTGGGTTGGTTGTCACCTGAATTACCCTGCCATCCACCAATCGCAGGAAATCTTCGCTTGTCTGCTCCGGGTTTGCCAATAGCTCTTCCCGGCGTCTCCGCCAATCCGGTTCGTCGATTAATTGGGGGCCGACCCACTCATTGAGCGCCTGCCGGTTCGGACGTTCCAGCGACTTCGCCGGTATCTTCCACATCTCCACCCATCGCCCGTTAAAGAGCAGTTCGTTGCCCTTAATATCAGTAACTAGAATGCCCTCGTGCGTTGATTCAATGGTGGAGTGCAACAGCGCCGATGCGGCACCTCGCTGCGCCTCCGCCTCCCGCCGCTCTACGAACTGTCCCACCTGGTTCCCCAGTCCGCTGACCATCTCTATCAATACCGCTGAAGGTTCTTCGTCCTGCCGCGAGAAAAACTCCATCACCCCATGCACTTCCCCGCCGATCTCCACCGGAACCGCGAGCCCGCTCCGCAGTCCCGCCGCCGCCGCCTCTCGCGCACGCAGGAAATGACCTTCCTCCAGTACGCCCATCCAGTGCGGTCTCCGGCTGCTCCACACCTCAGCCAGAAGCCCATGGTCTTCCTCAAACCGCATCCGGCGGCTGGCCGTGTCAAAGTCCGATCCTCGCAGCGAGTCTACCCGCCACTGATACCGGCAAATCAACCCCCTCGCCGCCGGATCCACCCGCCACATCGCCCCGTACTCATACCCCAGTCCGTTGCAGATCTTCCCCAAAATCTGCGGCAACGCCACATCCACGTCCGTCGACTCCGCCAGAATCTTCGTCACCGAATAGGCAAGATGGCTCCGCAGCTCCCACTGCTTCCGCGCGGTGATGTCGGTGACAATCGCCATGTACCCTTCATACCCGCCATCGGCGCCCGTCAATGGATGAGCCTCTACTGTGACCCACATCTTCTTCCCGCTTTTGGTGTAGTTCAGTAGCTCGACATGAAACGAGCTGCGCTGCTCAACTTGGTGCGCTGCGTACTCCGCGGCGTGGACGTCCGTCTCGGGACCGCGCAGAACCGCGGGGCCCGTCCGGCCCTTTACCTCCGCCAGCGTGTATCCAGTCAATCGCTCGAAGCTGTCGTTCACCCACTCAATCCGGTCTTCCGCGTCGGAGATGATCACGGCGTTGATTGTCCGCGCCGCGATCATCGACAGCCGCGTCTTTTCCTTGTCCTGCTCTGCCAGTCGGATGTTGACGGCCCGCAACTCCTCCCGCTGCGACTGCAACCTTTTCGTCAGCCGCCGCAAGTCGTCCAGCGCGAGGCTCTGCGCCTGTACTACCTGCAGAAACTCGGGCATCGAATCGTGGACCGGAAAGTCGCCGATCTGCAGCCCCAGCGTTTGTATCGCGCCCACTTCCGGCAGCCAGGGAGAACAAAGAAACATCGTGCACAACTGCTCCGGCAAATCCAACATCTGCCCGCGCAGCCGCAGCTGCGCGACGTTCCGGTGCCTCAGAATGAACAGTTGGCCATGCGCCTCAGGCAGCCCGTTCCATTCCCTGTTCGACGACGGCCGCTCAATCTCAAACAGTTGGCGCACATCCACCCCCGGTATCGCCTCCGGACAGATCTTCGCTAGGGATCGACCCACGTGCACCAGCCGTAATTGCGCATCGAATGCAAGATGAAACGGAAACAGTTCCGCGATCTGATCGGGCGTCAGCTGCACGCCCGGCCCCGGGTTACCCTCTTTACCAGCGGATGATGAATTCGTCATGATCGGCACCTGACGATTTGTCGGTGGCCTGGGTCACCTCAACCGCAGTCTCAAAAAGCTGGCCCAGGCCAACGATCAAACCGCGTACAAAGGGGGCTAGCCCGGCTCGATGCGAACGATAATGCAAACGCAGCGAGTGTTCCTCCACGTCACTACAGGCAAACTCCGGCGGCTGCAGATGCGGGAAGATCATGCTCAGCCGCGCATGGAAATTTGGCAGATTCACCAGGAACTCCCGAAACGTGGTCCCGCTTGACGCCATCAGGTCCCCATACCCTTTTTGCGCCGTCTGCATTACCCAGTGAACCCCGAACGCCTCCAGGATCTTCTCGGCTGGTACGCCCAATTCCGCGCTCGCCGCTCCCACCAGTCCGTAGGTCAGCGAATCGTCGTACCCCTCATTGCTGACAAAGACTTCCACGTCGACGCCCGCGCGCTCCTTGATCCGCTCCCACACCGCCTCGCCGTGGCCGGATATGACCATCTCTTCAATCGCCCGATTTACCATTCCGTACATGCCGTTCGCCTCCTATGCCCCGCCCGACTTGCGTAGCTCATCAATCTGACCTTCCAGGTCGAACGTCCGCAGCATCCGATAAAACCGCGTGCGGCCGATATTCAACTCCCGCATCGCGGCCGATGCGTTCCCCTCGTGCTTCTGCAGCGCAGCCACAAGCAGCCGTTTCGACGCGTCTTCCAGCGTGCCGCCATCGGCCACCGCTTCGGCCTGAATTGCCGCTGCAGCAGCCGGCGTGGCTCGCAACCGGTCCGGCAGGTCCACCGCGTCAATCTCTTCTCCATTGGCCACAACCATCGCCCGCTGGATCACGTTCTGCAACTCCCGTACGTTGCCCGGCCAGTCATGCGCCAGCATTACTCCTAGAGCGGCCGGCCTCATCCCCGTCACCCGCGGGTTAATCGTGTCCCGGTGATGCCGAATAAACAGTTGCGCCAGCACCGGGATGTCTTCCTTGCGTCGCCGCAGCGGCGGCAGTTCCAGCTCAAACACCGCCAGACGGAAGAATAAATCCTCCCGGAACCGTCCGGCCCGGACGTCGTCGGCCAGATTCCGGTGCGTCGCCGTAATCAGCCGGAAATCCGAACGGATCATGGCCGACCCGCCCAGCCGCTGAAAGCTTCTTTCCTGTAAAACCCGTAACAGCTTCGCCTGCACATTGGCCGACAGCTCGCCAATTTCGTCCAGAAAAATGGTGCCCCGATTTGCCTCTTCAAAACGGCCCGCCCGCCGCGTGGCCGCCCCCGTAAAGGCGCCCTTCTCGTGCCCGAACAGTTCGCTCTCCAACAGATTCTCCGGAATCGCCGCCGAATTCACCGCGATGAACGGACCCTTACTCCGGCTGCTCGACTGGTGCAGAGCCCGCGCAACCAACTCTTTCCCAGTGCCGCTCTCGCCGTGAATGACAACAGACACATCCGTCACCGCCAGCCGGTCCAACTGCCGGAAAACCGCCTTCATCGCCGACGAGTTTCCGGCAATTCCCGGATATCCGCGCCCCTCCACCTCGCGTTCCAATTGGGTGACCCGTTGTGCCATTCGCCCATGCGCGATGGCGTTCCTGATCGTGGTCAGAAACTTGGTGTTGTCGAACGGTTTCGTCAGATAGTCATGCGCGCCCAGCTTCATCGCCTGCACGGCGGTCCCCGCTGAATCGTCCGCCGTCAGGACAACTACAGGCAACACCGGGAACCGCTCCCGGATCCGTTCCAGTGTCTCCAGCCCACTCAGCCCTGGCATGTTCATGTCCAGGCAAATCGCCTCCGGCATGTCCTCCGACAAAGCCTCAAGACATTCGGCGCCGCCGTCAAATCCAAATGCTTCGTAGCCCTCGCGCTTCAGCCAACGCTCCACTAACGCGCGCATCGCCTCGTCATCGTCGACCACAAAAATAAGGTTCTCCGATTCACTCGTCATCTGTGGATATGGTGGCACAAGTCAGGTCGATGAGAATGCTCCGGCAGGTCCCACTCCTTTCCATGCAAGCCAATCGCCAACTCGCCACGCCTGAATTCGTCCTATTTCGTTCTCGTTAGCCGCAAGAGCCGCTCAAAGCGGAACACTGTTCTGTTTTGGCTGTATCGATTCGAAACAGCACCACGGGTCGTCGGTGTTGCCTCTGTTTCAGTACTGGCCCGGAGCACCCTCAGGCGATGCTCAATCCGTGCCGCTCTGTTCGTTTTCCGACTAAACGGGAACCCAATGGCGCATCGTCAGAAGCGCCGCTCCGCTGTCGCTACATCAGCAAACATGGCGGAAGGCATCTGGAAAATAACATCCGAATACCTGTGCCTGTCGCCAACTCCGTACGCCGGGAGATTGCCCGTACAGGCGCGCCCATCGTGGTTTGGTTTGGTTTGAAGCAGCAGGAATGCGTCGACCCGGGTTTGGCTTCTCTCCTCGAGTCGATTTTGTGGCCCGAGTGTGAGAACGAATTCGAGGTCCTTCGGTAGAACGGCGATCCTTATGTAGGCGTTTCGGCTTAAGCTTGCGATAGAGTCGGGTGCAAACAATGAGGCCGCGCGGCACTCGTACCTGTGATGCAGGCACCCCACCCGCGCAATGGCAACGCCGCGTCCCGACATTGTTGGCCGCACGGCCGAGGATGCCGAGCGTCATTGCAACAGAACAAGTGCGTTCTTTCTCCGTGATAATACCCGAAATAGGAAGACAGCGTCAGAGGGAGCGAGGCTTCGCTGAAGCCCATCAGAGGATCGAGGCATTCCCGGCGAATGGTCCCGATAACGCTTGCGATATAGGCTCGCTGCCAGCGCGACCGGGGCGCTGAGAGCACATTTGAAAGATCGGAGCCGAAGATGCCGTCGGAATCCCGCAACAAGTTGCGCGTGACTCGGTCAAACGGGAAGGTCTTGAGAAGTTGCTGGCCGGTCCACTCGGCGGTGGGATGAGCGGTGCCATTAAAATGGAAAATCTGCCTACGATCGTGAGCGAGCACCAGGAACACGTAGAGGACCTGGAAGCCGATCGTGGGCACCGTGAAGAAATCGACCGAGACGAATGACTTGAGGTGATTGTCGAGAAAGGTTCGCCAAATCGGAGAAGAAGGCTTGATGAGCCGGACCATGTTCTTACCGACGCTGGTCTGGCCGATGTTGATGCCTCGCATCCACAGTGCGGGTTGTCGCGGCACATAGTGCGGATCAGTTAGCGGACGTCTTCGGAAACGTTAGGCCGACCGCGCTGTCCGGTTCGGATCTTCCACCGCCAGAAAGAGCGGCAGCCCCGCCGTTTTCAGGCGATTACGGTTGCAAGCTTGACGTTTACAAGAACAGAAGGCCAGTCGCGCCAGACTCCGCACAGCCACGCCCACAGGAGCCGATGCGGGCTGGCCAGCTTCGGCTTTTTGCAGGAATGAGGCAGGAAGCCGAGTTGTTGCCGAAACACGAGAGTCTCCATCAGGACAGGAGGGCGGCTCGGAATTTGACGGTTGCTGACGCGACGGCTCCAACAGGCGGAGTGCGTCGACAGCCAAGCGTAGGAACTGAAGGAGGGCAAGCAATCTTCAGTTCTCATGCAGTTCGCGCTTTCCGGCAGGCGCAGATGATTTACGAAACAGCCGTCCTGATTTTGAACACTGCTCGCGCGAGAAGCGACTGGCGAGTGGCCAAGGCTGCTAACGCGGAGTACCGGAAACAGGCGACATCGTTTGGCCCCGGACAGCGTCCGAAGAGCATTCCCGCGCAAACTTGGTTACAATCTGCACCGTAAGAGCAGAAAACGTTCGGTAACCGCTCGAGATCGACGACCCGCTGGAGCCAGCTCCGAAACTGTTTGCAAGATTCGGAGAGTAGAAAGGCAACCTAAGCCTAATCTAATGAGTTGGTTGCGGGGGCATGATTTGAACATGCGACCTTTGGGTTATGAGCCCAAACATAGAATTGCCCTGCGTTGCCCTAGAGTGCCCTCAGTTTGGTGACAATTTTGGTGACATGTACCCCTCCATTGCCCTGAGTTCCCCTCGGAATTGGTGACAATTTTGGTGACATTCCATACTCCCGAATCGCTTTCAGTACTGTGCAAGCTAGCTGGCAACATACCATGATTCTCGATCAGAGACCGGTCGTTAGTCAAGGTTCTTCCCATGTTGGTTGGATTCTTGGCGATGCCATCGATTCCTGTGTGACTACGACCTTATCTTTCCCCATCTCATGGTCTGCTCAAATCCCTAGTTGCTTTCGCAAATACTGCCGGGAAGGGCGAACTCGCGATCTGCGGCGAAAGCAGTTCTACGCGAGTTTGCTAAGTGGCAGGTGAGGAGCGACTGCTTAATTATTACGTCGATCTAGTCGTCGAGTCGCTCACCTCTCGTCTCAGACCAATCCAAACTCGCCCATCTTGTCATAGAGTAGGCGGCGCTGGATTCCGAGGATGCGAGCCGCCTCCGTTTTGTTGCCGCCCGCGTCTTCGAGCGCCCCGCGCACCAGGCGTTCCTCCACTTGGCGAATGACGCTCCAGTAGCCATCACGATGGGGTAGTTGCTTAACCCAGGAATCAGGCACCGTCGCCGTTGCTCGTTCGGAGATCTGGATGCATTCGGGCGTAATGACGCCGCCCGGAGCCAGAACAATCGCGCGAGTAATGGCGTTCTCAAGTTCTCTTACGTTGCCCGGCCACCCGTGCTGCATGATCCGGTCAAGCGCGTCTTGCCGAATCGTGACGGGACGATCTGACCTTGCCAGGAACCGCTGTACCAGAAGAGGTATGTCCTCGGTGCGTTCGCGAAGCGCTGGCAAGGAGATCGATACAACGTTCAGGCGGTAGAAGAGATCCTCGCGAAAGTGGCCGTTCGCGACACTCTCATTGAGGTCGTGCGCCGTCGCGGCGATCAGGCGAACGTCAATCGGTATCGCGGCATTACCGCCCAGGCGCTCGACAGTTCTTTCCTGGATGGTACGAAGGAGCTTGGCTTGAAGATTCGGCGCTAACTCCGCAATCTCGTCCAGAAAGAGCGTCCCGCCGCTGGCTTGTTCGAACCTCCCGATCCGGCGCGACGCGGCATTCGTAAACGCGCCTTTTTCATATCCGAATAGTTCGGATTCGAGCAAGGCATCCGGAATCGCGGCACAGTTCACTTTGACCAGCGGACCCTTGGCGCGGCCACTGAACTCATGAACGGCATTCGCCACCAATTCTTTGCCGGTGCCGGACTCACCACCGATCAGCACCGTAGCGTTGCTGCCCGCCACCCGCCCAATCAACTTGTAGACTTCCTGCATCGCCGGACTGTGACCGACTATCCCCGGAATCCCTGGTTGTGGCGGCGTCTGCCGAAACTCCCGGACCTCTTTTTCAAGGGATCTGTATTCAAGCGCCCGTCGAATCAGCAGGAGCAGATGCTCATCGTTGATCGGCTTTGAAACGTAGTCAAACGCACCGTACTGCGTGGCGCGGATCGCATTGCTGCTGGTGGTCTCGGCTGTCATGATGATGACTGCGGCGTCGGAGTAGCCCGCCCGTAACCGTTGCAGAACCGTGATGCCATCGACATCGGGCAAACGGATATCGAGCAGGATCAGATCCGGCTCCTCCTGCAAGGCAAGTTGCAAGCCGGCCTCACCGCGCTCGGACTTGAGAACCTCGTACCCTTCGTCTTCGAGCAACAGTGACAGTGCCTTCAATGCAGTGCGCTCATCTTCAACGATCAGGATTCTGGTTCTCACGCGATCTGCTCCGTCGGCAGAAACACTTCAAACCGTGCGCCCTTGGTCCCATTTCCTGAGCGGATGCTTGCACCCATTTTTTCGAGGAGCGTCTTGGTGACGGCAAGGCCCAGCCCCGTGCCACCGGTCTTCGTCGTGTAGAAGGCCTCGAAGAGCCGGTCCTGCTGTTCAGCCGTCAGGCCAGGTCCGCTGTCTTCGATATCCACTTCCAGCCGGTCACCTTGCAGGCTGACTGTCACCTCGACAAGACCCTTGCTGCCCGAAGCGTCGATGGCGTTCAGAAGCAGGTTCATCAGGGCCTGTTGCAAATAGTCGCCATCGACCCATGCCGTGGACTCCGGAATCGAATTCAGCGCGATGCTGATACCGCGCTCTTCAGCATGGTGTTTCACCAGTGCAATCGTACGCTGCAAGATGGGCTCCACTGGTTGCATCCGCATTTTCTCGGTTTCTTCAGCACGGAATACGAGCAGACTCTTAAGCAGGGAGTCTAGCCGGTCGATCTCTGCCGTGATCAGTGAAATCGGCTCTTCGGCGGAGACTTCGTGTTGCAGCCGTCGAGCGAGGACGCGTACAGTGAGCCGGATCGAGTTCAGGGGATTCCTGATCTCATGGGCAATTCCCGCGACAACTCGTCCCATCATGCGAAGCCGATCTTCCCTTCGCAGTTCTCCTTCCACGGTCTGGCGACTCTCGGCCATTTGATTGACGGCCTGTACGATCGTCTTCAGTTCATGCGCTGGGTCTGGGAGGCGGAAGTTGGGATCGGTTCGGAGTTTTTCCAGTCCGGACTGGATAACGCCGAAGCCGCGTTGCAGGCTGAAGCTGAGCCGGAGAACCACGAGGATTGCCCCGAGCGCGACGATCATCGCGCCAACGAGCAGCATTCTCTGATTGATCTCGTTGGATTCGCTGAAGTTGAACAGACGCCTTAGACACCACGCGGAAAGTTCACCTTCCCGACCGGCAATTGTTGTCACAACGACAAGATCGCGGCCGTCGTGAACGATCCGCGTCACGATTCGCCCCGAAGCGCGACTCTCGTCAAGGCCTGCGCTCACTTCCTTCGCTTCGAGCGGTGCTTGCCGTAGAGTGCTTCCTGGCTCCGTATAAGTTGGGCAAGTGTGGCCAAACACCTCGCTGCCGCGCATGAAGCCGCCCTCCACGTCCGGGTAAGAACGTAGCACCTCATAGGACGCGCGGCTCAACTCGGTTTCGACGACGTCATCGTCGGTGGCGGAGCGGCGGACGGACTGCCACGCGATGCCAGACTGGGTCAGTTCCTTGACGGCATTCGTCAGCGCCTTCGAAGTGTCACTGATGACCACCGTGCGAAGATTTCGCGCCAGGTCAACGACCAGCAACGCCGCAACGAAGACCGCAACCAGAGCCGTGATGAGCAGCCAGGTTTGCAGTCGCTGCGCGGCGACTATCCTCGGGAAACGCATGGGAGTGGCCTCCACGACCAATCAAAGTTTGCAGTTCTCGCGCCAACCATCCGCCCACTGCGGTCCACACTATTCATTGCCAAATCGTGGCTGCTGTACGAAAACCGTACAACCAGTGTACGCATTTCACTCGCCCTGGCGATATCCGCTGCTGATCGATGCCGATTCTGCACGCCTTGCCATGGTGCTGTACATGCACTTGTGCTTTGGTCGAAGTGTGTCCCGCGAAGCCCGAGAAATGACAACAACCGCAACAAGCCTAGAAGAAATCCTTGAGCGATGGCCCAAACTCGGGCCGAGAGAGCGCCTGGAAACGTTCCAGGCGATTCCGCGCGAACAGGCCGATGACATCTTCCTCGAACTGAGCAGCCGCGACCAACTAGACCTGCTTGCGGCCTTACCGGAAGGCGAGCACCGGATCTGGCTTCGCCTGCTTGCGCCCGATGATGCGGCCGATCTCATCCAGTTAACCCCGCCCGGCCAAAGGCAGAACTGGTTAAAGCAACTGGACGAGACTGCCCAACGGGAGGTTTCCGCATTACTCGCGTACAAAGAGGACGAGGCTGGAGGACTTATGAGTCCCCGGTTTGCTCGACTCCGACCCGAGATGACCGTGGATGAGGCAATCACCTACCTGCGACGCCAAGCAGGCCAACTGGAAACGATTTACTATGCCTACGCGCTGGACGACGGACAACATCTACTCGGCGTTGTCAGTTTCCGGGATCTCTTTTCCGCGGACAAGTCCAAGACCGTGCGCGACGTCATGCGCACGCAGATCGTAACGACCACAGAAGATACCGATCAGGAGGCGGTCGCGAAGCTCTTTTCCACGCACCACCTGCTGGCGATACCCGTCGTGGACGGCGACAACTGCATGAAAGGCATTGTGACCGTGGATGACATCGTTGCTGTCGTCCAGGAAGAGGCCAGCGAGGATATCCAGAAACTCGGCGGTATGGAGGCTTTGGACGCTCCGTACCTTGAAATCGGTTTCTGGCGCATGGTTCAAAAGCGGGCCGGTTGGCTCGCCGTCCTCTTCGTGGGCGAGATGCTCACAGCTACGGCGATGGGCTACTACGAGCAGGAAATCGCCCGTGCCGTGGTGCTGGCACTATTCGTACCGCTCATTATCAGCAGCGGAGGCAACTCCGGTTCCCAGGCGACTACCCTCGTGATCCGAGCCATGGCTTTGGGCGAGGTGAAGCTCCGCGATTGGTGGCGGATCATCCGGCGCGAATTTGCGACGGGACTGGTGCTCGGATCGGTCCTCGCCAGCATCGGCTTGACGAGAATTGTCCTTTGGCAGGCGATCTGGAAACCCTACGGTGAACACTATGTGATCATCGGGCTCACGGTGGCCTGTAGTTTGATCGGAGTCGTGTTGTTCGGAACCATGGCCGGTTCCATGCTGCCTTTCATCCTTCGCCGATTCGGTCTCGATCCGGCTAGCGCCTCGGCCCCTTTCGTCGCAACGCTAGTTGACGTAAGCGGGCTGGTCATCTACTTCACCATTGCTAGCATCTTTATGCGGGGGACACTTTTGTGAACAGAACCCAAAACTTACTCCTTGCGTTCGTGATGGTAATTCTTGCGGGGACAGCCTCTGCTCAGCAAGCGCCGCAACCTTCGGCCCAAACGCTAACAATTGACGAAGCCGTTCGAGAAGCAATCGACCGCAACCTGGATCTCGTTGCGGAGAAGTTCAATCTGTCCGTGGCTGACGCCCGCATCATTACCGCGAAGCTGCGACCCAACCCTGTGCTCAGCTTCGGTGGAGATCACCTCGACCTGCTCGGTACAGGCTACAACGCTGTGAACCAGGCGGGCCCGTCCGAATATAACGTCCGCACGGATTTCCTGCTGGAGCGCGGTCAGAAACGAGCCAATCGGATCGCGGTGGCGGAGGGCAGCCGCGCGGTCGTCGAGTTGCAGTTCCTCAACTCGATTCGAACCCTTGCCCTGGATGTTCAGAACGCCTACGTGGAAGCTCTGCAAGCAAAAGCGAATCTGGCTCTCGCGCAGGACAATCTTAAAGCGTTCGGCGATATCGTGGAGGTCAATCGAAAACGAGTGAGCGCCGGGGACTTGGCCGAGGTGGAGCTCTTTCGGACCGAACTGGCTCAACTGCAATTTGAAAGCGCCGCCCGCCAAGCGAACTTGAAATTGCGGACCGCGCGAGTGCGGCTGCAACTGCTCCTTGGCCGAACCAATAAAGGTCCGCTGGTTGATGTCACCGGCCAGTTGCGAAAGGACGGGCAGCCAGTCGACCAAACGGAACTTGTCAAGGCTGCACTGGAATCCCGCCCCGACTTGCGCAGCGTGCAGCGAGATCAGGCGCGGTCGCTCGCCGATATTAAGTTGCAACTTGCCCAAAGCAAGATCGACTATACCGTCGGCACGGAGTATCGACGCCAGCAGGGTTTGGCTGGTCGTGGGAGCTCGGTTGGCGTTTTCTTCAGCACCAACATTCCCGTCTTCAACAAAAATCAGGGCGAAATCGAAAGGGCAAATCAGGAGCAGCGGCAGATCGAGGCTAGAATCCGGGCGTTGACCGCGACGATCCAAACCGACGTCGAAACGGCATACCTGCAATACACAAACGCTCTAACGGCTCTCGAACGGCTAGAAGGGGCAATGCTTGCCAAGGCCCGCGACGTTCGTCAAATCACCGATTTCTCGTATCGCCGAGGGGAGGCAACATTGGTAGAACTCCTGGATGCTCAAAGAGCCTACAACGAAACGATTCAAAGCTACAATGAGGCGCGCGCTGAATTCGCGCGGAGTCTCTATTTGATTGACTCCGCTTCCGGTAAGGCGGTGATCCGATGAGGCGGACGGCTGTCATTTCTGCGGCTTTGCTGTTTCTCATTGGGTGTGGAGAAAAGCCCGAAGCGGCCAAGCAAGATGCGAAACCGCCAGAAAAGGCATCGCCGACGGGCGAAGTTCGACTTCCAGTTGGCTCTCCGCAATTGCAGCGCATTAAAGTCGCCGTAGTGCAGGCGGCTCGCGTACCGCTCGATGAAGTCGTGGCTCCAGGAAAGATCGAATCGAACCCCAATCGGATTTCTCGCGTTGTCATGCCGGTGGCCGGCCGGGTGATGCGCGTGATGGTCGCGGTTGGCGATGCCGTGGTGGAAGGCCAGCCGCTGCTGACGATCCAGAGTCCGGAAGCTAGCACCGCGACTTCAACCTACCAACAGGCGCTCGCTCGTTCGGGAGAGAGCAAAGCGACTTTCGCCAAAGCCGAGGCGGATCTAGCCCGCGTGAAGGATCTGTATGCCGGGCGAGCAATCGCTCAGAAAGAAGTCGTGAGCGCCGAGGCATCGCTGGCGCAAGCCAAATCGGCCGTAGAGCAAGCCAAAGCGGCGCAGGATGAAAGCGTCCGGCGATTGGAAATTCTTGGCGTGAAGCCGGGAGATACGAATCCCATGATCCAGGTCCGAGCGCCGTTGGCGGGAAAGATCCTGGAACTGTCGGTAGCGTCGGGTGAATACAGGAACGACACGAGTGCGCCATTGATGACGATTGCCGACCTCAGCAGCGTGTTCATGGCCGCAGATGTGCCAGAGAGCCAGATTCGTTTGGTGACGCGTGGCGAAACCGTCAAGATCACACTATCGGCCTATCCCGATGAGGTCTTTACTGGCACTGTGGCGCGAATTGCGGACGTCGTCGATCCGCAAACCCGGACGATCAAAGTTCGCGCGGCGCTGAGCAATGCACAGGGCCGGTTGCGACCGGAGATGTTTGGGGAGATCCGGCACGAAGAGACTTTCCGGCGTGTACCCGTGATCCCGTCGAGCGCGATTGTGCAATCGGACAAGCGCAGCGTCGTGTATCGAGAAAAATCAACGGGCGTCTATGAGCCGGTGACGATCACATTTGGAAAGCAGGATGGCGAACGCGTCCCGGTGTTGACTGGCCTCGCCGAAGGTGACCGTATCGTGATCGACGGTGGAATGCTGCTCAAGGGTGTCCAGTAGTGAGGCATTCGTAAGATGATCGCGCAACTGCTTCGCTTTGCACTCTACAACCGGTTCATCACCGTCGCCATCGGACTTGTGTTGATCGGCCTTGGGATCTACTCGTTTCGCCTCCTCAAACTGGAAGCTTATCCCGACATCTCGGACACACAGGTGGTCGTGATCACCGTTTTCCCAGGTCACGCCGCCGAGGAAATGGAGCAACAGGTCACGGTTCCGATTGAGCGGGCTCTCAACAGCGTGCCTCAAGTAATCGCGCGCCGCTCGCGAACGATTTTCGGTTTGTCGGTAGTGGAACTCACCTTCGAGTACGGCACCAACGACTACTTCGCGCGCCAGGTTGTCAGCGAAAAGCTCAAGGACACGAATCTGCCTGATGGCGCGAATCCATCGCTTGGCCCGTTATCCACTCCCATTGGCGAGTTGTACCGCTATAGCCTCGAAGCACCGAAAGAATACGACGAGATCCAGTTGCGCGAATTGCAGGACTGGGTGATCGCACCTCGCATCCTCCAAGTCCCCGGCGTAGCCGATGTCGTCCCGTTCGGCGGACTCACCAAGCAATATCAGATCGAGATCGATCCGTTGGCGCTCGAAAAATACAACCTCACCATCAACCGGGTCGCCGCCGCCGTGAACGCCAACAACAAAAATGCCGGAGGCGCGCTGTTGGACAACAAGCACCAGTCGCTGGTCGTGCGTGGTGTCGGCCTCATCAAGACCGTCGAGGATGTCGAGAACATCGTTCTCGCTGCGAACAACGGCGTACCTGTTCTGGTCCGAGATGTGGGACAGGTGAAGATCGGCGCGGCGCTTCAGACTGGACTCTTCGGCCTGAACGGAAAGCTCGGCGGAGTGGAAGGCATCATTCTGATGCGACGCGGCGAAAATCCATCGGACGTCCTCGACGGCGTGAGCAAGGCGATAGACAACCTGAACGACATTCGCTTGCCGAAGGGCGTTAAGATCGCTCCTATTTATGACCGTCGCGACCTGGTCGCCAATACGTTGAACACGGTCTCCCGGACCCTGCTCGAAGGTTTGGTCATCGTCCTCGTCGTACTGTTTCTCTTTCTGGGAAGCTTTCGCGCCGCGCGGACGGCACGCTCATTATGGTGGAGCACATCGTCCATCACCTGTCATCACGCCGCGACTCGGAGGACGGAGTGCTGGAGAAGGTCCGCGACGCGGCCTTTGAAGTGGAACGGCCGATCTTCTTTTCCCTGCTGATCCTGATTTCCGCTTATCTTCCGTTGTTCACTCTGGAGCGCGTCGAACGCCGTCTTTTCACGCCTATGGCGTTCACGGTATGCGCGGCGCTCTTGGGTTCGATGCTGATCACGTTGACGGTCATCCCGGTGCTTGCAACTTATATGTTCAAAAAGGGGACAAAACACTGGGAGAATCCGGTTCTGGCGTGGGTCTACCGCCGCTATGAAGGAGTTCTCACCCGGGTACTGCCACGCTCCCCGTATGTGGTCATGGCGTCGTTTGCCATCGTTGCTGGCGCTTTCGCCCTCGCGGCTACACTGGGTTCAGAGTTCCTTCCGCAACTAGACGAGGGCGTGATCTGGGTCCGCGCGAATTTGCCTCCAGGCACGGCGTTGGCCAAGTCGGCAGACATCGCCAACGACATGAGCGGACTGATTCGTCAATCGGAAGAGGTGCGCAATGTGGCATCGCAAACAGGCCGCAACGATTCGGGTACCGACCCGTTCGGCCCGAATCGAAACGAGCTACTGCTTACCTTGAAGCCTTATGACCAATGGACTGCGGGCAAAGGCAAGCCGCAACTCGTGGAAGAGTTGAACAACCGATTGAAGAAGAACATCCCAGGGGCAACGTTCAACTTCACGCAACCGATCATTGATACGGTTACCGAGTCTGTCACGGGTTCGTCCGCAGATCTGGCGGTAATCCTAACAGGCAGCGACCTTACCACCCTGCGGGGCTTGGCGGCACAGACGCTGGATTCGATCCGCACCGTTCCCGGCTCGGCTGATTCCGCCATCGAACAGGAAGCCGACCAGGCCCAGGTCCAAATTCTCGTGAAGCGCCCCCAAGTGGCGCGCTACGGCATCAATGTTGAGGATGTCCAGCAGTTGATCGAATTGGCTGTAGGCGGTAAAGCGATCACTAGCCTCTTCGAAGGCGAGCGTCGATTCGATATTACGGCACGCTATAAGAAGGCTGCTCGCACTGATCTGGCGGATCTTGGCAACATTCTCGTTCACACCGCCGATGGCGGAAGAATACCCATGTCGCAACTAGCCGAGATTCGCGTCGTCAATGGCGCAAGCATTATCGCCCGCCGCGAGAACGAACGTCAGATCACCGTTCGGACCAATATCCGCGGCCGGGATCAGGGCGGCTTCGTGAAGGATGCCCAGTCCAAATTTGCGAAGGCGGTGCGGCTGCCGTCGGGCTACACCGTAGATTGGGGCGGGCAGTTTGAAAATCTGGAACGCGCCCGCAAGCGTCTGATGGTGGTACTGCCCATGACCATCGCTTTGATCTTCGCCCTCCTCTTCTTTGCCTTTGGATCGCAACAGTATGCGTTTCTTGTGCTGATGAATGTGCCGTTTTCCTTGGTGGGCGGGATTCTATTTCTATGGATGCGAGGGATCAACCTGAGCGTCTCCGCCGCCGTTGGATTCATTTCGCTCTTTGGCGTTGCCGTGATGAGCGGTGTCCTCATGGTGGCGGAAATCAATCGCCGGCGAACTCAGGAAGGCGCGGACTTGCAATCGGCAGTGCTCAAGGGTTCGGTTGCGCAGGTTCGTCCGGTCCTGATGATGATCGTCGTGGCATTGTTGGGTATGGTGCCGGCGGCACGGGCATCGGGAATCGGCTCGGACGTACAACGGCCATTGGCAACTGTTGTGGTCGGCGGGTTACTCTCAACCCTGTTCCTTACGCTGATCGCTCTGCCCAGCATGTACTACCTGGTGGAGCGACGGAGAGAACGGAGATCATGATGTCAACAGCACGGAAGGCGCTGGTTATTTTCGTAGATGAAACCGATATGTGGCAGGACTCGCACCTTTATGCCGCTATCGTCATGACCCTTGAGCGCCAGGGAATTGCTGGGGCAACGGTCAATCTCGGACTGATGGGATATGGACGGCACCGGCGAATTCATCGCAAAGGACTGTTCGGCATGTCCGACGACAAACCGGTGACCATTATCGCGGTTGATACTGATGAGAAGATCCGCGCCGTGCTGCCAATCATCACGCCGATGGTACGAGAAGGTCTTATCTTGCTACAAGACGTTGAAGTTGTTTCTACCGGCACGGCGCAGTAGTGCCGCGTGACCGAGCCGCGGTTGTCGACCTTTTCTTACGCCCGGCATACAGACGGAAGCGAAACGCCGAAGTGTTGATGTCTGGCTATTACGAACTTGACTCCCAAATTCCCTCGTGCCCCTGAGGAAGAAAGACGCAATCCTTTCCCCACCGAACTGCGCGACCAATGGCTGCGCGTTGGGTTGTCCATTGAAGCTTTCTTCAGCCGTCTTGTGAATCCGCCTTCCGGATTGAGCGTGCGAATGATTTATCGCTGGATGAGCGATGACGCGCCTTGCGCGTCATGCAGGATCACATCGATTTCGTTTTGGCTGGGTGGCGGGCGTTGCCCGACGACTCCGGACGGCTGAAAAGCATCCACTCCATTCCGTTTGAGGAAAAGGCCGTGCGTACTGCGCCGCCCTCCACCTGACCGCTCAACCTATCAGAGAAGCTCATCTTTCTGCTTCAGCGTGAAGAGGACGAAGGTTGCTACGATTATGAAAGTTGTGTGCGCAGCCTAAGCGTTCTCATTCTCTAACTTATCGGCTCGGATCTGCCCGGCGCTCGACCTTGCTCGCAGAAGCGAATTCGCGCACGCCCAGCAAAAGGCGCGAGCGGAAATCAGATCCATTCCCGATGGATTTAGTGACGCCTCTTTGAATCCAAAAGCGGACAAAGTTCGTAATAACTTTTTGATATTCGTGTTACCGGGAGGGTTCTTTAGACACATGCGCACGGGAAATATGCCGCTCATTGGCTTCGCGATCTGCATAGCAGCTATGCCACTCTTCGGGCAATCGTCCGCCGCTTCCCTTTCTGGAACGGTTCAGGATGAACAGAACAGGGTGATCGTTTCCGCGAGCGTCAGATTGCACGATCCCGCAAGAGGAGTTTCGCGGGAGGCGATAACCGACGCCAACGGTGCCTTCGTTTTTTCGCAAATTGCGCCGAGCGGATACGAGATCTTTGTCGAACAGCCCGGCTTCGCCAAGGCACGCTTCACCAACATCGCTATCAACGCGAATGACCAACGATCGCTCCGCCTCACTATCAAGGTCGCAGGACGCGACGAGACGATCGTCGTGACGGATGAAGCGCCGCTCGTGCGCGAAAACCCTGCCGTAGCGACGTCCGTGGACAGGGGATTCATTGAGAATCAGCCTTTGAACGGCCGTTCCTTTCAGACCCTGATAAATCTCTCGCCCGGCGTGGTTCTTGTACCGTCTACGCTTCCTGATGCCGGTCAGTTTTCCGTCAACGGGCAGCGCAGCGGGACGAACTACTTTACGGTAGACGGCGTGGGAGCGAACTTCGGGCTTCCGTTCGCCACAACGCCCTACGAAGGCGCGGGCGGGGGAACGCCATCGTTTTCTTCGCAAGGCAGTACGAGTGCTCTGGCGTCCGTGGACGCCGTGCAGGAGTTTACCATCCAGACATCCACATACGCACCGGAGTACGGTCGTCAGCCTGGCGCGCAGGTAGCGATCGTCACGCGTTCGGGAACGAACAGCTTTCACGGAAGCGCCTTCAACTATTTGCGAAACGACAAACTGGACGCCAATAGCTGGTTTGGAAACGTGAACGGTTTGAAGCGGCCGGCGCTGCGTCAGAACGATTTCGGGTTCACGCTGGGCGGCCCGGCGTTGATTCCAAAAATCTACAATGGCCGCAACCGAACTTTCTTTTTCGTCTCCTACGAAGGTTTGCGCCTCATACAGCCGGTGATTTCAGTTCCTTCGCGCGTACCTTCACTCGCAGCGCGCGCGCAGGCCACCGGCATGTTGAAGAGCATCCTGGACGCATATCCGTTGCCCGTGGCCGCGCCGTTGCTGGGTGCGCCTGCGGAGACGCCCTATGTGACGAGTTTCTCCAATCCCTCCAGACTGAATGCCACCAGCGTGCGGGCCGATCATTCCTTCTCAGAACGGATTTCGGTTTTTGGACGTTACAACTACGCCCCTTCCGAAAACCGGGAACGCGGCCGTTTCGCTACGCCAAGCTTCGTGGCCATTCTGCCCGGCAGGACGGAAACCGCGACCATAGGATCAACGATGATTGTTTCCAGCGCCATAACGAATGATCTGCGTTTCAACTGGAGCCGCGCGGTCGCATCGCAGATTTATGAACAAGACACTTTTGGCGGGGCCAAGATTTTGCCGCGCGATATCCTGTTTCCGTCTTTCGCGAACCCTGACACGTCGCTCTACTATCTGACCATCGGCGCGAATGATGAAAACACGATCAGCCCCGGCGTGTTCAGCCGGAACACGCAAAAACAACTGAACATCGTCAACACGACGAGTTGGAATTCAGGCGCCCATGCCTGGAAGTTCGGCGTGGATGTCAGGCGGCTGGCGCCTTCCATCGGCGGGCGCTTGTTTAGTAAAACGCTGACATTTCCCACCATCACGGCGCTGACGACAGGCATCATTCCCAGCGGCGAAGTCCGGCAGGCGGATGGCTATCTGGAACCGCGCTACGTCAACTATTCGGCCTTTATTCAAGACGCTTGGCGATTGAATCCGCGGCTGACGCTCACCTACGGTCTTCGATGGGAGGTAAACCCTGCGCCGTCGGAAGCCAATGGACGCCTGCCCCTCACGCTGACGGGGATTGACAACCCGCCCACGGCGAAACTGGCTCCTGCAGGAACGAAGCTTTACGACACGACCTATGGCAATTTCGCGCCACGCGTTGGCATCGCCTATCAACCTTTAAGAGGGCGCGGCACGGTGATCCGCGCTGGTTTCGGCTCCTTCTATGACCTTGGTTACGCCTTTAGCGGCACCGCTTTCTCCCCATCGAATTATCCGTTTGCGAGGGCTGTGGCCGTCACCAATACGCCGCTCGACGCAGCGGTTCTCTTTTCGCAAGTCGGGCCGCAGACCATCAATCCGCCGTATCCGCGATTGTTCGATTATGCGGACAATTACAAGCTTCCGTATTCTTTGCAATATAGCTTCGCAATTGAGCAGCCCTTCGGCAACGCGAATGCATTGTCGGCGTCTTATGTTGGCTCGGCTGGACGGCGGCTGGCGCGCATTGAAAGCCTGCGAACGCAGACGCTCCAAAACCCGCTCTTCGCGCGCGTAGACTCCGTCAATAATGGCGGTTATTCGGACTACAATTCTCTCCAGACGCAATTCAAACGGCGGATGACGCGCGGTCTGCAAGCGCTTTTCTCCTACACGTGGGCGAAGTCTCTGGATACTGCCTCTGACGAATCCAACAACAGCCTTCAGGCGCAGGCCGTCAGGGTCAACCCTTCATCGGATCGAGGGCCCTCTTCCTTCGATATTCGTCATGCGTTTACGGGAGCGGCCAGTTATGAGATTCCTGTCTTCACTTCAAATCGCGCGGCCCGGATCATTGCCGGCGGCTTTGCGCTCGACACCATCATGCGCTTCAGGTCCGCTGCGCCCGTCAACGTGCTTACTGGCCGCGATACGCTTGGGCTGGGGCTAACGACGATCGCACGGCCCGATCTTGTTCCGGGTCAACCAGTCTATATTTACAGCGATGCGTTGCCGGGCGGCAGGCGGTTCAACCCGGCGGCGTTCGACGGCGCGGCGCCTTTGGCGCAAACCCGTCAGGGAACGCTGGGACGCAATGCGCTGCGCGGATTTGGACTAGAGCAGGTGGACCTTTCCGTGCGTAGAAGGTTCCGCCTCGTTGAGGGCGTGGGATTAGATGTTCGGGCGGATGCCTTCAATCTTTTCAACACGCCGAATTTCGCCAATCCGATTGGCATTCTGACGAATACGAATTTCGGAAGATCTACGCAGATCGTCAGCGCATCCAGCGCCGGAGGCTTGAACCCGCTGTTCCAGGTGGGCGGCCCGAGATCCATCCAGCTTTCACTGAAGGTGCAATTCTAAAGGATGACTGTTCCTATGACTTTTCAAGCTAAAGGTATTTTATCGCTGCTGCTGATGGCGGGAGCCTCGCCGCTCTTCTCTCATGATCTGTACTTGATGCCTGAGAAATTTGTGACTCAACCGGGAAAGCGGCTCCGGCTTGTGTTTCAAAATGGAGACGAATTTCCTGTAGGCGTCTCCTCCGTAAAGGCGGACAAACTCCGGAACACAAAGCTGGTATCACGGGCCGATACGGCTTCTTTCGAGGATATCGTCGCCGAGGCCAAGCGGACGGTCGCGACGGTGAATGTTCCGGGGGAGGGCCTTGCCATTCTGACCGCTCAAACCATTCCTACATTCATCGAACTGGAGCCGAAGAAGTTCCAGTCCTATCTGACGCATGAGAATTTAACGAACGCCATAAAGTGGCGCGAGGAACATGGAGACGCCGCAAAGCCGGGCCGTGAGCGCTATAGCAAGTATGTGAAATCGTTGATTCAGGTTGGCAAGCCTGATGGATATTACCGCGAACGCACTGGGCTCACGATTGAGATCGTTCCTGAGGCTGATCCTTATTCCCTGAAGCCCGGCGCCACGCTTCCAGTCCAGGTGTTGTTTCGGGGAAAACCGGCCGTGGACGTTGCGGTGGAATCCGCCTGGCTTGAAGGCGGCAAAGCCAAAATGGAGGTTTTCGGGCGCACCGATCGAGAAGGGCGTGTCCGCATTCCCGTCAAAGCCTTCGGACCTCACAGGCTTCATGCCATCGTGATGGAGCGATGCGACGAGCCTCAGGTCGCCGATTGGGAAAGTTTCTGGGCCAGCCTTACGTTTGAGATACCAAAGGGGCGCTGAGCGATTTGTTCAGGACGTATCAAATCGAGATCCGCTCCATAATGCCGCCTTCCTCGCGGAACGAAGCGCGCATACCCCATCGCCGTCCGTGAAACGCATAGAATTACGTTATGCACCGTTTGGCCGCAGCTTTGCTGCTTCTCTCGTTCAGCTTCGCGCTGATCGGGCCAGCGATGTTTTCAGACACGCAATCGCAACTGCCCGCCTGTTGCCGTACCCGAGGCAAACACGGCTGCTCGATGGCGCGACATTCCGCGCCATCATCAGGGCCGTCTTTCCACGCTCCGAACAAGTGCCCTCATTATCCGGTTGCCGGAGTCTTCACGAGCAATGGCAACACGCCGCTTCCAGGGGATAAGGCGACCGTCGCCATATCCTTTACAGCTCACCCCACAGGGGTGCGTCAGACGGCAGCCCGTGGCCGCATCTCCTTCCGCCGCGCTTGGTACAAACGCGGCCCTCCTCGCTTCATAAGCTAGTCATCTCCAAATTCTTCCCGCCGCGACGGCGCGTGAAAAGAGAAATGGACGTCCCCTTGCGTTGGCTATTGAACGCCGCCGCCCGTTCCATTTGAGTAACCAGCATATGCCAGAGGAGGCTTCATGTTTCTATCCATATTTGCCCGTTCCATATTTAAAAGACAGGTATTCTCATCTCTCCTTTCAGCGCTGCTGCTGCCACCCGGGCTCGCATCGGCGCAGGAAACAATCAACTATGCCAGCGTCAGTGGACGCATCACAGATCCATCGGGCGCGGTCGTCGAAGGCGCGGCGGTCACGGCGACGCAAACCGACATGAATCTCAACAACAGCGCAAAGACCGACCGGGAAGGGCGCTTTCGCTTCCCCTACCTGAAGATCGGTCCGTATGAGATCAGGGTCCAGAAGCTAGGCTTTGGTGAGGTGAAACGGTCGCTTGTGCTGACAGTGGGGTCCGCCTTTGAACTGCCTCTTTCACTGGCGCTCGAATCGGCGCAAGCCAATATCACCGTCATGGGAGAAGGAGCCGTCCTTGAGACGGCGCGCACGCAAGTCGCCGGGACCGTCCTGCAAAGAGAAATCAGCGCCCTCCCTCTGAACGGGCGCAATTTCCTCGATATCGCCCTGCTGGTGCCGGGCGTCTCGCCAACCAATACGGCAAGCAACCAGCTCTTTGCCGAAACCTCCGCTGTGCCCGGCCAGGGCCTCTCCGTTGGTAGCCAGCGAAACTTCTCGAATAACTTCATCGTGGATGGGCTTTCCGCAAACGACGACGCCGCGGGCCTCAGCGGTATCTTCTACGGACTTGATGTCGTACAGGAGCTTCAGGTCGTCACTTCTGGAGGCCAGGCAGAACTGGGGCGCGCTCTTGGCGGCTATATCAATGTCGTCACCAAGAGCGGAACGAATATGCTCCACGGGGACCTTTACGGCTATCTTCGCAATCAGCGCTTTAACGCGGCGAACCCTCTGTCCAACGCAAAGCTTCCTTCGACCCAAACGCAATATGGCGCAAGTCTCGGCGGCCCCATTGTGAAAGATCGAACCTTCTACTTCGCCAACTTCGAGCAGCGCTTGCTCAATCAAAGCGGGCTCATCACAATAGCCCCCGCCAATGTGGCGGTCATCAACGCTAGGCTGGCGGCAACCGGTTACCCAGGCCTTCCCATTACGACCGGCCTTTATCCGAACCCGGTTCATAACACCAACTTTCTGGGCAAGCTAGACCATCAGTTCAGCTCCAAGGACCAGTTCAGCGCCCGCTACAGTCTCTACGACGTGAGCAGCAAGAACTCACGCGGCGCGGGCGCCTTAAACGCGGCGTCGGCGTCGTCCGGGTTGGACAACCGCGACCAGACAATCGCGGTGGGCAACGTCGCCACTCTTTCTTCCCGCACCGTCAATGAAACAAGGGCGCAATTCACCCGCAGCAACTTGGCGGCGCTTCCGAGCGATCCACTCGGACCGGCTGTGAGCATTTCGGGCGTTGCCTCTTTCGGTACGCTCTCCGGCTCGCCCACAGGCCGCGTCAACAAACTGTATGAAATCGCGGATAATGTTTCGCGCCAAATCGGGCCGCATGCGCTGCGCTTGGGCGTTGACTTTCTCTATAACGATGACGCCATCACCTTTCCCCGCTCCATCCGGGGGAGCTACGCATTTTCCTCGCTCGCAACCTTCCTGCAAGGCGCCTACAACAATGGAGGCTTCACCCAGACGTTCGGCAATACCGTCGTGCCACAGACGAACGCCAATGTCGGTTTCTACGCGCAGGATGAATGGAAGGTGAGCCAGCGTCTCACCTTGAACCTTGGCGTGAGGTACGATCTTCAGTACCTGAAATCCATCGAGACGGATAGGAACAACATATCGCCCCGCGCTGGTTTCGCATGGACGCCGTTCGAGTCCAGGCGCACGGTTGTGCGCGGCAGCTTCGGGCTTTTCTATGACCGCGTGCCTCTTAGGGCGCTCGCCAACGCCCTTCTGTCGAGCGGCAACACGACCACGCTCACCAGTTCAACGCAAGTTAGCATCGGGCTGTCGCCCACACAGGCAGCCGCGCCCGTGTTTCCCAATATTCTTCCGAGTACCGGCCTTCCGGCCGGCGTACTCGTCAATTTCACAACGATGAACCGGCACATGCAAAATGCCTATTCCGAACAGGGCAGCTTTGAGATCGAGCAGCAGTTGGGAGAGCGCACCACCTTAAGCGTCGGGTATCAGCATTTGCGGGGGCTTCATCTTATTGCCTCCGTAAACCAGAACGTGTCTACTTGTGTCGCGGCTGGTACAAACAATGGCTGCCGACCGAATCCCAGCTATGCCAACAACAGCCAGTACTCGTCGCTCGCCGATTCGCATTATGATGGCCTTCATGTCTCTTTCATCCAGCGACCGGTCCGCTGGGGAAACTACCGCGTCTCCTATACCTCTTCAAAGTCGCTCGATAACATCGGCGAATTTTTCTTCAGCTCCCCAGTTAACCCGTATAACATTTGGGACGATTACGGCCGGTCCGACGATGATCAGCGTCATCGGCTCGTGTTCAACGGCAGCGTGCAGTCTGGGACTGGCCCGGCCAATACGCTTTGGAAGCGGCTCAGTAACGGCTTTCAGTTGAGCAGCCTGCTTCAATATTATTCGGCCTTCCCGCTGAACATCACCTCGGGCGTCACGACGATTCAAGGCACTGCGGGCCGCCCGATTGTGAACGGAGGCTTTATTGGCAGGAACACTGGAACAGGGAACGATTTCTTCGGCGTGAACGCGAGACTCAGCCGCAGTTTTCAAGTTACCGAGCGGCTCCGGCTTGAAGCCCTGGCGGAAGCATTCAACGTCCTAAATCACCGCAACAACCTGACCCGAAATGCAAACTTCGGTTCTGGAGCCTATCCGGCAAATCCCTCGCCGACCTTCGGCCAAGTGATATCGGTTAACGATCCACGCGCGGTCCAATTCGCGGTGCGGCTGAAATTCTAAAGGTATCGTCGTCAACGACGTCTCTTGAGCCGCCACAGAATGTTGATCGTGACCTTGTGCCCCCTTCGGTCGTAAATTCGTGTCGTCGTCGGGCTTAAACGCAGGTCGGGTCTTGCGACGGGCGTACAACGCGTGGCGGAGACATTTGCGTGCCCTAGCCATTCCTGAACTTTGCCGATGTCCGCCTGCTGCGAGAGCGACTTAGTTGCGGTCGTGGCGAGATTGGAGTGGACGCACAGCACATTCAATTCGGCGTTGATGCCGGTCGCCGGGCCGTTGTGCCGAACGATGTTCCGATAGAGAGAGGTGGGGTCGAGCGGCCGATTCAATCCCTCCAAAGTCCAATTGGTTTTTACCGGCCGGAAGAACGACTCGAGAGCATCGGCGCCGTTTCCTGCCAGAGTAAGGTATTCCTCAATCAGCCCCTGCGCCGCGGTCAACGCAGAACAGGAAATGGAAGGAAAGCTCCTCGACGCTTTTGAAATCTGATTTAGAACCCGACGTTGATGGAATCGCGGCGGAGCCGACACATGTGACCACCACACGCTCAACCGCGAAGCCCCCAGCCTTCGCGGTCCTCCGCTACCGGAGACCAACCCAAATGGAGCAACGTGCGAACCGCCCTATTGCGGTGGCCGCTTCTGTCCTGGTTTTGACTTAGGTTGCTCGTTCAAGTACTGCTCGGCCTTCACACCCGCCTCGTCCACGTCACGTTGATCCACGATGCGGTTATAGGGGACCCGGTTTTCTTGGACACAAGGTTGGCTTAATGATCGAGATCCTTGAACGTATACTTCTGGTTCTTGTGCTCGTATCGGATCGCATCCTTGTGGGGGTATTCTTTGGCCAATTGAGTCAACATTTGTCCTCCA
>JAPKZA010000326.1:0-3513 GCA_026394015.1 Acidobacteriota bacterium
CCCACGAGGACGTGCTTGATGCCGGTCGAGTACTGCGCCGGCTTTTGATAAGTGGAGCGGTCGATGACGGTGGCTGGGTCGAAGATGGCGATGTCGGCGTCGGCCCCGACCTTCAGACGGCCTTTGCGCTTCATGGCGGGGGAGAAGGCCTCCAGGCGCTTGGCGGGAAGGTAGCTGATTTTGGTGAGGGCGTCCATGAGGGAGAGGACCTTGCGCTCGCGGACGTAGACGCCGAGGACGCGGGCGTAGGTGCCGGCGGCGCGGGGGTGGCCCTTGCCTTCGGTCATCCAGCCGTCGGAGGCGACCATGACGTCGGGGGCGGCGATGGCTTGGTCGACGTCTTGCTCGCGCATGGTGAAGGTGATGACGGTGCCACCTTCCTTACGGCGCTCTTCAAAGGTCTTTTCGTTGAGGCGCTCGCCGGTATTGACCCACATGAGGTCGTTGAAGTCGGAGTCGAGGGTTTCGCGCCAGCCGGGGTTGAAAATGGCGGAATCGAGGCGGGTCATGCCGGCGACGTAGGGGTAGGCTTCGGTCGAGACATCGATGCCGCGGGCGCGGGCACCACGGAGCATATCGATCGCTTCGAGCCAGGCGCGGCCGGAGCTGGAATTGATATGGACGACGTGGAGGGAGGAACCGGTGGCGGCGGCATCGGCGATGACTTCCTGAAGGGAGTCGACGACGCCGGGGTCGCGGCGGCCGGCGCTGCGGAGGTGGACGAAGACGGGGACCTTGGCGGCGGCGGAGACCTTAAAGACATCGAGGATTTCCGAGCGGCTGGCGAAGGGGGTGTAGGCTATGCCCATGCCGACGCCGAGTCCGCCGTCGCGGAGGCCTTGGCGAATGAGGGCGAGTGTCTTTTCCTGCTCGGCTTGGGTGGCGGCGCGGGTGGCGGCGGGGCCGCGGGGGAGCCAGTCGGAGTTATCGCCGACGGCGGCCATGCGGGTGGGAATGTGCCCGACGGTGGCTCCGAAGTGGATGAGGGCTTTGCCCTGGCGTTCGGCGATCCAGGGTTTCACGGGGCTAACGCCGACTTCCATTTCGAGGGCGGTGGTGACGCCGTCGCGGGCTTTGTAGCGGTAGTTTTCGTCGGACTGGCCGTGGGAGTGGAGGTCGATGAAGCCGGAGGTGACGACGAGGCCTTTGGCGTCGATGGTTTTGCGGCCTTGGAGGGGGGTGGGGCTGATGGCGGCGATGCGGCCGTTGCGGATGCCGATGTGGCGGGTGGCATCGAGCTTGGATTCGGGGTCCATGGCGCGGCCGTTGGCGATGACGAGGTCGTAGGGGGCTTGGGCTTGTAGTCCAAACGCAAATAGGGTGCCCATTGCTAGGCACCCTACTGTTTTGCCGAGGAGGTTACTCGACATCTTTGTTCCGCTTTTTGCGGTTTCGTTTGCGGGCCAACGCTTCTTTCGTGCGACGCTTTTCGCCCGGTTTCAGGTAGAAGGAGTGACGCTTGATCTCCTTGATGATATCTTCCTGTTGTACCTTGCGTTTGAAGCGACGTAGCGCGTTTTCGAGCGTTTCGCCGTCTTGGACTAATACTTCAGCCAAAAAAAATTCACCCCCTCGGTGTGTGACTACAACGTCACTAGGATAGCAGAAAGCCGCGGGGCTAGGCGGACGGGCGAGTCGGCGGGGCCGCGTTCGGGGCGGATTTGACTGTAATCTGTTTATGATTCAATGATTTACGAGCAGACGTGGTGGGAGTGAAGCTAGGTTCCTTTTCGTCTTGGTGGACGCCGCGCAGAGCGGGGCGGAACTCGAACTGGACAAACGGCTTGCCTGTTCTTTTCGAGGTTTTGTTGCTGGGTTCGTTTTCCGGGACGCTGACGTTTTGAGACGGTCTGATTCGGCGGTGCCCGGGCCGCGGGGAGCGGGTGCCCCGACGCGTGATTTCGGTGGGTACGATTCCCGACTCGTCGGCTCTATCTACTTCATTATAAGCGACTTACTTCCTATTTTGGATTCTTGTCCCTGGGTTCGTTTTTCAGTCGACTGGCAATTCCAAAGGTTTTTGAGTCGGTGGCGCTATCACTCTGATTGCGCTCGATTTATTGGTTCTTTCAAGTCTCTGTTTCTGGGTTCGCTTTTTCTAAGCGGCGAGCGGAACCGGCGCGGCGGTCAGGATTTCGAGCAGCTTTTCGACGTCGTAATCCGGGGCAATTTCGGACATAAGTTCTTCATTTAGAACCACTTCGGCAACCCAACGGGGTAATTCGTAGTTGGGTTCGTTTTTGGCTCGGTCGGCGTGAGCGAGGATTTCAGCCACAACTTCGGGAGGCGGCAACGGATCGGCGGCAAGATTGGCGTCAGCATCGCTATTGATCGGCTCTGGCGGCACGACGGGAAAATCACGACGGAGCTGTTTAAACGACTTGAGATAGTTGGCATAGGCGGTCTGGTGCGCTTTTTTGTTTCGCTGCAGAGAGCGCCAGAGTTTATCTTTTTGCAGACCGCGCTCGTAGCTGAACAATTGCAGTTCGGCGTCCGAGAGATCGGGGTAAGCCCGTAAGGTCTCGTCGATGCCGTGCTGCCGCGCGTAGGTTTCGAGATTGATCGTCCGCTCTAACTGAAAGAGTTCGACGCACATGTGCCGTAGCATCGTTTGCTCCAAATCCGAGTGCGGTTGGAACTGCCGCAAGTGTTTTTGATAGAGCCGGAGATAGGCCGAACGGCAATCGGTGGAGAGCAATGCGATGCACTCGGGTAGCTCTTCCTTATGAAGATGTAAATGCTCTCCGGTCGAGATTCCATTTAGGGAACTGATGTATCTCCCGATCTCGGAGACGGGCCCGCGGCTTTTGGCCCCATTCTCCCGGGCGACTTCGGCACGGCGGGCTTTCTGTTCTTCGGTCATGACGACTCCTTTCCCTTTTGAAGAGACGAGTGCTACTTCGGTTAAAGGCTATCGTGGCGCATGCGCACATTCGGATGAACGAATCGTAATTAAAAACGATAACTCATTTCTTTTGAAAGATATCGACGGGGCACATTTATTTTTTCACCTTGTGAATTGCGAGTCTGGGCTTGCGGCGCAGCACGAGCGGAGGATGAAATGGGATGCAACGCAGGGACATGGCGCAAGGCTTCCTGTTCGTCATCCGCCAGACGACAGGCCCACTTCCGGCGGCGAAAGCCTTTGAGAGCATTCGTATCATGAGAGTTCTGACAACGCCGCCCGCAAGAGCGGCGGCAGTTCAGAAGGAGGAACACGTCATGGCCGTTGAAACCCTCGAAGCCGAAGCCCACGAACTCATCGGGCAACCTGCGCCCCAGAAGCTTGCCGCCGTCGTGCAGTTGATGAAATTCATGCTCGACGAAAACGGCGAAGGCGAATTGAACGAGGAAACACGCCAGCGACTTCTGGCGAGCAAGGCTTACTTTGACAACGGCGGCCAAGGTGTTCCGATGGAGGACGTCCTCGCCGACTTCGGACTCACCATGGCGGATTTTCCCGCCCACAAGTAATGCCGTTGCCCTAGAGTCTCGACTGGCAGGACGCCGCCC
>JAPKZA010000326.1:3521-5768 GCA_026394015.1 Acidobacteriota bacterium
TCCGCAAGATTGGCTGAGCTACCGCGATACGGATCTTTGAGGGCATTCTCCCCCATTCCCGCACCGGCGGCGGTGACGTCGCTCCTCTGCATGGAGACTTGGCGGGCATGTTCCGGCTTCGCGTCGGCGACTACCGAGTCTTCTTCCGGCTCGATGTTGACAGTATGCACATCTCCGCTGTTCTCCATCGTTCGCAGACTTACCGCTGAGCCTGTGCGCCAATGGGCACCACGCCCTTGTATGTTCCTCAAGCGAACCGGCGTTTTGGTGTAGCACCTGATGGGGCTTACTGCGCCTGCGCACCGCGAGAAGGGGGCCGGCAAGGCAGGCTCCTAGTATGAGTTCCTCGAACGGGCGGTGGTGCGTGGGTCTTCATTTTGACTTAACACTTTGCGATTGCTTTACGTCTGACGGTGCCGAGGACACGTTAAGATCAAGGAGCAAGGCTCGACCTTCTTATGAGATCACTTATCCTTGGCTCATTCTTGCCCGCCCTTTGCCTCGCCGCCAGCGCACCCACGCCTGGATTACTCTTCGAAGCCAACCAAGGCCAAGCTCCCTCCTCCGTCCTATTCCTGGCTCGGGCCCCTCACTACCAAATCTTTCTTGAATCGCTCGGTACCCGAATCGCCCTTCCCGGTCTCGGCTCCCTGTGGGTCACCATGCCCGGCAGCTCACCCCAAAACCCTTTCACACCCGGCCCCACCACCCCCATCACCACCGACTACATCCTCGGCAATGACCCCGCCCACTGGCACCGGAACATCCCCACTTATCAATCTATTCGCCGCAATAACGTCTACCCCGGCATCGACATCGTGCACTACAGTAACCCCGATCGCCTCGAATACGACCTCATCGTCCATCCGCGCGCCGAACCCGGAAGTTTTCGGCTCCAATTCCGAGGCCAATCTGGAGGCATCCGTATCAATCCCAGTGGCCAACTCGTTATCCCAGTCGGCTCGGGCAACTTGCTTCAGCGGGTCCCGGTGGCCTATCAACTCTCCGACCAAGGCATTCGCGAATCCGTCACCGCCCGATGGGTTCTCGCAGGCGCTCAAACCGCCCGCATCGAACTCGGCCCCTACGACCGACAACGCCAACTCATCATTGACCCGGAAATCGAAGCCGCGGCGGCCCTTGGCGGACCCGGCAGCGACGAATGGACAGGCGTCCAACGCATTGGATCCTACCTGATAGCCGCTGGCGTGACTGAAGCCTTCGACCTTCCCGGGGCCTTCGGGCGGCGAGGCAAAGACATCACCCTTGTCGTTCTCGACCCTCAAACCCTCCGGCCTCTGCGCGCCGCTTACATCGGGGGCTCAGGCACGGATCGTCCCCTGGGATTAACCCGAGGACTCAGCGGAGGCGTCCGCGTCGTAGGGGAAACCAACTCTCGCGACTTTCCCATTCGTTTCGGTGACTTGCGTAGTCCTCCTCCTTTACAGCCCGCCTATGGGGGAGGGCTTACCGACGGCTTCGCCTTCGAGTACGATTTTTTTGCTTTCACCCAAGATCCATACATCGCCGGAACCTACATCGGTGGCAGTCAGGAGGACCGTGCTACCGGAGTATTTGACCAAGTTGTTTTCGGAGAGACGCGTTCCAATGACCTTCCCGGAACCCAGACTGGCCAGTTCCGCGGCGGCTGGGACGGTTTTTCGCTCTCTCTCGATTTCCGAAACAACGTAGCGCTGCTTAACTACTTTGGTGGCTCGGGTGATGAGCGCGTTCGGGGCGTCTTGCCATTGGGCAACCATTGGTTAGCGTATGGCTCCACCAATTCCCCCGATCTAGCGCTCCAGAATCCGTGGCAGTCCCAGTTAAACGGCCCTCGGGATGGTTTCCTGGCTTCAATTTTTGTGTTCCCGAGCCTTTTGCCCACCGCCCCCCCCTTGACCACGTACTGGGGAGGCTCTGGCGACGACGAAATCACCGCCGCCGCGTTCGCGAGCAACGGCCGCCTCCTCCTTGCCGGCACGACCTCTTCGCCCGACTTCCCAACCGTTAACGCCACTCAGCCATCTTTCGGCGGCGGCCCCTCGGATGCCTTTCTCGCCCATATCGACCTCGCGACTTCCGCCATTCTTAGTGCCACCTACTTTGGTGGTGCCGGGGCAGACGCGGCCTCGCATATTTCGCCCCAACTCAACGCGTTTTCGGTAGCCGGCACGACCAGCTCTGAAAACCTCTCGGTGCGCGGAAGCGGCCAGTCCACTTACGGGGGAGGAGCGAGCGACGCCTTTC
>JAPKZA010000261.1 GCA_026394015.1 Acidobacteriota bacterium
GGGGCTTCCATATCTTCGAAGTTGAGGTTGGCGAAGATAACGAAGCGTTTGGGATAGTTGCCCTTCATGTTGTCGACAGCCTTCTTCAGGCGGTCGCCGTAGCCACCGGAGAGGTTGACCATGACTTGGAGGTTGAGGCCGTCCATGTCCTTGACGAGCTTGTCGAGAGCGGCTTTGTTCATTTCGCCGCGCTGGTGGTTATGGACGTCGATAAAGGGATATTTGGCCCGCTTTACGGGGTGCTCTTCGACGGTCAGCCCGGATTTGGGGTTGTAGTCTTCCATCGACATCACCGCGTCTTTGTTGGGACGCGGGAACTCCGGTTGCGCGAGCAGCGCGACGGGAAGCACCAGCAGCAAGGCGTTCTTCATTCCTTGCAGTATAGGGCTACGGCGCGATGCCGAGCAATGCCGCCACTTCGTTGCGCACCTGTTCGGTGAGCGCACCCTTGTCGCGATTGCCTAAGCCTTCGGTGGAAATGGGTTTGCCGATGCGGACTTTGACGACCCCGCCGCGGATGGCGACGCCGTGCATGGGAAGGATTTCGCGGGTCCCGATTAGGCCGAAGGGGACGATGGGGGTGCCGCTTTTGATGCCGAGGATGGCGACGCCCTCTTTAAAGGGCTCGAGAGCGCCTTCGGTACGGCCGCCTTCGGGGAAAATGAGGATCGACAGCTTTTCGTTCCGGATCTTGTTACCGGCCTCGACGAGGCTGCGGACAGCCTCCCGCGGGTTTTCGAGAGAAACCGAGACGTGGCCGGCCGTTCGCAAGTGGGTGCCCATGAGGGGGATATCGAACAGCCCGCTTCTGGCCATAAAGCGGAAATTGTAGGGCAGGGCGTAGAGCAGGGCCGGGGTATCGGAGTAGCTGCGGTGGTTGCCGGCGAAGATGTAGTGGGCGTGTGGATCGAGGTTTTCGAGGCCTTCGACTTCCATTCTCATGCCGAGGATGTGGGTGAGCATGCGTCCCCAGACCTTGGCGCACCAGATCTGCTTGCTGCCATCTTTATCGATGGGGATGAGGCAGTAGCTTATGATTCCCATGACGACCGTGGCTACAACAATGAGCGGGTCGGTAATCAGCAGGGTACGGACGAGGGCAAAAGACATGCAGTAGGGGTTAACCCTCTATTGTACGAGGAGAGCCCGCGCCTCTCCTACCAGATAAAGTGAGCCGGTGATGAAAAGTACGTCGCAATCTCGGGGAAGCGCCAGGGCGGCGGACAGATTTTCGGCGGCGCGGGCGTTGGGATGGGGGGCGAGATCGAGAATCGCTTCGGGCCGGAGAGAGCGCGCTTGGTCGGGGGCGGTGCAGATGAGTTCGTCGACGACGGGGAAGAGGATGGAGGTGATCTCTTCGAAGGCCTTGTCGCGCATGGTGCCGAAGATCATGCCGATGCGGCGGCCGGGGTGGAACCTTTGGATGTAGCGGGCCAGGGCCTGGGCTCCGGCCGGGTTGTGGGCTCCGTCGAGAATGATCTCGGGGTGGTGGCTGACGCGTTCGAGGCGGCCCGGCCAGACGGCGTTGGCCATGCCGGCGAGGGGTATGCCGCGGAGTCGGAGGGCCCGGGCGGCGGTGCGAGCGTTCTCCCATTGGTGCTCGCCGGCGAGAGGGCAGCGGACTTCGGTGCCGTCGAGGCGAAGGGTGCTGCCGTAAGGGTCGGCGGAGACGACTTCCAGGGTGATTTCAGCAGAACGGTGGAGGTCGGCCCCGACGGACATACCCCGGGCCCCGATGACGGAGGTCGCTTGGGCGCGTTGTTGGGCGATGACGGCGGGGACGCCGGGCTTCAGGATGCCGGCCTTTTCGCCGGCGATGGCGGCGATGCTCTTGCCGAGCCAGGCTTCGTGGTCGAAGTCGATGGGGGTGATGACGCAGAGTTCGGGGCGGACGAGGTTGGTGGCATCGAGTCGCCCGCCGAGGCCGACTTCGACGATGGCGCATTCGACTTGGCGTTCGGCGAAGACATGGAAGGCCATCAGCGTGACGGTCTCGAAGTACGACGGGTGGGTTTCGAGCTTTCCTTCATCGATCAGGCGTTCGGAGACCGCATGAACGGCGGCAAAGGCGTCGGCGAACTCGGCGCTACTGACGGGCTCTCCGTTGACCTGGATCCGCTCGGTGGGCTGGACGAGGTGAGGCGAGGTGTAGAGGCCGGTCTTCACGCCGGTTGCGCGGATGGCGGCTTCGATCAGGGCGCAGGTGGAGCCCTTGCCGTTCGTACCGGCGACGTGGATGACCGGGGGTTGGGAGGCGGGAAAGCCCATCGCTTCCCAGACGACGCCGACCTGCTCCAGGCTGAGTTTGGCTGATTTCAGCTCGTTACCGAGCGAATACAGGTACGCTACGCTTTCGGGGTAGTTCAGCACCAGGGGTTACCCGCGAGAGGTCGCGCAGTTCATGTCCTTGATGCTGGGCACACGGCCGCCTTTGTTCAGTTCGCGCATACCGATGTTGGTTTGGTAGTAGATGCGGGAGGTCCACATCTTGGCGAGGCGGAAGAAGCGCTGGCCGGGGCCCGTGCCTTGAGTATCGAGGGTCTTTAGAATGGCGATCTGCTGGGGTTCGGTGAGCTTGTTGAAGGGAGCATTGTGCTGCTTGATGGCATAGCCGTCGAGCCAGCGGAGGCCTTCGAGGAACGCGTCGCGCTGGGCGACGGGGCCGGCGGCGAGCAAGCGGTCGAGCCAGCGGTTGACGAGGGCGGCCTTGGCACCGGGGGTGTCGGTGGCGGGGATGATGAGTTCGCTGAGGACGACGACGGTGTCGTTGGTATGGGCGTCGAAGAGTTCTGGCTTCCACTCGGGGGTCGTGGAGATCTGCGCCAGAGCCGCTGGCCCAGCCACCGGTAGCGCGCTACCAACCTGCAACAATGCACGGCGATTCATGACCCCAGTATATAGCGACTCTCCTGACAGGATGGTGTCAGGAGGGGCTCCGCATACTGGACGCATGAAACTTACCCATCGAGATATCGGGATCATTACCCCGGATCTGAACGCTTCGCGCGACTTCTATGTGAACTACCTGGGCTTCACGGCCGTCTACTCTTCGGACTGGTACATCCACCTGAAAAACGAAGAGATTGAGTTGGGATTGATGGCGCCGGGCCAGGCGAACCAGCCGGGCTTTTTGCAGGCGCCCTATGACGGGAAGGGGCTGTGGCTGAGCTTCAACGTCGCTGACGTGGATGCGGAGTACGAGCGCCTGGTGGCGGCGGGTGCTCCGGTGGAGGGGCCGCCGCAGGATCGGCCCTGGGGCGAGCGGCAGTTCGTGCTGCGGGACCCGAATGGCTTTGTCGTCAACCTGGCGAAGTCGATTCCGCCGAACCCTGCGTTCTACGCTTAAGTCATGCGCCGCGCCGACCGCTTGTTTCAGATCGTGTTGTGCCTCCGTCGTCGCCGGGCCGTTACGGCGGACCAGATGGCGGAGGAGTTGGAGGTGTCACCGCGGACGATCTACCGGGACATCCGGGACCTGATGGCGAGCGGGGTGCCGATCGACGGCGAGGCAGGGGTGGGCTATCGCCTGCGGGCGGGGTTCGACCTGCCGCCGTTAATGTTCAAGGCCGAGGAGTTGCAGGCGCTGCGGCTAGGGGCGCAGATTGTCCAGGGCTGGGCGGACGCGGACCTGGCGCGGGCGGCGCGGACCGCTCTCGAACGGATCGAGGCGGTACTGCCGGATCGGCTGCGGACGGTGAACGGGCCGGAGCCGTTCTACGTGCCGGACTTTTTCATTCGGGAGGAGACGAAGAATTTTTTGGCCGAGTTGCGGCGGGCGATCCAGGCCAAGCACCAGATTCGGATCGGTTACACGAGGGCCGATGGCGAGACTTCGGAGCGGCAGGTGGAACCGGTGGGCCTGTTCTTTTGGGGCAACCGGTGGACGCTGGGCGCTTGGTGCAACCTGCGCCGGGCGTTCCGGTCGTTTCGTTTGGACCGGATTGAGAGCCTGGTGGTGCTGCCGGAGTACCGGGTGGTCCATGACGCAGACGAATACATCGAGGCGATGAATCAGGAAGAATAGACGGAATGGATCGTCGCCTTTTTCTCGCCCTGCCGGCTGCTGCTTTGGCGCAGCGCCGGAGCGTCTTCATCCCGAGCCCCGGCAAGGGGACAGCGATCATGGCCTACGCCTTCTATACGCAGCGCAGCGGAGGCGAGATGAATTCGATCGAGCAGCGGTGGAGCCGCTCGGACACGATCGACACGGCGTATCGCCGGCGGTCGACGGACTATGGGGTGACCTGGTCGGCGCCGGAGACGATTGTGACCGGGGAGAAGCGGCCCGAGGGGATGTACCGGAAGCATTTGCGGTGTGGCTATGTGGACCCGCCGACGGGGCGATATTTGGAATTCTTCATGGAAGGGGTGCTGCCGACCGATGATCCGCTGGAAGGGATGCGGCGGTGGCAACTGTTCTATACCTATGCGGGGAAGACGCATCAGGTGATTCACGAGGGGGCTGAGTTCAGCGCGGCGCATCCTCTGCCCGGGGTTAGGGCCGGGAAGAACTCGGTGATGATGGGGGACCAGAGTTGCGTGCCGTTGACGCTGCAGGACGGGACGATCTGCGTGCCGGTGGAGATTACGCCCTTGGGCGCGAATGGGGAATACTACAACCCGGGGCAGGGCTACACGTGGCATGAGACGGCCGTTTTGTTGGGGAAATGGGACGGGGACAGGCTGCGGTGGCGGATGTCGAACGTGATTCGGCTCAGCCCGGAGCAATCGACACGGGGGATTATGGAGGCGACGATGGCGCGGTTGACCGATGGGCGGTTGCTGCTGGTTTGCCGAGCTTCGAACGACAAAACGCCGGAGCGGCCGAGCCGTCGATGGGCGAGCTATTCGAGTGATGGGGCGCGGACGTGGTCGGTGCCGGTGCCCTGGACGTACGAGGGGGGCGAGGAGTTTTTTTCCCCGAGTTCGTGTTCGCAACTGCTGACCCATTCGAACGGAAAGATCTATTGGCTGGGGAACATTACGCCGACGAACCCGCGGGGCAATCGGCCGCGGTTTCCGTTTGTGATCGGGGAGGTGGATCGGCATACGGGACTGCTGCGGAAGGCGACGGTGCGGACGGTGGATACGTTGCAGGAGGGCGAGAATGAGATTTTGAGTTTGTCGAATTTCTACGCTTATGAACACCGGAAGACGCGGGAGATTGTGGTGCATATGACCCGGCTTTTTGCGCATGCGGACGGGTGGGAAGGGGACGCGATGCGTTACGCTGTGGGGGTATGACCCGTCGCCAATTGATTGCCGCCAGTATGCAATTGCCCGTTGTGATGCCTCCGCCGAAGAATGCGAAAATCACGAGTTCCGTGATGCTTTGGTGTCTGAAAGGGACACCGGAGGAGCGGTTGGAGATTGCGGCGCGGGCGGGGTTGCAGAGCGTAGAATTGGTGGGCGAGCACCTGACAATGGACGTGGAGGCGTTTCAAAAGCGGGCGCGGAGTTTGGGGCTGGGGATCGACACGATTTCGACGACGCCGAACTGGAAGGGCCAGAAGCTGAACATGGTGGAGGCGGCGAAGCGGCCGGCGTTGTTAGCCGAGGTGGAATCGAACTTGAAGTACGCGCAGCGGATGGGGGTGCCGTTGGCGCTGTTGATGTCGGGCGATGCGGTGGCGGGCCGGACGTTCGAAGAGCAGTTTGCGGAGATGGTGGAGGGGGCGAAGCGGTGTGGGGATTTGGCGGCGAAGTACGGGGTGACGTTGATTGTGGAGCCGCTGAACACGAAAGTGAACCACGCGGGGTATTTTCTCTCGAATTGCGTGGACGGGTTGCGGCTGATGAAGGCCGTCGACCACGACCATGTGCGGTTGCTGTTTGACCTGTATCACGAGCAGGTGGAGCGGGGGGATGTGATCCGGACGGCGCTGGCGGCGATGCCCTATGTGAAGGTGTTCCACGTGGCGGACAATCCGGGGCGGCATGAGCCGGGGACGGGGGAGATGAGCTATGCGAACATCTACAAGGCGATCAGCAAGGCCGGGTATGAGGGGTACATGACGATGGAGTACCTTCCCGTGAAGGAGCCGGTAGCGAGTTTGAAACAGGCGGTCACGGAGATGCGGGCGGCTTTGTAAGAATCCGTGTCCCTTTCGGCGCGCTCACCACGCTTATTGCGGTGAGGTGATGTTATGCAATTTATTGTGACGGCCTTGACCGGCGATGAGTGCCAAGCCGTAAGGATTCGGCCGGCGGATAGCTTCTATATTGCTATCTACAGCCGGATTTTTGGACCAGCAACTGCGCAGGAATGCGCTGACTTCGTGGAGAAGCACGCGGCTTCGTGCGAGCTGTCCGGAAGCAAGATGACAGGTGACGCTGGGCGTCCGTTCCCGTGGCGGGCTCCGAAGGACGCGCTGGGAGTTCAGGAGTTGGCGAGCGCGGCGGCGGGGTCGGATGGGGTGGCGGGTAAGGTGCTGGTCTCGACGGTCGAGAGTGCGGAGTTTGCGCGGCTCTCGAGCTTTCCGCCTCAGCTATCGATTGTGGCTTTTGCCGAGGTGCCGACGTCGGGTTACTCTGAACCTGAAGTTCGCGTTTTCGGCACGGCTCTGGCGGCCGATGGTGTGGTGACGGCCGGGGTATTCGCCAAGCCGCCGGGCGGGTTCGCAGCGGACGTGATTAGCCCGGTGACGGCGGAAGGCCTCGTGACTTACAACGCGGACGCAATCACGGCGGTTCACTTGGTGGGTAGCCAGGAGAGCTTGCTGTGTTTGCCAGGAAACGACGGTCCGTTCTCTCGGCAGGTGAATGGCAACCGGTTGGTTCGCGGTGAAGGCGAATTGGTTGCGGGCGTGGAGTGCTTCCTGATTGTGACGGCGCGGGACACTTACTCGATCGGACGGGCGCTACCGACGGGCTGCGCCGAGGGTGACCGGGTGAAGTTCACGGGCGTACGGATGGACGTCAGCTTCTGCATGCAGGGTACGCCGCTCAGCTTGCTGTCGGCGACTAAGGTCTAGGCGATTACTCGCCGCGGCCGGCTAGAATCATGGAGACCGGGACGACGCCCATTTTGCGCATCAGGACCCAGTCGTGCTCGCCCTGCTTCTCCATGGTTCCTTCCTTATAAAATTTCGGGTCTTCCTTCCATATGCTGAAGACGGCGGGGTGGGGCGTGCCGGAGGCCTTGCGGCTCAGCGTTAACAGCGCCTCGAAGTTCGGGGTGGAGTTGCCGTCGGTGTCTCCAGCGGCGGGGACAAGGAGGAGAAAGTCGCGCTGGGGGGCCGCACCCTGGTGGGTTCCATTTTCGGGGAAGTAGCTGTAACGCATGGTGTAGACACCGGGGGCGACGCTCTGGCCGCGGCGGTCTTCATGCTTCTGGGCGAAACGGATGACGGCCAGCAGAGAGCCGTGGGGGACGTTCGGCATCGTGAGATTGGCCTCCGAAGTGGCGGGGCCGGACGGGACTTCCGAGCGATACCAGACTTCGGCGAGGAGTTGGCCATCCTTCATCACCTGGGTTCCTTCTTTGTTCAGAAGGCCGCCGACGCTGGCGGCGAGGTCGGCGGGCGGAGTGCTACCGGCCGCGGCCTTGTAGTCCTCAGCGAGAAGGGCGGAGGCGGCGGTGAAGAGGAGAGTGACGAGAGTTCGCATTGTTTTCAATTATGAAGATGTTCCCATGAGGGCGTTCGTTGCGCGTTTCGGTACAATTTCCTTGCGGCTTGCATGCAGACCATACTCGTAATCGACGACGACGACAGCTTGAGAGATACGATCGGCTTGATGCTGGAGCAGGAGAACTTTCGAGTTCACCAGAGCGCCAACGGTCGGGACGGATACGAGAAGGCTTTGAGTCTGAAACCGGACTTGCTGCTGGTGGATTTGCGTTTACCAGGGATGAGTGGCGTCGAGATCTGCCGCCAACTGCGCACGGACAAGGTACACACTCCCATTATTGTACTGAGTGCGGTGGGAGATGAAA
>JAPKZA010000479.1 GCA_026394015.1 Acidobacteriota bacterium
GGCGCGGATGATGCAGCCGCCGCGCCAGATGCGGGCGATGTCACCAAAGTTCAATTTCCATTTGTACTCGGCTTGGGCGGTCCGCATGAGTTGGAAGCCCTGGGCGTAGGAGCAGATTTTCGACAGGTAGAGGGCGTCGTGCACCATCTGAATGAGCTGCTGTTGGCCGCCGGAGTAGGTCTTTCCGGGCCCTTGCAAGACGGCCGAGGCGGCGACGCGCTCTTCTTTGACCGCCGACAAGCAGCGGGCGAAGACGGCCTCGGCGACGGTCGGGGCGGGGACACCCATGTCGAGGGCGTTGACGCTGGTCCATTTGCCGGTGCCCTTTTGGCCGGCGGTATCGAGGACGATGTCGACGAAGGGACCACCCTTCATCGGGTCGGTCTGCTGGAGGATATCGGCGGTAATTTCGATGAGGAAGCTGTCGAGAACGCCCTTGTTCCAATCGGCGAAAACGGCGCTGCATTCGGCGGGGTTTAGCCCGCCCAATTGCGTCAGGATGGCATAGGCTTCGCAGATCATCTGCATGTCGCCGTACTCGATGCCGTTGTGCACCATTTTCACGTAGTGGCCGGCGCCATTGGGACCGATGTAGGTGGTACACGGCACGCCGCCGGAGATGGGATGGCCCGGGGTGGCGCCCATCAAGGGCTTGCCGGTGGTCGAGTCAACTTTGGCCGCAATCGCTTCCCAAATCGGCTTGATCTCTTCGAAGCTGGATAGATCGCCGCCGGGCATGAGGGAGGGACCGAATCGAGCGCCTTCTTCGCCGCCGGAGACGCCGGAACCGACGAAGCGGAGGCCCTTGGCGGAAAGCTCTTTTTCGCGTCGGATGGTATCGGTCCAGAGGGCATTGCCGCCATCGATGATGATGTCGTTCTGGTCCAGAAGCGGCACCAGGGAGCTGATCACGGCGTCGGTGGGGCCGCCCGCCTTGACGAGAATAATAATCTTTCGGGGCTTGGCGAGGGAGCCGATAAAGCCTTCGAGGGTCGCTTCGCCGACGACGCCGCCGGGCGTGTTCGGGTTCTCGGCGACGAACTTCTCCATCGTCTCGGTGGTCCGGTTATAGACCGAAATTTGGAAGCCGTGATCGGCGATGTTTAAAGCGAGGTTCTGGCCCATCACTGCGAGCCCAACCAAGCCGATATCAGATAACTTTTGCGACATAAGAATCTCTCAGTCTATGGTATACCGCTGCTTGCTGTTCGCCGATATGGTCCCAGCCGTAGTGCTCTTCGGCGGTCTTGCGGGCGGCTAGCTCCATCGTTTTGCGACGGCCAGGGTTTAGGAGAAGTTCCTCAATGGCGGCGGCCATTTCGGCCCCGGTGTGGCGGACGATGACGTCGACTCCGTCGGTGAGGTCGAGCCCGTTGATTCCGGCCGGGGTGGCGACGACCACCTTTTGCATCGCCATGGCTTCCATCACCTTGATGTTTGTTCCGGCCGAGGCGACCAGCGGGGCCAGGACGAGGGCCGAACGGGCGTAGGCTCCGCGGACGTCGGAGACGAAGCCGTCGAGTTCGATGCCGGGCGCTTCGAACGTTCGTCCGGCCATGAAGCGTTCGTGGTTTTTTCCGGCGATGATATGGAGGGTTACGCCATGGAGCAGCGGCCATACTTCGCGCAGGAAGAACTCGAGGGCCATGACGTTCGGCAGGTGGGCGAAGGAACCGATGAAGAGAAGGCGTCGGGCGTCGGGGTCGGCGTTGATGGGTTGGAAGCGATCGAGGTCGACTCCGTTTCGAATGACGACGGCGGAGGCTTTTCCGATGCGCTGTTGATCCTTCTCGCTCATGACGGCGATCGCGTCCACATCGTGCCAGGCTTGTTCTTCGAAACGAACCCATTGCAGGTATTGGCGCCGGGTTTCCCAGTCTTCGCGGTGCTGGAGGAGTTGCTCGTAGAGGTCGACGGTGATGTCGTGCTCGACGAGGAGGGTGCGGGCGGGAGCGCAGTCTTTGGCGTAGAGGGCCATCTGCGTAAACTCAAGCTGGACAATCTGAGGCGACCACTTCTTAATGCTCCACTTTAAGCTGGCGCGGAAGTCGGGACGGTCAAAATCTTCGACGACGTCCGGGCGGACGGCGCTCGTCCGCAGGTGAGAACCTTTACGCTGGACGAGAACGACTTCGGCGCAGATGGCGAGTAATTCGGCCGGGGGCGTGGCCAATTCGTCGACGAAGGCGAGCAAGATCTGCCGGTTCGTTTTCGCCGCTTCGCGCATGAGGTTGAACATCCGCACAGCCCCGCCGTGGGAAAGGGGAAACGGGAGGTAGGGGGTGGCGATGAGCAGGGTGGGCTTCGTTTCGTCGATTGCCAGCCCAGGGAACGCGGCGACGGTGCCGCTGTTGAGGGCCAAAATTTCTCGCTCGTCGATTTGGGTTGGCTGCTGGGTTCGTTGCGTCAACGCCATCCGCCAGGCTTGGCCGAGGACGAGTTCGGCGCTTTTGGCGGGTTCCTGGCGGGCGGCTTGATGGTTCAATTGGCGGAGCGCGGCGTCCCACAGGGCAGGGAAGCGTGCGCCGGTGGCGGTGAGGACGAAGCGGAGATAGTTTCGTTCGACCGCGCAGGCGAGTTCAAACGGAGTGAACACTTTGGCGGTTGTCGACCGGTGGCGATGCTCGACTTTGGCATCCGCGACGAAGACGCTGGGCCAGCCCTGCAGCCAGGCTCGATAACCGATGTCGAGGTCTTCGACGTAAGCGGGGACGAACGATTCGTTGAATCCGCCGAGGGCCCGTAGCTTGCCCGTATCGTAGAGGGTGCAGCCGCCGGAGCCGTAGAGGACCCAGGTGAGGTCTTCGCCATTTAGGGGGTCGACGCAGCGGAGGGGGAGGTGGTCGACGGCTGCGGGGAAGTACATCGCTTTGCCGGTTTCTTCGCGGCGTTTGCCGGGCGGGAAGAAGATTTGGGCCGTAGCGCCGAACAGATTGGGCACGCGATTGAAGGCGTGGCGGAGGGCGGCGAAGAATCCGGGTTCGAGCACCATGTCGTTGTTCAGCAGGCAGACATGGGAATAGCGGGCGGCGGCGATGCCGCGATTGACGGCGGCGGCGAAGGAGAGGGGCTCTGGCGAGAGAATAATTTGGGCGTCGGGAAAGGCGGTGGCGGTGCCGTCGGTGCTGCCGTTGTCGACGAGGATGATCTCGGCGGGTCCGGGGGGCAACTGCAAAGTCGGCCAGAGGCGTTGGAGGAGTTCCAGGCCGTTGCGGGTGGGAATTACGACCGATAGGCCGGCTGGCAAGGTTGGTGGTTGGCTTACTGCCCGTGCTTGGCCGGAGGCGATGCGGCCGGCCCATTTTCCCATCGTGAAGAGAATGGGGCGCCGGAGGGAGATGGGATGAAACGCACGCCAGATCCAGGTGTAGACCGTTCCGCCGGGCCGAGTCTCCCAGCGGATGAGGTTCTTCGTTCGCCACCACAAGTGCCGCGCGATGACGGGAAGCGATGCGGGCCGGAGCATGAAGTGATTTAGATCGTCGTTGTAAAAGACGAGCCTGCGGCCGAAGCCGCGGAAGGCGGCCCAGCGCATCGCCCAGTAGGGCATGTTGGGCTGGAGGATGATGCCGGCGAAGAGCACTTCCTCGTCGCCCAGATCGGCCATCAAGCGGGCGTAGTTGTCAGCAAACGGCCGGGCCGGGTTCCAGGGAATCCACTTGCCGACGGGAGGGGGAAACTCGCCGACGACGTGGATCGGGACTTGGCCCGGGAGCTTCGCCATCTCTTCGAGGAGGGATGGAATCAGGTCATCGGACCCGGTGGCGAAGGCGAGTTTGCACGGGGACTTCAAATGAGCTCGGCGAGGTCGCGCGGAAACTCGCCGGCCCCGAACTGTCGCCAGTGTTCGAGCGCTTGGAGGCAAAACGCGGTGGAGACCGGATTCATATAAGGAAGGGCGGCGCCGTCCCGGCGGCCGAAGCAAAATCCGCCGTCTTGCATGGGTTCGGTGCCGAAGACCTGATGGCTGGCGCACCAGTCGGCCTCCTCGCTGGCTGCGGCGAGGTCGACGTTGCCGGCGTAGATTCTGGCGCGGAGGAGTTGGCCGCAGACGTCACTGCGCTGGAACTGCGGCGAAATCTCTCGGAGGTAGTGGCCGGTTTTGTCGATCGCCGCCAGGAGGGTTGCTTGGACTTCGGGGCGCTGCGAGCGGGGGAGCATGCCTTCGAGGAAGTAGCTGTGGGCGTGGAGGCGGTCCATGACGCGGAGGGGGTCGGGATCGCCGGGCAAAAACGAATCCCAGGTGTGGAGGGCGGCATTCAGCGCTTCTTCGTACCAATCGAGGAAGGGGTCGGAGGGGAAAAATGCGGCCAGTTGGTCCCAGGCCAGGGCGGATTTTAACTGGAGGCAACCGGGCTCGCGGGACCAGCGCTTTTGATAGGGCCAGGGTTCCATGGAGGGGAGGGCGATGATGGGGTGGAGCTTGCCTCCGGGGGCACGAAAGGCCCGGCCCATGAAGAGCCCGACTTGGCGGGCGATATCGAGCAGGCGGGGGTCGGCGTTGCGTTGAAAAACGGCAAGCAAGCCTCGGACGATGATGCCGCAGTCGAAGAAATAGGCAGGGGGGAGCGGCTCTCCGACTTCAAAGGGCATCGCTGCGATGGCGGGCTGCCAGGCGACTTCGGTGAGGAATTTTGCGGCTCGCTCAGCGGCCGTTAAATACTGGGGCTCATCGGTGAGACGGTGCAGGTAGGCCAAGGCGCTGCAGGCGTAGCCGGTGATTTCGGTGGAGACGGGGAGGTTCTTCCCGGTTGCGGACAAATGGTACCGCGCTACCCCGCCGTTTGGCTCTTGAATGCCCGAATGTAAAAACCAATGGCCCGCGCGAGCAAGCGAAAACGATGACTGTGAGTTCAAAACGAGTAGATCCTGCAAAGAAAAAAGTGTAGCATCGGCACATGCGCTGGGTCTTGTTTGCTGCTTTCGTGTTGAGCCCGCTGGGGGCCGAAGACCAACTGCCGAGCGGGATTGTGCGCGGGAAGATCACGGAGCCGGTGACGGTGGGCCTGGGCGGCACCTTCCTTTTGACGGATGAAGTGGGGCGGGTTCTTCGCTGCGCCTTCGATGCGCGGACGTGGTTTGAATCGCTGCGGGTGCGGGTGAGTCTGGAGGCGTTTACGCCGCAGGACCCGGTGGAAGTGCTGGTTGACCGGCAACCGGAACGGGGTTGCTACGCGCGGACGGTTCGTTTGGCGGAGCCGAACGCGCCGGCGACGAATTCGCGCCGACCGGTTTATCGGAGCGTTACCGAGCATCTTTACCCGCGCGGTGAGCTTGTGTTCGCGGCGGTGGTGACCGAACTGACGGCTGAGGTGGTGGTGCTGCGCACGCGGACGGAAGCGGCGCGACGCTTTCGCCTTCGCCCGGATACCCGATTCCTCGAAAATGGGGTGGTTTCGGAGCGGGCGAACCTTTCGGTGAATCAGCGGGTGTTCGTCCGAGCGGGTAAAAGCGTGGAGGGGGCGCTGGAGGTTTACCAGATGATTTGGGGGGGAATTCTGCCGGGGAAGTAAACTTTTGCGTGCGCCGCAACGAAACCGTACCTGGCTACGTCGGCTGCTATACTTAGAGATTGTGTATTGGATGATGAAGTTCCCCCGAATGAAGCCTTTCGCCATATTGCTCTTAACCGCGTCGGTGGCTCTGCCCGCCGATTTCTATACCGGCCAAGCGGCCCGTCTTTTGATCGGTCAGGAAACGTTCACTTCGCAGGCGTCGAACCTCGATCCGAACACCCTTGGCGGCGTCGGGGGGATCGCCTTGGCGAACAATATTTTGTTCGTTGCCGACTCCAACCGGGTTGGTGCGTCGCCGATTAATCACCGCGTTCTGATGTACCGTAACGTCAGTGGCACGGTCACCTATGAGGTGAATGGAGAAATCCCGCAGATTCCCGGCAAGCGTTGCCCGGCATGTCGCGGTACGGCTGAGCTCGTGCTGGGTCAGACGGACTTTGCGACCAACGACCTGAAGCTGATTCCCACCAACGCCTCCATGCGGCAGCCAAATGCGGTGGCCAGTGACGGCGTTCGTCTGGCCGTCTCCGATACCGACAACAATCGGATTTTGATTTGGAATCGCATCCCGACGCAGAATAACCAGCCCGCTGACCTGGTGCTGGGCCAGGAAAATTTTACGACCAGCCGTGCGACGAATCCGCCGACGGCCAGTAGCCTGCGTGGTCCGCAGGGGATTTGGATTCAGGGCAATCGCCTGATGGTGGCCGATACGGGCAACAACCGCGTGCTGATCTGGAACACGTTTCCGACGGCGAATAACCGGGCGGCTGATCTTGTTTTGGGTGCGGCCGACTTTACTTCCCGCATTGAACTCGATCTGACGGTGACCCGCATTGATCCGAAAGCGGAGAACATGCTGAACCCGGTTTCGGTATCGAGCGATGGCCAACGAATTTTTGTGGCGGACCTCGGCTTCAACCGGGTGCTGATTTGGAATACGATTCCGACCCGGAACACGCAGCCGGCAGACCTCGTGCTTGGTCAGCCGGATTTTGTTTCGGCTACCGCCAACAATAGCGAGAAGCTTTGTTCGGTCGCGGGTCAAGTCGCTGGTAAGGACGTTTACCCGCTGCTTTGTGGAGCGACGATTGAGTTTCCTCGGTTCGTCCTGAGCGATGGTCGGAAGCTTTTTGTTTCTGACGGCGGCAACGATCGGGTGCTCGTCTACAACAGCCTGCCGGTCCGGAATGGTCAGAAGGCCGACGTAATTCTGGGGCAGATCGCCGAGACGATTAACCGCTCTTCAGACAGCGCGTACCCGCTTCTGCGGGCGAGTTCGGATCAGATTCGGACGCCGATGTCGCTGGCCTACGATGGCGCCAATCTGTATGTTGCTGACCCCTACAATCGGCGCGTGATGGTGTTTTCAACCCATGACCAGCCGATTCCGTATACCGGAATTCGAAATTCGGCCAGCCTGGATGTTTTCGCCACCGCTACGGTTGCGATCAGCGGTACGCTGCGCGAGAACGACGAAATCACGATCACGGTCGGCGATGGCGGGTCGGTAAAGAACGACTACAAGTACAAGTTGATCAAGGATGAGCGCGTTCCGAACGTGCTGCAGAAGATGATCGCGTTGATTAATGAGAAGCCTGATCCGCTGGTGACCGCGCGCGTCGTGCCGGATTTGAGCACGATTTTGTTGACGGCCCGGCAGGGCGGGGAGGCTGGTAATACGGTTACCGTGGCGACGGCGACGTCTCCGACGGATGCGACGATCGTGCTGACCACCGGCGGCGCGACGCTAACGGGCGGTCAAGACGCGGCCAAGGTGTCTCCGGGAACGATCATTTCGTTGCTGGGCGATGATCTGGCCGAAGTCACCGCTTCTGCTCCGGCCAACGCGGAGAAGTTGCCGCTGGAACTCGGCAATGTGCAGCTTTATCTGGATGGTGTGCTGGCTCCGCTGTTCCTGGTGTCGCCGACGCGGATCAACGCTCAGCTTCCGTGGGAGTTCTCGGACCGGAGCAGTGTGAACGCCTACGTGCGTCTGCGGCGCCGGGATGGCCGGGTGACGACGACGATGCCGATCGCCGTTCCGATCATTTCCCAGAATCCGGGACTCTTCGCAATCGAAGGCAGTGATCCGCGTACGGGCATCACGCAGCATTTCTCGTCGCGGGCGACGGGGACGGTTTCGGTGGACGGCAGTGTGAAGGCGGGCGACATTGCCACCATCACGATTGACGGTCGGGACTATGTTTATACGGTCAAGGATACCGACAGCTTGGCTAGCGTCCGTGATGAGTTGATTACCCTGGTGAATAAAGATGAAGCCGTCGAGGCTTTTCCCGCTGGCGTTTTCACTCGTATCCGCCTTCGCGCTCGCACCCCGGGCGAGGCTGGTAACGGTTTGGTTTATTCGGCCAAGACGAACGATGGTGCTCAGGTCATTCTTACCGCGACCACGCCGAGCCTTTGCTGCGCCAACACCGAAGGGGCGCCCATTACCGTGGCCAACCCGGCGCTTCCCGGTGAGACGATTGTCGTATTTGGCACCGGCCTGGGTCGGTTGAAAGAGTCCGCCGCGCAAGATGCCGCTGTGACGGGTGCTGTCTATCGTGGACCGGCCCTGAACGAAGTCGGAGAGTTCGTTTCGTCGCTGGCGGGTGCTAAGACGGCGAACGTCCTGTTCGCTGGGCTTCGTCCCGGGTCGATTGGGGTGTATGAGATCCATCTGGAGCTGAACTCGGATTTGCCGACCAACTCGGCGACTCAATTGACCATCGCGCAGGACATTTACGTGAGCAACGTGATCACCTTTGCCCTGCGAAACCCGGGCCAGGTTGAGGTTGTGCCCTAATGATTACGCGGCGCGGCTGGCTGCAAGGTTTAGCCTTGGGTCGGGTCGCGCCGAACGTACTTGTGTTCATGACCGACCAGGAGTCGGCGCTACTGCCGGGTACGGCGCGGCTGCCGAACCGGGAACGGCTGATTCGGCGGGGTGTGCAATTTCGGAATGCGTACTGCACGACGCCCCAGTGTTCGGCGGCACGTTCGTCGCTGCTGACGGGTTTGTTGCCGCATCACACTGGCGTCCGGACGAACGTGGATGCCGAGTCGCTGGGGAAGGCGTTATCTCCGGATCTGACGACGATCGGCCACGTGTTTCGGCAGGCGGGCTACGCGACGAGCTACTTCGGCAAGTGGCACCTGTCCCGACCGGACAAAGATCTGACGGCGTATGGGTTTGATCATCGGAGCGCGGGCAAGGATGGCGAGGTCGCCGCGGCGGCGTCGATTTGGCTGAGCGGGCGGAAGGGGCCCTGGCTGTCCTGGGTCTCGCTGCTGAATCCGCATGACATCTATGCCGTTCGCAAGGAGATGGGTAGCACCATGGCCCGCCCTAGCGTCAGGGCGCCCGCCAGTGGGCTCGTGAACCTTGCGGGTAAGCCGATTGAGCAGCAGGAGTATGTCGACCGCGATCAGGGTAAGATCACGGCGAGCTTTACGCCGGAGCAGTGGCGTCTGTACCGCAGTTACTATCTCGATCTGGTGGAAAAGACGGATGCTCTGCTGGGCCAAGTGCTTGACTCGGTCGATTTGGACAATACGATCATTCTCTACACTTCCGACCACGGCGACCAACTCGGGGAACACGGTTTGCCGTTTAAGGGGCCGTTTCTGTACGATGAGTGCCTGCGGGTTCCGCTGATCTTGTCGGCGCCGGGTCGCCTGAAGCCGGGTCGGCGGGACGATTTCGTGAATTCGGCCGACTTGGCGCCGACGCTGGCGGCTGCCGCGGGCCTTCGGTGGCCGACGGCGGTGGACGGGCAGTCGTTTCTGAAGCCGTTGCGTCGGGACTGGATTTGCGCCGAGTACTACGCCAAGCAGAAGTGGGTGAATCCGATTCGGACGATTCGCACGCGGGAGGCGAAGCTTAGCGTTTACGATCAGACGGGCCATCGGGAGTATTACGATCTGCGCGGCGACCCCGGTGAACAGCAGAATCTGGCGGCGCGGGCTCCGGCGCGGATGTCCGAGCTTGAGCGCCAACTCGATCGGTGGCGGCCGGCCTAGGTGGGCTCGGATTCGAGGGGCTGGGGCTTGTAACCCATCTCGGTGAGCATGGTTCGGGTCGCGTCTCCGGTGGAGCCGAGAACGTAGAAGAAGGCTCCGGTTCTGACGGTTTGGAAGAGGAAGCCTCCGCGATACTCGTCCGGTTCGACGAGATAATCGAGGCCGTCCGCGGTGAAGCGCTCTTCGATCGCTTTGGCGTCTGAAAGACGCTTGGCAATATAGACCAGATCGAGTTCTTCGTCGCCGAAATAATCAGGTTCCCGCCGCATGCGCTGGCGCTACTTGGCCACGATCATGCCGCGGGTCCGCTTCTTGAAGCCTTCCCAGTTTCCCGGCGCTTGCAGTTCCAGATAGGCACCGTATTGCAGGCCGACGGTTTCGAGGTTTTTGTACATGCCGGGATGGCCGGTGGCGGCGCGCAATTCGGCCAGAATCGGCTCGATGCGGGAATAGACAAGCCCGAGTTCGCCGCCGGCGGCGAAGTAGAGTTCCGCGTTCAAAATACCCTGGGTGACAAAACTGGCCACCATTTCGTAGTAGCTCACGACCATCCGCGCAAATTCGTCGGCGTCGGTGCCCGGAATGCACATCGCGCGGTATTCGGCGAGCGTGGCGGGTCCGCAGTTTTGCGCAAACCAACGGCGGGCGGTGCGGAGGCGCTCTTCGCGGCGGATCTCGTACAACCGTAGGATCAAATTCGCATCATCAAACGTGGCTTGCTGTTTCATTCTCTTTCAGCGTATCGCAATTGATTGAGAATTCCGAGAGCTCCCGCCCACACCATTGCTATGTCAGCCTCTGCTGCTCTCTCGATGCCCCGTTTGTCGGACGACGAACTTCTTCATTGGCTGGCCTTACGGCTCGTGCCCGGTTTGGGGACGAGGAAGGCCGTGACGGTGCTGGAACGCTTCCGAACTCCCATGGCCCTGTTCCGGGCTTCGGTGAGCGAACTGGAGGGGGCTGGGCTGTCGCCGGGAGTTTCCCGGGCGATCAACTCTGGATGTACGTTTGAAGACGCCGCGACGCAGCAGGAGCGGATCAGGGCGACGGGATCGGTGTTGGTGCCGGTGACGGATCCGGCGTACCCGGAGAAGTTGCGGGGGATTCTCGATCCGCCGACGCTGCTGTTCTGCCGCGGCGATCTGTCGTTGTTGGCTGCGATCATGGTGGCGGTTGTGGGCACGCGCAAGCCGACGCCGTATGGGATGGCGGTGGCCGAGAAGTTGAGCGGCGATCTGGCAGGACTGGGCGTGGGGATCATCAGCGGGATGGCTCGGGGCATCGATACGGCGGCGCATCAAGGGGCGCTGCGAGCGGGAGGCAAGACGATTGCCGTATTCGGGTGCGGGGTGGATATGGTTTACCCGACGGAGAATCGAAAGCTTTACGACGAGATCGCGGCGAAGGGGTTGTTGGTCAGCGAATTTCCGATGGGGGCGCCGGCGTTCCCTCAGAATTTTCCGATCCGGAACCGGATTGTGAGCGGAATGAGCTCCGGTGTTTTGGTTGTGGAGGGGGCGCAGTACAGCGGATCGGCGATCACGGCTCGGCTGGCGATGGACCAGGGCCGGGAGGTTTTTGCGGTGCCGGGGAACATCACATCCAAATTAAGTTGGGCTCCCAATCTTTTAATTCGGCAGGGTGCGAAGCTGGTCATGGACGCCCAGGACATCGTCAGCGAGCTCGCGCCGGACGAGCGATTCCGTCTGCAAACCATTGAAAAAGAACACAAAGTAGATTTGGCGCAACAGCTTTTGCCGCTGGGTCCGAACGCTCCGCTGGGTCGGGCGATGCTGGAAATTTTACTCATCGAGAAGCCAACCCACATTGACGGACTACTCGATAGTCTGGAAAACTATTCCTCGTCTGAGATCATTGCGGCTCTTTTCGAACTCGAGCTCCTCGGCTTGGTCAAGCAGCTGCCTGGAAAGCATTTCGTCAAAGTCTGGTAATCTGGGCTGAACGCCCCTGAGTAAAATCACTATGTCCAAATCTCTCGTCATCGTCGAATCGCCGGCGAAGGCGAAAACCATCGGAAAATATCTTGGCGATAAATTTATCGTCAAGGCTTCGCTCGGTCATATTAAAGATCTGCCGAAGAGCGACCTCGCGGTCGACGTCGAACGCGGCTTCGAACCCACCTACGAGGTCATTGAAGGCAAAAAGAAATTGATGGGAGAGTTGCGCGCCGCCGCCAAAGGCGTCGATGCCATCTATCTCGCGGCCGACCCTGACCGGGAAGGCGAAGCCATTTGCTACCACTTGCAGGAAGAGCTCGCCTCGAAAAAGGCTGACGGTCCTAAAATCTTCCGGGTGATGTTCAACGAGATCACGGCGACGGCCGTGCGGAAGGCGTTCGATAATCCGCTGCAGGTGAACACGAATCTCGTCGATGCGCAGCAGGCTCGGCGGGTGCTGGACCGTCTCGTCGGTTACAAAATTTCCCCGCTGCTATGGGATAAAGTCCGTCGCGGCCTGTCGGCAGGTCGGGTTCAGACGGTGGCGCTGCGGCTGATCGTGGACCGGGAACGTGAGATCCAGGCCTTTCTCAAGGAAGAGTACTGGACGATCGACGTCGCGCTGAACGCGAAGAAAGCGCCGGTGCTTAAGGCCCGTCTGGCGAAGATCAACGGCGAGAACCAGGCGATCGAGAACGAGGAGCGGTCGGCGCAGATTGTTAAGGATCTGGCGGATCGCGTTTACTCGGTGCAGGCGGTGGGGACGAAGGAGAAACGGCGCAATCCGGTGCCTCCGTTTATCACGTCGACGTTGCAACAGGAAGCGGCTCGCAAGCTGCGTTTTTCGGTGAAGCGTTCGATGATGATCGCTCAGCGGTTGTACGAAGGCGTTGAGTTGGGGGCGGAAGGGTCGGTCGGTCTGATCACTTATATGCGTACCGACTCGGTGCGTGTGTCGGACGATGCGCTGGCGGACGTTCGCGGTTTTGTGGGCGAACGCTACGGGGCGCCGTACCTGCCCGAAAAGCCGAACGTGTACAAAGGGAAGAAGGACGCCCAGGACGCCCACGAAGCGATCCGGCCGACGGCTGCGATGCGGACGCCGGAGTCGATGGCGGCGTTTCTACAGGAAGATGAACTGAAGCTGTATCGGTTGATCTGGATGCGTTTTGTCGCGTCGCAGATGACGAGTGCGGTGTTCGACCAGACGACGATTGACGTGCTGGCGAAGGGTAAATCGAAAACGGAATACGTCTTCCGCGCTACCGGGTCGGTCCCGAAGTTTGACGGCTTCCTGGCTGTCTACGAGGAAGGCAAGGACGCCAAAGACGAAGACGATGATGAGTTGAAGCTGAAGCTGCCCTTGGTTACGCAGGGCGAAGAGCTGAAGTTCAAGTCTCTCGACCCCGAGCAGCATTTCACGGAACCGCCGCCGCGCTTCAACGAAGCGACGCTCGTGAAGGAACTGGAAGCCAAGGGAGTGGGTCGACCGTCCACTTACGCTTCGATTCTGTCGACGATTCAGGAACGGGAGTACGTCAAGAAAGAAGGCGGTAAGTTCTACCCGACGGAGTTGGGTACGGTAGTTACCGACTTACTCACTGAATCGTTCGGCGATATCTTCGATCTGCGTTATACGGCGCGGATGGAAGAAGAGCTGGACGAGATCGAAGAGGGCAAAATCGATTGGCGGACGGCGATGGGTTCGTTTTACGAGCGCTTCGCGGTCGACCTGGAACGCGCCGCCACGCAGATGACCGACATCAAGCGGATGGAGAAGCCAACCGACTTCATCTGCGAGAAGTGCGGCAAGCCGATGGTGATCAAGTGGGGCCGCCACGGCAGCTTCATTGCGTGTACCGGTTACCCGGAATGTTCGAATACCCGCGAGCTGCCATCGGCGCAACCGGAAGAGATGGGCGAGCAGGGCGAGGAAGAGTATTGCCCGAACTGCGGTCGGGGCATGGTGCTGAAGAAAGGCCGGTTTGGCCAGTTCTACGCTTGCTCCGGCTACCCGGATTGCAAGACGACCAAGCAACTCGGCCAGGCGGCTAAGCAAGCCGATGTTCCGCTGGAGGAAGCGTGCCCGGTCTGTGCGAAGAATCTGGTGAAGAAGTTCGGTCGGTTTGGCGAATTCATTGCGTGTTCGGATTACCCGACTTGTAAGTACGTAAAGCAGAAGACGGTCGGGGTGAACTGTCCGACCTGTAAGACCGGCGATATCATCGAACGCCGTTCGAAGAAGGGCAAGACGTTCTACGGGTGTAACCGCTATCCGGAATGTGACTTTGTGGCGTGGGGTAAACCTGTGTCGAAAGCTTGTCCGGATTGTGGCAATCCTTACCTGATCGAGAAGTTCCTCAAGGCCGGGGCATTCGCCCAATGTCCGAACGCCGAGTGTAAATACAAAGAGGCACTCGCACCGGAGGAAGTAGTCGCCTAAGGGCGATTCCTTCCTTCCTCGTTCCGCTCCGCTCCCTATCCCCGTTAGTCCTCCAAAACAAAAAAGGAATTCCTGTCATGTCTGATACCGATCAGTTTTATCGCATCGCGAAGCTGCCCCCGTACGTTTTCGCCGTCATCAACGAGATGAAGGCAAAGATGCGAGCAGCAGGGAAAGATGTGGTGGATTTCGGTATGGGGAATCCCGATGGGTCGACCCCGCAAGTGGTGATTGATAAGCTCTGCGAGGCGGCCCAACAATCGAAGAACCATCGGTATTCGATGTCGCGGGGGATTCCGCAACTGCGCCTGGAGATCGTCAAGCGCTACCAGCGCAACTACGGCGTGGAACTCGACCCCGAGACCGAAGCGATCGTGACGATTGGGGCTAAAGACGCCCTGGCTCATCTGCTGTTTGCGATCATCGCTCCGGGGGATGTCGTGGTTTCTCCGAACCCGGCGTATCCGATTCATCAGTATGGCGTGATCATGGCCGAAGGCGAGGCGTGCATGCTGCCGATGCCGAACCCGGAGACGTTTTTGCAGGGTCTGGAGGACATCTACAAGCAGGGCGTGCTGAAGCCGAAAGTGCTGCTGATCAGCTTCCCGCACAACCCAACGACTACATGCGTCGATCTTAACTTCATGAAGGAGATCGTCCGGATGGCGCAGCTGAACGGGTCGTTGATCGTCCATGATTTCGCGTATGCGGACCTTGGATTTGACGGTTACAAGCCGCCGAGCATCTTGGAAGTGCCGGGTGCGAAAGACATCGCCGTAGAGATTTTTTCGATGTCCAAGAGCTACAACATGGCGGGGTGGCGGGTGGGCTACTGCCTGGGCAACAAGCGGATGATCCACGCGTTGGGTCGGATCAAGAGCTACCTGGATTACGGCACGTTTCAGCCGATCCAAATTGCGAGCATCATCGCGCTGCGCGAATGCGAAGAAAGTACTACGGAAATTCGCGATATGTACCAGGAGCGCCGGGACGTTTTGCTGGAAGGAATGGCGGCGGCGGGTTGGCCGTGCGAGAAGCCGCAAGGCAGCATGTTCCTGTGGGCCCCGATCCCGGAGAAGTTTCGCCATCTCGGTTCGTTGGAATTTGCGAAGCTTTTAATGGAGAAAGCGCTGATTGCGGTGAGCCCGGGGATCGGTTTCGGGCCTCTGGGTGAGGGCTATGTGCGGTTCAGTTTTATCGAAAATTCTCACCGAACGCGGCAGGCGATGAGGGAACTAAAACTGTTCCTTCGTACGGCCTAAAATAAACGGGTGTACCCCTTCGGATGGGAGAGAGTTAACGCGCCTTTCTTACACTTCTTAGTATCCTGAAGTAGTTTGCGGCACCTCACTTCCATCCTGTTCCTCGCGCTGCTCGCCCTGCCGGCGTCGGCGGTGGAACTGCGTGTGGACGGATCTTCCGAGAACGGGCTGGTGGTCACTTCCGAGCCATCGATCGCTCTGACCGGAGCGGTGTCGGCCGCGCGACTGTGGTGGACCGATAGCCGTGGCGTTCGGGGTGACGCGGCCATCGCCGACGGGAGATTTGCCACCGGGCCGATTCCGATTCCGGCGGGCTATTCTGGCCTGACTCTTACGGCGGTGGATGTTGATGGATCTGTGACTTCCCGCTTTGTGGGGATTTTGAGCGAGTATCGGTCGTCCGAGCCGCCGATTTTCGAAGGCGATATCCTGCCGGTCCGCCCGGCGGCTTCTGGAAAGATTGGGAACGAACGCCAGGGCCTGGCGATCCAATATCCGGGTGGCCTTTGGTCACGCGACCCCGTTACCAACATCGTGCGGGTGCCCTATGTCATTACGAATGCCGCGTTTGCCGCCGATGCGGTGGCTAGTTTCAACCAAACGTTTAGCGGCCAGGTGCAGTGGGTTCCCCGGGTGGCGGAAACCGACTACGTCGACTTTGCTCTGACGGCGAACTTCCCGAGCCAGTCCTGTGCTTCCAACCTTGGTCGCATCGGCGGTAGGCAGACGATTATCGGGACCACGAACTGCGGTCTTTCGGTGCTGCTGCACGAAATGGGTCATGCGGTGGGCCTTTATCACGAACACCAACGAGCCGATGCTTCGACGTGGCTGACCCTTTATGCCGCGAACGTCGACCGACCTTTTCTGGCGGGGAACTTTTATAGCTCGTCTCGCAATGCGCAGAACGTCGGCCTTTTTGATTACGCCTCGATCATGCACTACCCGCCGCGCGGGTTTTCGAAGAATCGACAGCTCGTTTTGGACTCGATTACGCCGGGGATCCCGTTTGGGGACCTGGCGCAATACTCGGTCGGCGATATCGATCAGATTCGCCGATTGTACGGCTTTACGCCTTCGCAGGTGACCGTCACGACGCAGCCGCCAGGGCTACCGATTATTGTCGATGGCACGACTTACAATTCGTCTCCGCAGACGTTTACCTGGGCTCTGGGCACCCAACATACGTTGAGTGTTCCGGCTGGGTTTCACGATCGCGGGGACGGGTCGCGCTACCAGTTTGGCAATTGGAACGATGGGTTGCCGCAGACGCATACGATTACGGTCGCCCCGGGCAGCGGGACGCGGGTGTCTCCGTCGAATTTGCCCGCCGTTACGGTTTATCAGGCCGGTTTCGTGCGTTACAACCAGGTGAATGTATCCGCTACCGGCAACGGCACGGTTCAGATCACGCCGGCTCTGACGACTATTGGCGGCCAAACTTACGCGGTGCATAACTCGACGCTGATTGCGACGCCGCAGCCTGGAGTTGGATCGCGCTTTCGCCGCTGGCAGGGGACTGATCGTTTTCCCCAGGGTCAATCGCCCCGCAGCTTTTTGATTTATTCGACGGGCTGGAATATCACAGCCGAGTTCACGACAGACCCGGCGATTTATCAAGTTGGCGCTTCGTTTACTAATCCGGCTCCACCAGCGAGTCCCGCGAACGCATCGGTTTCGGTTGTCGTGGACGGCACCTCCGAAGTTCTCCCGCAGAACTTTTCGGCCACCGACGGATGGACGGCGGGGAGCGCTCACAGTCTGGGCGTTGCTTCGACTCAAACCCCCGAGACAACGAATATCCGCTATGACTTTAATAGCTGGACGACCGGAAACCCTGTGATCGCGAGTCTTCCGGCCAGTTCGACGAACTGGCTGGCCAGTTTTACGCCGTCTTATAGTGGCTCCTCGGTCCTCTACAACACCTGCGCTTCCAACCCCGCGACCGTTCCGGTGGCCGATGGTTTTTACGCCGACGGGATTTCGGTTCCGTTCTCGGTTACTCCGGCGACCGGTTGGTTTTTCACCGGCTGGTATGGCGACCTGACCGGCACGGCTAATCCGACGACGCTGCTGGTAAGGGACCAATTCATCGTCGAGGGGACTTTTAACACTTCGAGCACGGAGATTGACCTCGTGAGCCTTTCGCCGGCGTCCGCCGTAAGGGGAACCAGTAGCCAGGTCGTGCTGATAAACGGAACCGGATTCACGTTGGCTACCCGGGTTTTCGTCAATAACATTTTCCGCTCTTCCAGCTTCGTTAGTTCCACTCAGCTCCGAGCTACTCTGAATTCGACCGATTTGGGGACCGCGGGTGGATTGGCGATCGGCGTCTATAACTTCACGACTACGCCTTCCTGCGGGCTCTACCTCGAAATAACTTTTGATGTTACTACTCCGGATGCGCTTTGGGCGATCACGAAGACCCATGTCGGCAACTTCACGCAGGGCCAATCGGGCACCTACACAATCACTCCGCGGAACGCGGGGGGCACGGCTACGGTGGGTTTGGTGACGGTGACCGATCTGCCTCCGACCGGGTTGACGGTAACGGGCCTTGCGGGAACGGGATGGACTTGCAGCGTGCCGAGCGCATCGTGCACGCGTCAGGACGCGCTGGCGGCGGGTGCGTCCTATCCGGCCATCACCGCGACGGTCGCGGTGGGGCTGAACGCGGCCGCGTCGGTGACCAACCAGGCTACGGTGAGCGGCGGTAATGTGGCGCTGAACGCGACGGCTTCGGATCCGACGACGGTTACTCCCGTGGCGGCGACGGTGGCCGTGAGCGCTGGCAATAATCAATCCGCCGCTCTTTCGACGAACTTTCCGACGGCGCTCGCCGCCGTGGTGCGCGACGGTAACGGGACGGGGGTGAGTGGGGTGACTGTGACCTTCACGGCTCCCGCGTCCGGCGCTAGTGGGCTTTTCGCCAACAATACGATCACTACGACGGCGAGCACCGGTGCCAACGGCATCGCGACGGCTTCAGCGTTCCGCGCCAACGCCACGGCGGGCGGCCCGTATACGATCACCGCCAGCGTGGCGGGAATCAACACTCCCGCCAACTTCTCGCTCACCAACTCCCTGGGTACTCAGACCATTAACTTTGCGCCGCTGAGCGGGCAACTCCTCAGCGTCGGGTCGATCGCGCTGACTGCTACCGCGACCTCTGGGCTACCGGTCGCTTACAGTTCCAATTCATTGGCGGTGTGTACGGTCAGCAACGCCACGGTGACGCTACTCACGGCTGGGCAGTGCTCGATCACAGCCAACCAAGCGGGCAGCGCCAATTTTGCGGCGGCGGCACCGGTGACGCAAACGTTCGCGGTCAGCCAAGCCAACCAAACGATTAGCTTCGGCAGCCTCGCCGATCGGACCCTGAATTCGGGGTCTTTCGTTGTGGCGGCGACGGCGACTTCCGGCCTTACGGTCACCTTTTCCGGTTCGACGCCGCTGGTCTGCGGCGTCAGCGGGACGACTGTCACTTTGATCGCGGCCGGGCAGTGTTCGGTGAAGGCGAGCCAGGCCGGGAACGGCACGTTCACCGCGGCTCCCGATGTCCTGCAAAGTTTTAATGTTACTCAGTCTCCACAAACAATCAGTTTCGCCGCGATCGCCGGGCAGACGCTCGTCAACCCGAGCCTGCCGCTCACAGCAACCGCCTCCTCTGGACTTACTGTTACTTACAATTCCCTCACGCCGGCGATCTGCACCGTTTCGGGTGCCACGGCGAACTTGATGGCGATTGGTCAATGTTCGCTGCGGGCCAGTCAAGAGGGTAACGCCGCTTTCGCCGCGGCGGCAGACGTGAACCAGAGTTTCGCCATCTCGCAGGCGACGCAGACGATCAACTTTGCCGCGCTTCCTGGCCAAGTGTTCGGCGTTCCGCCGCTGGCTTTGTCGGCTAGCGCGACGTCGAATCTGGCCGTTGCGTTTTCCGCCACGCCGTCGAGTGTTTGCTCCATCAATGGGGCCACGGTTGTCGTCGTGGCGGCCGGCCAGTGCAGCGTCCGCGCCAGTCAAGCCGGTAACACCGTCTATTCCGCAGCCGTTGATGTCACCCGCGCTTTCACCGTGGCTCCGGCCAACCAGACGATTACGTTTACCGCGGTTGGGTCGCAAACGCTGAGCCTTGGCTCCGTCCGCCTGTTCGCTGCGAGCGACTCTAACCTTCCTATTTCGTTCTCGTCCGATACGCCGCAAACCTGCACCGTGCTTGGCTTCGACGCGACGCTCGTGAATGTCGGCGCTTGCACGCTGCGGGCCGTGCAAGCTGGCAATGCGAATTATAACGCCGCGACGCCCGCCGTCCAGACGTTCACGATCACTCCGTCTACGCAGACGATCACGTTCGCCGCTTTGTCGAGCCTCTCGCTTTCGGCGGGTTCGGTTCCGCTTTCCGCGTCGGCCACCTCCGTCCTGATTGTTACTTTTTCGTCCTCGACGCCGCTGGTTTGCACCGTATCGGGCACTACGTTAAACCTGCTGGCCGTCGGGAACTGCACGGTGCAGGCCAACCAAGCGGGCAACGCTAATTTTCTTGCCGCGGCCCCCGTGACGCAGCAGTTCGCCATTAGCCAGGGAACGCAGACGATCACCTTCGGATTCCTGCAAAACGTGACTTTTGGAGTCGCACCGATCGTGCTGAGTGCGACGGCGACCTCCGGCCTACCTGTCGCCTTCGCTACTTCTACGGCTTCGGTCTGCACCGTCACGGGCTCGACCCTTACAATCGCCGCTGGCGGCATTTGTTCGGTGCAGGCGAGCCAAAACGGCAATGCGAATTTTGCGGCCGCGGTGCCGGTGACGCAAAGCTTCACGGTCAACCCGGCCGCTCAGAGCATCAACTTCGCGGCGCTGCCCACGGTGCCTTTCAGCGTGGTGCCGATCGCGCTGAGCGCCACGGCCACCTCCGTATTGCCGGTCACGCTGACCAGCCTGACCTCGGCCGTTTGCTCGTTGACGGGGAGCAGCCTGACGCTCAACTCCGGTGGCCTCTGCACGGTGCAGGCCACGCAAGCGGGCAATAGCAGTTACTCGGCGGCTGTTCCGGTCACCCAGACTTTTACGATTGCGCCTGCCCCGCAGTCGATCACGTTCGCTGCTTTGCCGAACCTGGTTTTCGGCAACGGATCGGTTCCTTTGGTTGCCACGGCGAGTTCGAATCTTCCGGTTGCATTTTCGAGCACCACTCCGCTGGTTTGCAGCGTTTCGAATGCCAGCATGACGCTGCTGAACGGGGGGATCTGTACGATCCGTGCGGCGCAGGCTGGCAACGTCAACTACGCCGCTGCCGCGCCGGTCCCGCAGAGCTTTACGGTGACGCCAGCGGCGCAGAGCATCACTTTTGCCGCCTTGCCCTCCGTTTCTTTTGGGACGGCTCCGTTCGGGGTGACGGCGACCGCCTCGTCGGGCTTGCCCGTCAGTTTCTCTTCTACCACCCCGACTGTATGCAGCGCGGGCGGGGCGGTGACGATCCTGGCGGCGGGGACCTGCACGATTCAGGCTGCTCAGGCCGGCGATGCCCGTTACGCGGCAGCGGCGGTGGTCGGGAACAGCTTTACGGTGACGCCGGCGGCGCAGTCGATTTCGTTCGGAGCGCTGCCATCGAGGACGCTGGGTGCTGTTCCCTTTGCGATTAGCGCGACGGCCACCTCGGGCCTGCCGGTGCTTTTCTCCTCGCTTACGCCGGCGGTCTGCGCCGTACAGGGGGGGCAAGTGACGCTTGCCGCGGCCGGATTGTGTACGATTCTGGCGAGCCAGGCCGGCAATGGTAATTTTGCCGCGGCGGTGGAGGTGCCGCAGTCGTTTTCGGTGGCGCCCAATGGCCAGGGGATCACGTTTCTGACCGTCCCCGCCGGGCTGCCGTTGGAGGTGAATGGCCAGGCGGTAACCGGTGGATCGGTGGTGGTTCTTACTCCGGGAACGTACACGGTTACGGCGATCAACCCGACTCCGGCGAACGGGACGCGCTACCAGTGGGCGAGTTGGAGCAACGGCGGGGCGCAGAGCCAGCAGATTGTGGTGGCTGCCGCGCCGGCCAGTTACACTGCCACTTATGTCACGAACTATCTGCTCACTATCGGCGTAACCGGAGCCGGCACGATCTCGCCCGCGACCGGCTATTATCCCGCTGGTTCGCTGCAGATTACGGCGACGCCGGCGGCGGGCAACGTGTTTCGGGCTTTCTCGGGGGCGATTACAGGTAACACGAACCCACGCAGTCTCGACTTCACCGCCCCCGCTACCCTTAGTGCCGCCTTTGCGGCCGTTCCGTTGATCAACTGGTCGAACCCGGCTGACTTAATCGTTGGCACTCCGCTCTCCAATACGCAACTCAACGCGACAGCCAATATTCCCGGCACGTTCACTTATACACCCGCGGCGGGTACGCTGCTGCCCTTGGCGTTGAATCAAACGCTGACGGCGAGCTTTACGCCGACGGATTCAGTGACCTACGCGGCGACTTCCCGCACGGTCACTATTAACGTGGTACCGGCCCAGTTGCAACTGGCGGGGTTTACGCCAGTGTTGGTTTTTCAGGTTTCCCGGCTGCGCCGGGACGCGACGACCGGTGAGATCATTGTCGAGCTGGTGGCGGCAAATTTCGGCCCGGTTCCCGCCCGAAACACCCGGCTTGTATCCGCCACTATCGGTTCCACGGTGGTGGCGCCGAACGTGACGTTTGGGAATTTAGGCACGGGTAACTTGGGCATCGTACAATTCCGGTTGCCTGGGAACACGACCGGGACAAGTCTGACTTGGAGCGGCACCTATGAGGGTGGCGGTACGTTCAGCGGGACGGCTACGGTTAGCCTTCCGTAACTTCTGGTTCCCAGGTTACACGGCGATAGAGATCGGCGAGGGGGATGGAGACTTGGAGGTGGACGAGGGAGAGGATGGCATCGCGGCCTTCGTGCAGGGTCGTGATCCAACCATCAGGGCCCTTCTGCATATATTCGACCGATGGCTGGTCCTGGGAGATGAAGAGGATTTCGCGCAGGGAGGCGAGTTGCTTGTAGGCGGTTAGCTTTTCGCTTCGATCATAAAATTCGGTCGACGGGGAGAGTACCTGGACGAGCAGAACGGGGTTATCCACGACGAGCTTGCGACGCTCGGGAAAATGCGCCTTGCCGCAGATCACCATCGCGTCGGGATAGGTTGACTTATCGGCAATATTGATGCGGACGAGCAGGTCACTCCCGTGGACACTGCAATCGCGGTCTAGCAATCGCGCGCTGAGGAGGTATGTGACGGTAGTGGCGAGGAGCGAGTGATTCTCGGTTCCTCCGGACATCATTTCAATGTGTCCACGGGTGTACTCGTGACGGAACGGGGAATGTTGTTCCCGGTCAAGAAACTCTTCGTGGGTAAATCGCGGTACGGCGGAGGCAGCCATCTTTTGAGTATAGCGCCGGACTAGCGGCTTCGGCCTTGCTTCTGCCACGTTTCGAGTAGGCTGCGGAGGCGGTCCACGACTGCCGGTTGTTCGGCATAGAGGTTCTGATCTTCGTGGGGGTCAGAGAGGACATGGTACAACTCGCCGACCGGTTCGCCGGGTGGGGGATCGATCTTCGCCGGACTGGTAAAGCCTCCGGAGCCACGGCCGACGACCAGTTTCCACTCCCGATCGCGAATGGCAAACATGCCGTTGCCAGCGTGGTGAACGACAGCCTTTCTTGGATGGCCGGGTTGCCCGAGTAAGTGAGGGGCGAACGAGATGCTATCTTCGGCCATGTTCGGAGTTAGTTTGGCACCGGTGAGTTCGGCTACCGTGGCGAATAAGTCCGTGTGACAGATGAGTTGGTTCGAAATCGTATCCGGGGCGATGTGGCCGGGCCAGGAGGCGATGAACGGGACGCGGTGGCCGCCTTCCTGGATATCCGATTTTTGGCCGCGCCAGTTGGCGTCCGCCTGATGGCCGGCGGCGGCTTGGGCGTCGCGGGGCTCCCAGGGGGCGCCGTTGTCGCTGGTTACGATGAAGAACGTGTTGGTGCCCGCGCAGGCGTCGATGATGCGCCCGATGGAGGCATCGACCTCCTGGACGAAGTCGCCGTACAGACCGGCCTTGGAAACGCCTTGGAAGGGCTTAGAGGGCACCCAGGGGGTGTGCGGGGCAGGGAGGGGGATATAGGCGAAAAATGGCTTGGCGGACTTGCCGGCACCGCGGATGAACTGGCAGGCTCGTTCGGTGAGCTTGGGAAGTACGTCTTCCATCTTGAAGCTGGGGGCGATGGGGCCGCCGCGCCAGTAGGGGCCGCGTTTGACTTCGCCGTTGTCGGGGATGGTGGAAGTTGGCTGCTCCAGGCAGCGGTTATTTTCGATGAAGACATAGGGCGGCATGTCGAGCGAGGCGGGGATGCCGAAGTACTCGCTGAAGCCGTAGTCGAGAGGGCCGGGGGAGAAGGGTTGGGTGTAGTCAACTTTCTCGCTCGTACCGAGGCCGAGGTGCCATTTGCCGAAGCCGCCGGTGCGGTAGCCCTGGGCCAGCAGCAGCGCGGGCAGCGTGGTGCGGCCGGGTTCGATTAGTGCGGGCGAATAGCCCTGGAGGACGCCTTGCTTCAGGCGAGTGCGCCAGCAGTAGCGGCCGGTGAGGAGGCCGTAGCGGGTGGGCGTGCAGAGAGAGGAGGGCGAATGGGCGTCGGTGAAGCGCATGCCCTGGCGTGCGAGTTGGTCCAGGCGGGGGGTGGACATCTTGGCCGCGGGGTAAAAAGCACCGACGTCGCCGTAGCCGAGATCGTCGCAGAGGACGATCACGACGTTGGGCGGAGCCGGGGCGGCGGAGAGGGTGGAGGCGGCTAGGGAAGCGTTAAAAATCCTACGGGTCACCGGGTTATTGTATGCTGCACAGGATGCCACTGTTCCGTGTCGGGGTAACGCCCGACTTTTACATCGATGCGAAGGGCCGTTTTGAAGCGGTCGTGGAAGCCAAGTTTGCCGTGCCTCACATTGAATGGGAGGCGATGCCAGAGATGGCGGGGAACGTGGCGACGCCGGAGATTTTGAACCGCTACGACGCCGTTTTTGCCATGTCGACCAAAATTGACGCGGCTAGTTTGGCGGGGGTGGAGCGTTTGGCCATCGTGGCTCGCTGGGGTGTCGGTTATGACCGCATCGACACGGAGGCGATGACCGCGGCGGACGCCGTGTTGACGATTACGCCGAACGCGGTGCGGACGCCGGTGGCCGAGGCGATCCTGACTTTGGTGCTGGCGCTGGCGAAGAATTTGATGACGCAGGACCGGTTGACCCGGCAAGGCAAATGGCGGGGCGACCTGCCGAGTTTAGGGCGGAATTTGCGGGGGCAGGTGCTGGGTTCGATCGGCTGCGGCAACATTGGCAAAGAGCTGTTTCGGCTGGCGCAGCCGTTTGGTTTCTCCCGGTTGTTGGCTTACGATCCGTACGTTTCCAGCGTGGAAGGGGTGGAGATGGTGGACATCGAAACCGTGTGCCGGGAGAGCGATTTTGTTTGCGTGAACACGCTGTTGAACGAGTCGACGAAAGGACTCGTCAATGAGCGGCTGTTTCGGCTGATGAAGCCGACGGCGAACTTTATCAACACGGCGCGGGGGCCGATTGTGGACGAAGCGGCTTTGGTGAAGGCGCTTGCAGAGGGCTGGATCGCGGGGGCTGGGATTGACGTGTACGAGCAGGAACCGCCGCGGAAGGACCATCCGTTGTTCGGGATGGAGAACGTGATCGTGACCCCACACGGGCTGCCGTGGACCGAGGAGATTGCTCGCGACAATGGCCTGGAAGCCTGCGACAACATTCTTGCGGTGGCGCGCGGTGAGATGCCCGGCGGGGCGGTGAACAAGGCGGTGTTGAGCCGACCTGGATTTTTAGAAAAACTGA
>JAPKZA010000464.1 GCA_026394015.1 Acidobacteriota bacterium
ATCGACGGCGACCGAGTAGGCCTGTGGAAATTCCCACAGGCCCGACGACGGGGGCTGTCTCAACCAAGGCACCCGACCGGGTGCATCAACGAAAGAAATCTCTTGCCCAATTCGTGGGGATAAGAGTATAAATGAGCTAGTCCTGGCCCAACTCTTCATTGGCCGGTTTTGAAGTGACCGCCATTGGCCGCTTTTGGGGTGACCGCTGAGGCTGACCGCGACTCAGAAGGCCCATGGCTTATGATCGTGGACTAACCTTTGTAACTCCTGTTGCAGTCAAGAGTCACCTTTCTTTGTTATTGCCGGCTAGCGGCAGTACACCTCGAGTTGCGGGTTTTCTTCTCTCATGGCGAGAGGGCTTGGTGCGTAGAAACCTCGGTCGGCTTGGCACAAACGGAGTAATTCGCTAGTCCGACTTAGCGGCGACAGGGTTTTCCGTCGGTGGCGATGGTCCCATTTAAGAGGCCCCCTGCCAGCCGCCGCAAGTCGTTCGGGGGGGCAAACGGCGTTGCGTTGGATGTCCACTCCAGCGTATGGGCCCCTCTGGCAGCCATGATCTCCAGATTGAGCTTTTCGCCTTCGGGGGCGGTGATATTGTAGCGATGAATCTCCTTACCGTCGAGAAGTAACATCATTGCGTTCGGACGCACAACACTCATTAACTGGCCCGTGAGCAGGTAGGATCCGTCGGTTGGGGCCAAGAATGATATTTTCGCCTTTCCGTTCATCCAGAGGAGGTAGCCTGCCGAAGTCTTCTCTTCTGGATACCAACCGTCAGCGAAACCGTAGGTACAGGCCGCGACGACAGCCGATGGGGGAGGAACCGGTGCGCTCCCTGGTGCCGGCGTGGGTGCGGGAGCGGTGCCCGAATTGAGAACAGGGGGCCGGCCTGAGAACACGGAAACGTGTTCGAAGCTAACGGCCTCCGGAAGTCCTGCGCGATTTGCCGGCCAAGTTTCCGGTTTATTCCCACACCCGATGCAGATTACCGCGCAGGGCGTCCACTTCGTTGAATCTCGTTCAAAACGGACGGTTTCGGCCATCGGCTTCATGTATTTGATGAGGACGTCGGGGCGGCTTTGGCGGAGGGTGGTCATCATCGGATAGTCATACCCATCGGCAATATTCACAAGCCCGATACGGCTACAGTTCCCTTGTAGCGCGACCTCGGCGGCCTTGCGAAACGGAAAGGTGTGGTAGCTGCGATCATTAAACGCAACGTCGTTTCGCTCCCGACCGAATATGCTATCAGCCCCGAGCAAAGGACGGGTCTCGTTGAGCAAGATGTAAGGACCGGCGTAAAGGATCCAAAAGCTGCAGGCGGCTAGGGCGACAAAGCTGGGCAGAACTTCCGCCAAAATAAGTCCAACAAAAGGTGCGGCTGCGGCAAAGTAGGCGACATGAAACCTCGTATGCCACGGTTGCCATTGAAGCAACCCGCAAAAGAGAGCAAAGGCGAGGGTAAGGAGGGCGGCGTAGCCTAAGCCTAGCGGGAAGCGACGCCAGACAGAGGGCAATAGAAGGCCGAGAGGAACGACCAAGGCAAGACTAAGCAGATGAAAGGTATTCCCTGCAAATATCTCGTTTCGACGGGAGGGTGGCAGTTCGAAATTGGTGCCACACCAAGTTGTCGCGGGGTCATTGATTTTCTCACCTACCAGTTCTACCAATCCAGTCGCTTTGGCAAGAATCGCAGCGTTCCAGGCGGGGGAGGCGGTGCTCGAGTGCAGAGCAAGGCCGCGGACAGCATTTGACCAAACGACGCCGAGACCGAAGCGTTTGTTCGTCAGTTGACAAGGGCTGCCGGGCTCAATCTCAGCACGGCCCCAGAGTGTTTGGAAAACAGAATAGTTGCGAGCCAATTGTGGCGCATTCAGTGCGATTACCGCCGCAATCAGGACCATTGCGTCACGCACGACGCTTGGCCGAGCCGCTAAGCCACTCTTGACAGCTTTGTAACCAACCCAAAGACCAGCAACCCCAAGCGCGGGCAGAAAGGGATAGGCAGTGCCTTTTGTCAGCACGGCCAAGCCGATGGAGGCTCCCCCGAGGACCGCACCGAAAAGATCAGGCTCCCGCCTAAACCGGAGAGTGAAGTACACCGCCGCAAGTATCCAGCCGGTCATGACATAGTCATTTTTGGCACCGGATGCTTGTAGAATACCTTCGGGAATCGTAAGGACAAACAGAGCGGCAATTACTTGCGCCGATACGCCCCCCCCTAACTCTTTACAAATCAGGGCGACGCAGGCGGCGCTTAAGGCCATTCCTAGCCATTGAGGCAGGTTTGAGAAAACATCGGACCCGACGAGTAGATGCCATTGGAGAATCTGGTACTCCGCGCCCGGAGCGAGTAACTGCTGGAAGGACCCTGTGGGGAAAAGCTGCACGCTGCCGTTCTGGAGCCAGAAGAAGACCTTTGGCATGTGATAGACCATGGCATCGACAGTCATCGGCGGCGCTACGACGGCAGTGATACCGACGAGGAGGAGAATCACGCCACAAACCACAATAAAGGCGCCGCCCGAAGACTCGCGCAGATCTCGAAACGGGTTATAGTCCAGCTCGGCGAGCCCTCCGGTCTTGAAAAGGATTGCAATGGCTCCGACAAAGGCCGTCAGCCAGCACACGACCAAGGAGATGGACCCGAGGAGGCCGACGAAACTCAGTGTCTCGACAAAGAACGTGGTCAGAACTCCAGTGGCGACGGTCGCCACCGCCGCACCATGGCACCACCCGACGCCATTCCTTCGTTGTTCAAGGAGAACCACCAGCCCCCAAACAGACAGAACGAGGAGAATGGAGAGAGCCATTTCTATTTCCTCTTCCCAACGGCGATGATTGACACAGAGGGCCAGGGGAGCCAACCGTCGACAATACGCCAGACGGGAACCAAGAGGTCAAACCAGAACAGCTGAAATCGACTAAAGGAAGTCTTCCGAAAAACTCGCCCATTGACAAACCAACCGGGCCACGTAACTCGGTTGAACTCGATTAACTTTTCCACATGGAAGCCGGCCTTCTCCATTTTTTCTCGTAGTTCGGCCTGAGAGTATCGGCGAAAGTGACCGAGGATTTTGTCGAGCGTGCCATAGTTAGACATCCCCTGCGGAACCAGGATAATCGCAGTTCCACCAGGTACAAGCGCGGAGCAGATATTGCGCAAGGCCAAGTTATCGTCTTCGACGTGTTCGACGACGTTCAAACAAATGACGGTATCAGCAATCTGTTGAAGCGGGATAAAATCTTCGCCCTTCAGCAAATCACATTGCCGAAACTCCAGATTCTTCCGACCAGGAAAACTGGCCCGCAGGCGGGCTAAATGTTCGGCATCCAAATCGGTTGCCACATAGAGTTTTCTCTTACTCTGTAATTGACGCGTCAGATTACCAATCCCCGCTCCGATTTCCAAAACGCGACTACCCACATGCGGTCGAATGGTATCCGCCATCCAACGATTGAAACGATGCGTGGCGGACAGGGTGTCGAGGATGGCGGCCCCGCCATCCCGATAGATGTCCCTAGTAAGGCCGTAGCGAAGGATGATAAAGAAGGCTTGAACGGCATCTTTCAACCCAATCTTCTTTCCTTCTTCGTAAGTGCGTCCATGGTAGCTAATGGGCGTCTCGTAAATACGGGCGCGCCGCTGCGCCAACTTGATCGTCATCTCCGGCTCGATACCAAAACGCTTACTCCGCAGCGGGATGCTCTGCAGCAAGCTTGTACGGAAAGCCTTGTAGCAGGTCTCCATGTCGGTAAGGTTGATATTCGAGAAGATATTGCAAAGCGTCGTCAGCCAGCCATTAGCAATGGAATGCCAATAAAATAGAACACGCCGAGGGCCGGAAGCGAGAAATCGGGATCCAAAAACCGCGTCGGCCTGTTGAGCGAGCAATGGTTGCAGCAGTCGTTCATAATCGGCTGGATCATACTCCAGATCAGAGTCTTGGATAATTGAAAACTCACCGCGCGCGTTATCCAGCGCTGTACAAACCGCGGCACCTTTACCTTGGTTGCGTTCGTGGCGGATGAGCCGGATTGCGCCGCTGGCATCAGCGGCCGCGAATTCCTCGACGATCTCGACCGAGCGGTCCGTAGAGCCGTCATCGACTACAATAATCTCGCGCGTCCAGCCCTCCGGAAGTTTCGCTTCGAGGACCCTTTGGAGACAAATCCCAACGCACTCCTCCTCGTTGTAGAGAGGCATCAGAATGGAAACAAGGTTTAGGGATAGCATTTGCAAAGTTGGGGATAAGAAGTAGAAGAAGACAGTGACAAGAATATCGCCGAGCCGACGACTCAAAGCCTAGCTGGATTTTATTCGGTCAGAGGAAAAGCCAACGACCATAATTGCACACATCGTCGGTGGCTCCAGCGAACACAGTGGAATGGCCGGATCGAAAACGTCATTCGGGAAACAGCGACAAGAGTGGGTAGCAAGAATCAATGGCCCTATCGAAGGGTGCAACTACCTTTGGATTGTTCGACACGCATCGTTAGGTTCGCCAGCCCGAAATTGAGGGAACGGGAATCGCCCGAGGGACGAATGCCGCCTTTATTTGCCCGAAATGTCAGAGTGCTTTCGCCGGCGGGTAACCGCAACTGGAGAGGAGCAAATGGCAGTATTGCCTCCTGGCTCGCACTGACCTCAATGGAACCCACTTTCTGCTCTTCAAACAAGACCGTAATAGTCTCCGGCCTCACCATGGATAGATATTGACCCGAGAGGACGGCAGTCGCCGCCCGTGAAGAGAAGAGACGGAGCCGGAGATCTCCGTTTGTCCATCGGAACCACCCACCCGTTTTGCCGATTTTCTCTTCATTGTAGGCACCACTCGCGAATTCCAACGCGCAACTGACTCCGCCCAGCGTCGGGCTTTGGTCTTTCGGCGAGGGCCCGAAAGAAGTCTTAAACTCGGAGAACCCGACAATCATAGGACGCGGATCGCTATTGGGGTTGGTTGGCTGATTGGCTGGGTCGAGCGCAAGAATCCGCACAACAGTTCGACCCGCGGGAATCGGCACCCGAATTCGGCCGGGGCCGGGGGGAACCGTTAGTGCCTCTTCGAAATCGCCGCTGGTGCGGACGAGCAACCGTCGTTCCATCGGTCCGGCGAAACTGGGGCCAGGTCGGAAGTTGGCCGCGATCTCGAGTGTAGTTGGTTTTCCTGACCGCACGGTGATCGCGGCAGCCCCCCCTCCGAGCCAGAAAAAGCGGTTTTCTGATGTTCCCTCGAGCCCGTTCGGGTTTGTGACGGATTCAATCGTTGGGGGATCATTCGGATCTACCGGCGGGCCCACCGAGGATCCACCCTTCACGCGACTCAAAGCGGAAAACTCGACAATCCTCAGGCCGCCATCAGTCTTGCCAAGCCTAGGCATTTGGCGATCGAAGTTAAAGATAATGCGTGGTGCCGGACTCACATCGGCAAGAAGCGCCGGTGGCATCGAATAAACGGGCGGCTCCTCGAGCACCCATATGCGCTGCGTTCGAGCGGCATCCACCAAGTTTCTGACCGTCGTCGCGGTATCGACAAATGACGGCTGCACTCGGACGCCAGCTACGTCGCGCAGGCGGGGAGCCACTGCCCAGCTCCCGTGTCGTCCAAATCCGCCAACCACGAGCAGAATGGGACGTTCCGTGTTGGCGGCGGCCCGCTGTCGAACAAACTGCACTACCTCTTTCACTCCGGCACCGCTGGACCAGCCCACCAAGTACTGTCGGTAGTCGTCCTCAGAGACAGAAGCATTCAGAGGATCTCTGAGCAGGGTAATGTCGGATCCGATCCACTGGACCAAGAGCCCGCAAACGAGCAACACCAAAAGGAGAGCGAGAGCCGCCCGGGGGGCGGGCGTCGCACGGAGAGCGTTTCGCAAGCGAGAAGTTAGCATACTAATCTGCCGTCTCCCGCGTAGGAAAAGGAGCTATGAGCGAGTTTATCAAGGGTGGAAGCGACAGGCCGACGAGAACCGCTGCTGGAATTGCGAAGGGCAGAAGATAGCGGGCAAAGAAGACCGTCATGCTCGCGGTAAGGACTAAAACCGGCAACGCACAACAGGCTGCCAAGGCGACTCGGATCGGGGTGGGGTGACTCAGCGCGTAACAAAAAACAATGCCGAGCAGTACCAAAAACCAAATGGTGTTGTAGCCCGCGAGCCAACCGACAAGAGAGGCGAAATTCTCCGTAAATAGGTTAATTCGGCTTACGTGAGGCGATTGCGCTCCTACGAAAGATCCGATTGAGCCCAAAAACTTGTCTCGGTTCGGCCACAGGATCGCGAAAGGCGGTACCGCGGAAGCGATCATAACTGCCCCAACCCGCCAACTTGCAATCCATTGACTGCGCGGCAATTGAGCGAGTCCGAGTAAGATACAGCTTCCGACTAGAGCCAGCATAGGAAACTTGACCATCCCGGCGAAACCGCACAGGAGCCCCGCAGCCACCGAGATCCGCAGATCTTGACGGGCGAAGGCGTACAACGCTGCCAATAGCGCCCAAACGTGGAAAGCGACCACTAGCGGGTCATGCAGCGCAAGGCGATCGTGAAACAAGATTAACGGCTGAAACGCCCAGATCGATGCAGCGATTAAGCCAGAAGCTCCCGCCGCGCGGGGGCGTAAAGCCGACACCCTAGCGAGTCGTTTCGTCACCAAATAGATCCCGAAGACGGTGAATACACCGATGACCCCAACCAATAATCGGACGGCACTCAGGGGATCAGACGACGCATTGACGACGGGCCTAAAGATATACTGCCCCAACACCTTCCCGATCTGATAGAAGTCCGGAGTGATATCGTTGACAGATCTGATATGGCCACTCTCGTCGATGAATGGAGGCAGCACATCGAGATGAACACAACGAAGCAGCGCGGCGAGGATCAAAATGAAAGCTAGCGCGCATGTTTCGACTGAGGCCCAACGGCGTATAGATCCGCTCATAGAGATCTACCCTTTTCCTGGCCGGCGATCCGACCGTTTTCAATGTTTAGTAACTGTTCTGCGGTAGTCATTTTGCGGTAATCAGGATCTCGTGAAGGCCAACGATCAGATGGCGAGAGTCACCATTCGTCATCGCTCCGACGTTTGGTTGTTCTACCGCTGAGACAACAAATGAATTCCATCCGACGTTCAAAGGAACCGGGAAGGTCAACCGGCCACTCGCGACGAAGGTCTGCGTCTGCGAGCGTTCGTCTTCTTTGCGAGTCACTGCTACCGTACGGTTGCCTTCGGATCGGCTTGGACCGGCGCTCACCTTCATCGAGATGGATACGCTGCGTCCAGATTGCGACCACACTCTGAATTGGAACCCTTCAGTTTGCCCGGATCCGAGCCAGAGGAACGCAGCTTCCTCCTTACCTAAGTTTTCAATGGGCCATGGCGAACTGAAACGACCGCCGTCCAAACCCACATTAGGCCGGAGGTTCGGATCGACCGTTGCGAGGGGTAAGGACCCCGGAACTCCGGAGACAAGCCGGGGCGGCCGACCAGTTTCTTTAGTTAAATTCGCGGCTTCGACGGTAGCAAACAGTTTCACATTTTGCCCTGCCAATTCGATCGACTTAAAAGTGGGTTGCGATTTGAGCCAAAAGAGAAAGGGTCTTAAGTCGAGCGAGGGACCCCAGCCGAAATAGCTTGCCTCCGGGTTTTCGAACAGTATGTGGGTGATTTGGTTTTCGGCTAGAAAGGTTTGGAATTGAATCGCGTTGAACGGTTGTTTCCCCCATGGGATCACCCGACGGGGAAATCCATCGCGAGGCCCAAATAGTCCATACTCCGGGGCGTGTTGGCTAGAAAACAAGAGGACACGAGCCGATTGAGGAAGTTCCGCCATAGCTCCAGCGAACGGACCTTCGACTTGGTCGAGCGTAATGGGCTGCAGTTGCATCCGGGAGGTCGTCGCGATCATCTCCGGAAGACCGGAATATAACGATACTACGACCGCAACGGCCACAACGAGCACTCGCCCGGAAAGAGGGAAGTAAGCCGGAGAGATCGCAACGAGGCAAGCCACGCAGGGGATGAGGAAGCGATCCGGTAGACCCGAGTGCGTCATCCAGCGGACCATGATAACAACAGCCCCCATCATCGTTGCGACACAGATGAACGCAACGTTGTATCGGGATATCCGGATGGAAGGGAAGGTTCGAACCGATTCGATCAATATGGAGGCGAAGCCTGCAAGTAAGGTCAGGAGGGCCAAAACGCCGGCGAGCGAAAAGCGGCCTGCCGTCGGACGCACGGCAACCACAAAAGCCCCGGGCCAAGCGTCCTTCTTCTCCATGGGAAGGTTCTGATCGGCGTCGACAAAGCGAAGGTAGTCGCGCCCGGTTAGTTCGAGGGTGGACCGCAAGCTAGCACTAGGAATCGAGGGAAGATCAAGAAGAAGCAAGGGCAATCGCGCCAAGTGTGTACGAACCTGCCTGACGGACGGTTCCGAGGCGTGAAGGGCCTGCATTTCTTTCGAGCCCATTATCCCTCCCTCCCGGACCAGGTTAAAGGTGAACAAAAGGATCAGGCCACAGACTAAGCCCCCACCAATTAAGCCGCTGGCAACAGCAAGCGAATCATTCAAGGGCTCTCGGCGTCCGCGGACCACCCACGGTGCAACGAGCAAAAAGGGAGCAAACGCCAGCGCATTGAACTTTGTAGCCACCGCTAATATAGAGAATAATCCCGCGAGAAAGAAGGCCGATCGCCGATCAGAGGCAACGTCGGACTCGATGGCCTGCAAGGTCCACCAAATCGCACCGAGCAAGTAAAGAGTAAACCAAATCTCCGGCTTGAGGCCGCCGAGATGAGCGAAGACCAAAGGAGTGCATATATAAAGAGTGGTCAGCAAGAGAGCAAGCAGAACGGACGCCCTCGTCTTTCGCGCGACCAGGAAAACGCCGATGGCGGAAAGTGGCCCCGCCAGACCAAAAACCAAACTGCCGATTAGCTCGCTCCGCGTAAAAAGCACCGACCAAAGAAACGCCAACTCCCCTTGATAGCCGAACACGTTTTGCCGGTCATTATGGGTATCAAAAGGGAAAATGCTGCCGTTGCCGATCCAATAGATCACCCTCGGACCGTGATAACCCATCTCATCCCCCAAGCGGAGGGGTTGGGCGACATCCTGGATGACGCCGAGTGCGAATACAAACACGATCGCAAGCAGCAAGATTGCGGTTGGTAAGAGATTGAGCCCGATTCTCGGAATCGCTGGGGTTGCCAACGGGTATGTCGGCAGGTTCAATCTTCTTCTGATCCAGACAATAAGGGACAGCAGGACGATTTGAATCACCAACCAACCGATTGGAGTCAAAGCGTGGCTAACCGACAGCAGATTGGCGACAAATCCCCACGGTAAAACTACCGCGATTAGACCGGTCCAAAACTGCTCCGGGCCTGACCGGAACAGTTTGGCCACCCAGTACGCCATGGTGATGGCAAGGCAGGCGGATACCAAGAAAAGAAACATAGTTAAGATAGAAAACGGGGAATCGGGGCGACCACGGGGCCTATAATGGCAACCAAATCAATACGCCGCAAGCAAGTCACCTCTTAGTATATCCGGCCCATCGTTCCAGTATTGCCCAAGCCCTACTCCGTCCCATAGTTAATCTCCAGCCGACGCACCGCTCGCGACGCCACGTAAAGCACCAGAGCCGTCACCCCCAGCACCCCCAAAATCGCCACCCAAGCCGACGTCGGCTCGGCCGGAGCCAACACCAACCGCAGAAGCGGCGGCACGTTCGGATCCATCGGCGGAGGAACCGGACAGATGGATTGCAAGTAGTGCAACACACTCAATTTCTGTAAAAGGTCGGGCAAAAACCCATTGATCGACTCCCATAGCAACATCACCAAAGCCGGGATGATCGGGTTCCGCAGGAGCAGCCCCGCCGCTAAAAACACGCTTCCGTACCCCACGCACCCCAGCATCGCCGAGATCACGTACCAAGTGCCATGATAGAGCGCGTCCGTCTGCCAATAGGCCTGCAAATCCGCGTTCGTTTGATAAGCCAACAACGCCCCGAAACTCAACACCGCCCCGCCGCCAAAGATCACCGCCGACGCGATCAGCCCCGCGCAATATTTCCCCAACAACAACACCTCGCGGCGCACCGGTGCCAGAAACCAAAAGTGGAGGGACTTGTCGATCATCTCTCCGCGGAACAGATTGATGAAAATTCCTAGGCAGCCAAAGAACACGGCTAAGCGCAGATAGAAATACTGAAACATCCCGGCATAGATTTTTCGGTCTTCCTCCATCGAAGACAACTCCCGTCGCCTCGTATCCCGCAGCGCTCCGTTTTCGAACTCGAACCACACTCGCCGTGAGCCATCGAAGTACATCAGAGTCCGCCGCTTGACGTCCCTCCGCTCCCAACTTCGGTCGAGCAACGGCTGTCCAGCGGCGGCCAACACCTCCGTGTCCAGCGTCCCGACCGTCACCCGATCCAGCACCGCCGCCGACACGACCGACTTCCCGGCAAACTCGCTCCGTTGCATCTTCACGCTGATGCCGTGTCCGACGAAGATCACGGCCGGAAACAGCGCCAGCAAATACACCCAAAGCGCGCGCTTCGAGAAAAATGCCCGGCGCATCTCCAGCATCGCAATAATCCAAATTTGGTTCACTTGCCGCCCCCAATCAAGTACTCGTACAGCGCGTCCACGTTTTCGTCCATCGGCATCACTCCGTCAATCTCCTGCCCGCTCAACGCAATGCGCTGCACCGCAGCCGCGAAGGCGTCGCGGTGCCGGGTCATGACCAATACGCCGCGGCCTTCGGGAGCGATCTTCACTTCGGTCACATCCGCCTGTTCAAACAGCATCGAGGCCACCCGCGCCGGGTTCTGACAGTGCAACAGAAACTGGCTTGGGTGCTCATGGATTTCGTCGCGAACGTTTCGGATCTCGCCTTCAGCGACGATCATCCCGTTCGCAATCAGAATCACCTGATCGGAAAACACGTCGACTTCCTGCAACACGTGGCTCGACAGAATCACGTGCCGTCCCTGCGCCGCGTAGTTGCGAAATAGCGCGATCGTTTCGGCTCGGACGAGAGGATCCAAGCCGTTCAACGGCTCGTCGAGCACCAGCACAGCCGGCTCATGGGCGATCGCCTGGGCCAAGCGAATCCGCTGCCGCATCCCCTTCGAATAGGCGGCGATCTTCCGTTCGGCGGCGTGACTCAACGAAACCGTTTCGATCGCCACAGCCGCACGGCGCTCGGCTTCCGGTCGTGGATAGCCATAGAGCAGCAGCCCCGCGACCACGAATCCGAATCCTGTCACACCGCGCGGGGCCGCGTCGTACTGCGTCGCATAGCCCAAAACCCGCATCAGCTTTTCGGGGACAAACGGCGAAACGCCGCGCACCGTAATCGACCCGCTGCCCGGATGGACGAGGCCGCTCATCAGGTTCATCAGCGTCGTCTTGCCGGATCCGTTCGGCCCCACCAAGCTGGTAATCCCCGATGGAATACGCAGGTCGACCTTGTTGACGCCGAGCACGTCACCGTAGAATTTGGACACGTTGTGGAAGAGAATCAAGTCATCGCTCACGACACCACCTCCACCGGCCGCAACTTCCGCAGCAGCACCGCCAGCAAGCCGCCGAGCATCAGCATCAGGACCGCAAAGCATTCCCAGGCCCCGGGTGCGTCTTCGACCGCCTCGACGCCCAAGAGCGCACACCAAACCGTATAGATCGCGAAGCCGGGATTCAGCAATGAGCCCCACTCCACTCTGAGGATCTGGTTGATCATCTGCGCAGCCCCGGCCAGCACGAAGAAGAACGCCAGCACCAGCGCCCCCGCCACCACCCGCCACTTCACATAAGCCGAGCACGCCAGCGCCACGAGCGAGACCATCGCGATGTACAGAACGAACCCGAGGACCAACCCTTGACCCAGCCACCAGTTCGCTTGCAGCCAAGCCGTACTCGCCAAGCTGGCCTGCATCCCGAAGACGAACAAACCCGGCACCAGGGTCACTAACGACAGAATCCCGAAGAGCACCATCATCCGCGCGCCGATATACGTCCACCGCGACATCGGCCGTGCAAAATACAGCGGCAGCGCGTTGTTCGCCAAATCCGGCGCCACCAATCCCGGCCCCGCAATTGCGGCCAGCAGGATCGCAAACGTCGATTGCACGTTCATAAACACGGCAAAAAACTTCCCGTTGATCTCAAGCAATTTCGCCATCGGCCCCTGCATGCCGCCCAAGTTGGGCAGCAGATCCGCGTGATTCGAGACATAGACGAACCCGGCGCAGAGCAGCGGCCAGAACAGCGAGAGCACCAACAGCACGACCACAAAGCGTTGGCTCAAAATCTTGCCCCAGGCAAATCGGGGAATCGCCATAAATCGCGTCACCGGGCCCGTCAGAGGCCCGTCGTAACGCTCGTAGCCACGTCTAAATACGGCCATGCGCCACCTCCGCTTCCGCCTTCGGCTGCATGTGGCCGACCGCCTTCAGGAAGATCTCTTCGAGCGTGTCGCGCCGATAGGCGAGCTTCGAAATCTGCAAATTCTCCCGCGCCGTCAACCGCCACAGCGCGTTCACTTCCACTTCGATCGGCAAAACAATCCGCCACGTGCCGGCGGTTTCGGAAACTCCTTCGGCCCCGATCTCCCGCAGCGCGGCACCCAGGTTCCGATCATCACCGGTCACCTGCAACTGCACGAACCGCTTGTTCGCCTGCCGCTCGGCGGCCAGGTCGGACTGGTGCACAATCATGCCATCCTTCAAAATCACGACCTCGTCGCAGACCTCTTCGACGTCTCGCAGCAGATGCGAACACAGCAACACGTTCATCCCGTGCTGCTCTTTCATCTCTTTGATCAGCACGAGCATTCGTTGCCGCGCCGCCGGATCCAACCCATTGGTCGGCTCATCCAGAATCACAAGTTCCGGCCCATGGATGATCGCCTGCGCCAACTTGGCCATCTGCTTCATGCCCAGCGAATAGGTCCCCACGGCCCGATACCGCGCCTCGCCCAGCCCCACGTGGAACAGCGTCTCGTGCGCTTTTTCCAGCGCTGCCGCCGCCGGCAAGCCTGATATCTCGCCCATCAGCCGCAGGAACGCCACCGCCGTCATGTCCGCGATCAACGAATCGTTCTCCGGCATGTAGCCGATCCGCGTCTTCACCTGCATCGACTGGCGATGACAATCGAGGCCCAGGATCTGCGCCGATCCGGCCGATGGCTGATGAAAGCCGAGTAGCGTTTGGATCAACGTCGACTTCCCCGCCCCGTTCGGGCCAAGCAGGCCGATCGCCTTCCCGACGCCCGATTCGCCCAAACGGCAAGAGATCCCTTTCAGGATCTCCCGTTTGCCCAGGCGGACGCGCAAATTTTCGACCGCGATTACAGGATTCATAGTTTCGTTGGGCCTTGTGTCAAGAACATGTCGAGCAGCAGACTCGATATGCGGGTACGAGAGGCCGACCGAATTCGTTCCGTTTCTCCCGTGAACGTTAGCAAAGATGGCTCCCGGTTCTCGAGTAGCTTTCGATACGAGGGGTTTTCGACGAGTCCGGCCAGATTGCCGAACGCGTCGCCCACGTTAATCCAGAGGAAGCCAGACTGATGGAGGCCGGATGCACTGGGCTGCTGCGCCCGATACTTGGCGGAGCGCACCAGCGGGAACCCGCCCGAGCGGGTCGCCACCGCCCTCTGCACGACCGCACGATCGCCGCCTTGGACGAGGTAGCCCCGGTCGAAGGTCCAGTGGAGTTGGATCGACTGTCCAGCGATCTGGAGGGAGTACCAATCGACGCCGTTCACCTTTTCCTGTTGCATCGTCAGCGGGGTGGCTCCCGGTCGGCGGTTATAGGTATCCACCAACCGGCGCATCGTAGCCGTGTACGTCTCGGGCCGGTACGCTTCAATGGCCAGAATCCAGCCCGGAATCGGCAGGGTCGGGGTTTCCACCGCGAAGGTGAAGTCGGTGCCGAGCGCGGCGGCCAAGTCTGTCGAAAACTGCACCCCCGTCTCGGCCTCGGCCTTGCGTAGGCCTTCGATCCAGCTCGGGTTCCAACGGCCGATTTGCGCCGTCAGCTCGTCGAAGATTTGCCGAGGATTCCGCGTCGCCGCCGAGAAGGCGAAGACTGCGTCTGACGAGACGTATTCGGCCGAACTCGCCGCCGCTGGCGTCGCCAGCCACGACGCGATGCCCGTCCGGGGCCCGGCGAAGGCCAACGAAATCTCGTTGTCATCCGCCCTCTGGTCAAAGAACAAATACCTCGCCTCGCCGGCCACCGCTTGCTGCGGGAAGGCCGCCAAATCCACGCCAAACAAGGAGGTGACCCCTTGCAGATAGTGCCGGGCTACTTCGGCTGCGAACGGCGTCAACGAGCCCTTGCCCAACTGGGGCAGCACCGTCGCCAGATCGGCCGGGCTATCCGAGAGCACGAGCAAGCCGCTGGCAAACGCATACGGCATTGTCTCCATCGGGTCCAGCGCGGCCTTCACCGCCTCCTGCTGCCCCGGTTTCACCTCGGCTAACACCAGCGGAATCCTGGACTTCGTCAGGACGAACACCAACTCATCACCGAGCAGCGGCGACAGCGTTCGAACTCGTTCCACCATCTGCTTCATTTCGGTGGCCTGAGACGACTGCCACCAATCCTTCAGCACGGCGCTCTGGTTCGACCGTTGCTCAATCAGCGAAACCGCCTGCGTCAACGTGGGCCCCAGATTCGGCAGCGCCCCGTATACGATCGGGTCCAAGGGCAACGCCGCCACAAGGCGCGCCTGCGTCCTCGCCGCCGGAGCCACCAATTTCTTCTCGATCGCCGCTAACTCCGCCAGCAGACCGTAGTACTGATCCGCGTTCGGGCTCCACGAAACAGCCTCTTTCAGACTCACCCGTTCAAGCGTCACGCTGGTTGCCGACCGCTCGCCCGGCTTCAGCAATTGATCCGCGTGGTTCGGTTGGTTCACCGCCACCGAGCCTTCCATGACGCCCACGAGCGAACCGGCCGTCCCGGTCGAAACCGTGAAGATCGTGCCGCGCACCGTTGCCACAGAATCCCGGGTGACGACCCGCAACCCGCCCCGTCGCTGCTTGGCCGCGTGGACAATGACATCTCCGCGTTCCAGGTAAATCGACTGCCCCGACCACGCCGCCTTCACCGATAGCTCCGAACTTTCGTTCACTTCCACCGTCGACCCGTCTGCCAACTTCAGCGTGGAGCGCGTCCCGCGTCCCGTCCGAATCACTTGCCCTTCGCCGAGCGCGACACCGGCCGCCAAGGCCTCCCCGCCCATGCCATACGCGGCCCCGGAGATCGCCTCGACGGTCGCGCGCGGTCCACTCGGAGCCAGCAGCGAATCGAGGCGATCCCGCCCCGCCACCAAGGCCACCGCCGCCACGCCCGCCGCTATCGCCCACTTCGGCACGGTAAAGCGCCGCGCCGGCTTCACAGGCATCGCAATCACGTTCGCCTTTGCTGAAGACGGAGACGTCAAAACCCGCCGGCATTCCACGCAGCGGGTCAAGTGATCGTCAAGGAGAAATCGTCGCGCCTCGGTCAGGTCGGTCTTGCCGTAATCGGCCCGAAACTCCGCACAGGCGGGCGGCGTGGCCAGCTTCGCCCACACCCGGTCCTGCGCCGTTTTGAGCTCCGCCGCCGAGACGTCCTGCTGCCGAATCTCATCAAGGATCTGATCTAAATTTTGTTCGTTCATGGTGTTTGATCCCCCTCCTAGCGCGTAATCAACTTCAGCAAGGACTGCCGTATCCGGTGTAAGCGGCTCGCCACCGTACCCCGTTCCACGGCAAACTGGTCGGCCAACTCGTCGTAGGAGAGGCCTTCCAGATTCCGCAACACAAACAGTTGGGCGTCTTCCGGGTCCAGCTTCCCCAACGCCCGCCGCATCTGCTCCTTCAGCAGCGCCGTGCTCGCCGGTCCGGCATGATCCGGACCTCCTTCGAGCGGCGACTCTCCCCGCGAAGTCCGTTGCCGTAAAATATCGATGCCCGCATTCGTGGCCGCACGTCGCAGATAGCTCTCGGAAATCGTCTCCAGCACCGGCGGCGGAGTCAAATTGAGAATGCGCATGAACACGGTCTGCAGCACGTCTTCGGCGTCTGACGCGTTGCCGGTTACCCGGAGCGCGGCCCGGTAGACCGTAGCGGATTGGCGCTGGTAAAACTCTTGAAAAGGTATCGACGGTGGCAAGGGCAGTTGCTCTGAAGGTAATGCTAGCCCGAAGGTTCCCATATTTGCTGACTCATTTGGGTATACGAGGCAGCAAACCGATTCCTTCCCACTATTTTTTCTTACGGAACCGATCCAGGATGCTCCCGGCCGCCTCGCCCAAGCCGCCCATGCCCTCCACCTTGAGCCGCGCCGCCCGTTCGGCATCAGGGGCAAACCGCGGTTGGGAAAACGTGCCCGTGACGATCGCCGGGATCACCAACTCCCCACGGGGCGAAGCGAACACGGCCCCCATGATCCCACCCAACTGGCCCGAACCCGCTTTCGCGGCCGCTTCCTTTCCCAACACCGTCGTCAGCCGCAGCTTGATCACCTGATCGACGAGCCCAAACGTCCCCTCCCCGGTCAACGTCCCCGATCCGAAATCCATCGCGAGGTCCTTCGTCGTCGCCACGCCGCTTGCGAGCTGCATCGTCCCACCGAACTTCACGATGTCGGTCACGGTCTCCTTTACCTTCATCAGGCCAAGCAGCTTGCCGATCCCGACCATCTCGTTAAACATATGCACTCCGTTTAGTCGACCGTTGGCCAGCTCCAATTGCATCGTCCCGTTTAGACTCCGCGCCAACTCCTCATTCGGCTTCGGTGCAAACTCCAGGTCCAGCTTCCCGGAGAGCGGCCCCGAGATCACCCCTTTAACCGACGAGGTTGCGGCCAGCAACTGGCTCGCCTCCACATTCCGCATCGTCGATTGCACCTGGAACTTGCTCGGTACCGCCCGCAGATCCACCGTCACCGATCCCGCCTGCTCCCCGCCGAATACCCGCGCCGTGAATGGCTCCATCCGCAGGACCCCGCCCGACATCGCGATGGTCGCCTTCACGTCCTCCAGCGGCACCCCGTCGAACGTCACCTTCCCCACCGTGATCGTCCCGTTCGCCGTGATCGTCGGCGGACCCGCGCTCTTCCCCGCCGGCGCCTTCCACTCCTGCCACTCGGCTACATTCAGTTGGTCGACGGCCGCGTTGAAGTTGACGACCGGCTTCGCGAAATTCTTGACCGAGATCATCCCCTTCGCGTGCATACCCCCAAGGGCCCACTGTGCCTCCTCGAAGATCACCGACCCTTCGGCGAACTTCACGTTGGCCTGCGCAATCTCAAGCGGCTTCGGCAGCAGCGGGGTAACGAGCGTGACGCCCCGCAACGCCCCGGACCCGCTGTAGGTCGTGTCGGTGACGCGCATGTCGAGCGTCACCGTACCCTTACCCGTCAGCCCCTCCGGCCGCAGCCCGTAGGCGCTCGCCATCCGGAGCAACTCCTCGACGCTCGCTCCGTCCGTCTTCAACGTAGCTTCCACTTTTGGATCGTCGTCGCTGTAGCCGCGCACCGTGGCCCTCGCCAGCAGCTTCGTTCCCCCCGTTTCCAGCGTGAACGGTTCGGTCGTCAAGGTCTCCGGCGTCATCGTAATGCGCAGCGCCGATGCGCGCACCGGAGCCGCCAACTCTTTACTCGAAAACTCCGCCTGCGACGCTTCCAGCTTCCCATTCAAAAGCGGCTTGTCGATCGACCCCTTTACCGCTACGTCCGCCGTCAGGAACCCCTGCACCTTCAAATCCGCCGGCAGTTTTCCGCCAAAAATCGCCGCGATCTGCACCAAATCTCCGACCGGCGCCTGCGCCGTCTTCACCGCCAATTGCAGCGCCGTACCGGTCACCCTCCCCGTAACCGCTAACGCCATCGCCCCCAGCTTCGCGGTCAATTCCTTGACCTCCCAACTCTCGCCGTCCCGCCGTAAATCAAAAGCGAGCACCAAGGGAGATTTTGCGCCCTGACTTTGCAACGTCATCATCCCCTTGGCCGCCCCGTTTTCGTAGGTCGCCTCCACCGCCGCCTGCGCCTTCATCGAATCAAGCTGCAGTTTCGCGTCCAATTGCCGGTTGCCCCGCCACCCGGCGTCGATGTGTTCGTAAACGTCTCGGGGCGTTTTCGCCCGTAAATCGGTCACCGCCACCGAGCCATCCGCCACGGCCAGGTCCGGCACCGCGCTGTCGCCGCCCTTCGCCCCGTCGCTCGTCTCGTAGTTCCACTTCCCCGCGGCACTTTTGATCAGCTCAACTTTCGGCGCCTGCAGCTCAACCGACTGCACCACGACCTCACCCCGCAACAGTGGCCACAGGGCAACACCGACAAACACCGCTTTCGCCGCCAGGAAGGGGAACTTCGAAGCAAAGCCGGACGGCTGCCCCACCTCTACATCCGCAATCCGCAGCGACAACGGAATCACCTTCAACCGCATCTCTCCGAGAGCCACCGTCCGCCCCAACCGCTTCTCTAGCTGCAACTGCACCACCCCACGAAATCGATTCGCATCCACCAGGAACGGGAGTGCCGCTACGACACCGATTAAGACAACCAAGCCGACCAAAAGGCCTTTCCGGATAGACATGACCCTATGATACGTGGGCCGCCCGGATCGTTACGCCGACGCTCCCCGGGCCGTTTCGAGCAATGCCCGGCGCAACTCCGACAATTGAATCGGTTTACTCAGGAAATCCTGCATCCCGGCGTCCATGCACGCCTGCCGATCTTCCGGAAACGCATTCGCCGTCAACGCAACCATCCGCGGACGGGAGGCCATCGGCACGGTTGCGACAATCTGCCGCGCCGCGTCCAACCCATCCATCTCCGGCATATGGAGATCCAGCAGCATCAAATCGTACGGCATTTGTCGGACAGCTTCCAGCGCCAGCAGTCCGTTCTCAACGATGACCGGTTCGTAGCCGAGGCGCCGCAGGAGTCCTTGGATCACCCGCTGGTTGACGGCATTGTCCTCGGCGACAAGGATCCGTAAAGGAGATTCGGCGCCCATCGGCGTACCTTGCGCACTCAATTTCTTTTCCGGAACGGGGACAGCTTCCAGCAGTCGACTGATCGCCGTCTGGAGTTGGGTCGGTCGCATCGGTTTGCTCAAGGTCCGCCCCTCGCCAAAGCGCAGCGCCGGCTTGATCACCAAGGCCATGGGAATCGCGGTGTTCGCGTCCGCGATGACAAAGTCCGCTTCCGCCGCGTCCCGCGTGACGATCATGCCCCATGCCGTCAGATATCCCGCCAATACCTCGTCCAAAGCAGCGGGGCCCACTTTGAGCCAGACTCGTTTCCCCACCCAGTGCGGCTTGCCGACCAACCCCACGGCCGTCTCCGGCACTCGCTTGTCCGGCAGGTCGAAGTAGAAAAGCGACCCTGTGCCCGGGTGGCTCTCCACCTGAATGTCCCCACCCATCAAGCGAGTCAATCGTTGGGAGATTGCCAAGCCCAATCCCGTCCCGCCAAACTGCCTCGTCGTCGAGGCGTCCACTTGGCTGAAGGACTGGAACAATCGATGCAAGCGGTCTTTCGGAATGCCAATACCGGTGTCGCGGACCGCGACGTGGATCACCTTTCGCCCCGCTCGGTCGGCCGCCTCTACCCGTACCGCAACGTGCCCCACACTCGTAAACTTGACCGCGTTGCCCACCAGATTCACGAGCACCTGCCGCAGCCGCGCTGCATCTCCAACCACCATGCGCGGCGTCGCGGGATCAAACTGACACAGCAGGGCTAAATTCTTGTTCGCCGCCAGGGGACCCAAAAGTTCGAGGGATTCTTCAACACACGCCAGCAGATCGAACGGTTCCTCCGTCATCTGCAACTTACCCGATTCGATCTTAGAGAAATCGAGGATGTCGTTCAACACCGTCAACAGCGCGTCCCCGGCCGAACCAATGATCGACACATACTCATGCGCTTCCGGCGTCAATGGCATATCTCGCAGCAGGTGCGACATGCCAACGACAGCGTTCATCGGCGTTCGAATTTCATGGCTCATGTTGGCCAGAAACTCGCCCTTGGCTCGAACCGCGCTCTCGGCCGTTTCTTTCGCTTCTCGTAGCTCCGCGGTCCGCTGCGCCACTTCGCGAGCCAAATCTTCTTTCTGATGCTCAAGGTCCATTGTCCGCTGCCAATGCAGCGCCAACCCGCCAAGGAGAGTAAAGCCTAAGCAGAGGCCAACAAACCAATAGGTTTGATAGAAAAGCGGCATCACCCGGACAGGCAGCGCCATTTGGCTTTCACTCCAGACACCATCGTTGTTCGTCGCTTGCACCCGGAAGCGAAATTGCCCAGGCGGAAGATTTGTGTAGATCGCCTCTCGCCGATTCGGAGCTTCGACCCAGGTTCGGTCGAACCCTTCGAGCAGATATCGAAATCGATTTTTCTCCGGTGCCGAATAGCTGAGCGCCGTAAACTGGACGCGCAACGATCCCGGCCCCGCCCCCAACTCAATCGGCCCAACCCCAGCGACCGCCGTATCGTCGCCCGAAATCTCCTCGATCAATACTCTCGGCGCACTTTTGTTCCGCCGAATCGCCCCAGGCGTCAAAAGCGAAACGCCCTTCATGGTCGGAAACCACAACCGCCCGCCCCGATCCCGAAACAACGATCCGGAAATCGTCTCCCTTGACCGCAGCCCATCAGACTGAGTGAATACCTCCGTTGGAACTTGGTCCAACCGACCTTCCGCCTGATCCCACAGATCCGCCTTTCTCACATGCAGCACGCCGCTGTAGGACTGCGTCCAAAGATCCCCATCGCCCACCAGCGCAAAACTATGCACCGTGTTGTCCGGCAGACCGGAATCCCGCGTCCAGCGATAAATTTTCCCGTCGCGCAGGCATGCCAAACCGCGCCCACTGCTCGAAACCCACAACTCTCCACCCTTATCCTGCTCGATCCAGTCGATCAGTTCGTTCTCAAAACCGGGTACCACGCTCACAACTCCCCGCTGATATCGCAGCAGCCCGTTCCCCGCCGTCGCGATCAGTAACGCACCATCCCGAAGTTCCACCATTCTCCGCACGGAAACCCCCGCCATCCCCAGCAGGTCCATCGCGACAAGCCGGTCCCCGTCCACCCGCGCCAGTCCTCCCCCTCCAAACCCAACCCAGACCACACCCGCCCGATCCTCATAGAGCGAATACACAAAATTCGCCCCGGACCCTGGAAGCGTCAGCTTTCGGAATACCCCATCCTTCCAACGCACCACTTCGGAACCCATTCCCCCAATCCAAATCGATCCGTCGCGCCCCGCCAATACCGCGTTCACCCGGTTACTCGGCAGCCCCTCCCGCTCCCCCACTCGCTGCGCCCGTCCATTCTCCAACCGCACCAACCCGTTCGACCGCGTCGACATCCAATAGACGCCATTTCCATCCTGCGTCACCTGGGAAATAGAATCGTCCGGCAACCCCTCGGCCGCCCCGAAGTTCGTAAACTTTCCATCCGATAGCTGAAGCAACCCTCCGCCATTCGCCACCGCAACCCACAGGTTTCCTTCATGATCCGTCGACACGTCATACACTTCTGTATTCGGTAGCCCTTCCGCCACCCCCATTACGGCCACCTGCCCGTCCCGATAACGAACCAACCCACCGAAGTTCACCCCAATCCACAAATTCCCATCGCCATCCTCAGCGAAAGAATGCGGGGCCGAAGTCTCATTCACCCGCAACCACTGCCCCAGCGGCAACTTCTCCCAAACGCCGCCGCTGTACCGTGCCAGCCCGCCACCCGCCGTCCCCGCCCAAATCGCGCCCTTCTTGTCCTCATAAACCGCCGAAATCGCCTCGTTCGGCAGCCCTTCCGCCACTCCGAACGTCCGTACCTTACCGCCCACCACGTGCGCCAAGCCCTTCTTCGTCGCTACCCACAACGCGCCGTCTCGCGCCTCCAACAATTGATTGACATGCTGACTCGGCAACTGCGCCGTCCACTCGGTCCCTTCAAAACGCCCATTCCGCCACGACACCACCCCGCTTCGGGAACCCACCCAAATCCTGTCCTTTCCCTCCGCCAACGCATTCGCCTGATTGCCCGGCAATCCATCCGTCGCCGTATACGTTTGCCATACGCCGGCCCGCAGAACAGAAACCCCGCTATCCGTCGCGGCCCACAAACTCCCATCTCGCGCCGGCAGCAACCACCGCACCGGTCGACCCGAAAATCCAGCCGTCACCCCCGGCAGGTAGTTCTTAAATCGAACCCCATCGAACCGGCTAATGCCTTCCCGCGTCCCAACCCAGATGTAGCCGTCCAGCCCCTGCCGAACCCGCAGCGTCGCACTCGAAACCAGTCCCGAGTCGATCGTCCAAGCCCGTTTCACGTACTGCGATGGCTTGAGACTCGGATCTAATCCAAGCACCAGCCCAGCCGTCAACAGCGCAATTGAGACGAGTCGATTCAATCGAGTGTAATCCCTCAGCGACCTATCGTCGGGAAATCGCTATCCCTACAGAGTCCAGCAGACTATTTCTCGTATGCGACCATAACCAAATGCCTCCCTTCCGCGACGACGTCGTCCAAAAAGCCGCCGCCTTCGCTCCTCAACTCCGTCAAGCCAAGTCCGCCGCCGCCGAAGACGCCTGGTCCTGGTATCCCTACGACTCCCTCGCCAACGTCGCTCACCTCCACCGTCTCCTCGCCGACCGCCACCCCAACATCGAAAACTTCCTCCACTCCGGCCGTCTCCTCGATATCGGTTGCGCCGACGCCGATCTCGCCCTCTTCCTCGAACGCCTCGGCGCCCAAGTCACCGCCGTCGACCACACCTCCACCAACTTCAACGGCCTCCGCGGCGCCGCCGCCCTCCTCCGCCACTTCCGCTCCGCCATCAACCTCCACGACTGGGACCTCGACCACTCCCCGCCCCCCGCCGTCGCCGGCTCCCAGTTCGACCTCGCCCTCGTCTTGGGAATCCTCTATCATCTCCAGAACCCCCTCCTCGTCCTCAACTCCGTCGCCCGACTATCTCGTTACGCCATCGTCTCCACCCGCGTCCTCCACGGCGACCCCACCCTCGACGCCCTCCCCCTCGCCTACCTCCTCTCCGAAGACGAGCTCAACGCGGACAACTCCAACTTCTGGCTCCCCACCGTCAAGGGGCTCACGCGGATGTTCCGCCGCGCCGGCTGGGAGTGCGGCCCCACGCTTCTCCTCTCCAGCAACGCCAAAACCAACGACCCCTGGACCACCGACACCCGCTGCTTCGCCCTCCTCCGCAGCGCCCACGCTCTCCAGAACCTCACCCTCGGCGACGGCTGGTACGAACAGGAAAACGACTGGCGCTGGACCGCCCCCGACTTCCATTTCACTCTCCCCCCTCTCGCCCCCAACCCCTCCGAACTCGCCCTCGAAGTCTACGCCCACCCCGGCCTCTTCCCCAAAAACGAACCCGTCGCCGTCTCCATCAACAGCCATCGCCTCGTCATCGCCGCCCCCGGCCACCAAACCCTCCGCGCCCCCTCCCTCGGCGGAGACATCACCGTCCATATTGACGGCCACGTACGCACCGCCAACGGCGATCCCCGCGCCCTCGGCCTCGTCGTCAAGCGGGTCTTCCTCAGCTAACCGGCCAACAAATCAACTTGCGCTCCGTCATCTCTTCCATCGCGTACCGCGGCCCCTCCCGCCCCGTCCCGCTCTGTTTCACGCCCCCGTACGGCATCTGGTCCGCCCGAAACTGCGGCACGTCGTTGATCAAAAATCCACCCACGTGCACCCGCCGCGCCGCTCGAAACGCCGCCGCCAAATCCCGCGTGAAAAGGCTCGCCTGCAATCCGTACACCGACGCGTTCACCCGCCCAATCGCCTCGTCCAACTCCGTATACCGGTTCACCGAAACCACCGGCCCGAACGCCTCGTCCGCAAACACCCGCGCCGTCTCCGCCACATCCCGCAGCACCGTCGGTGCCAGCGTCGCCAACCCCGTCTTCGTCACCGACCCACCCGCTTCCCCGACCCACGCCGCCACCCGCTCCGCCTCCCCCGCGCTGATCAACGAACTCACCTCGGTCGCTTCGTCCAAAGGGTGCCCCATTTTCAACCTACTTACAGCCGCCCCCAAAGCCTCCGCAAACCGATCCGCCACGCTCGTCTCCACGAAGATCCGCTGCACCGAAATGCAAACCTGCCCCGAGTTCGCCACCGCCCCCAACGCGCACCGCCGCGCCGCGTCTTCGATGTCCGCATCCGCCGCCACCATCACCGCCGAGTTGCTCCCCAGCTCCAGCGTCGTCTTCTTTAAACCTGCCATTCCCCGCAGCTCCAACCCCACCGCCGCGCTCCCCGTAAACGTCACCATCGCCACCCACCCGTTCCGAACCAGCGCCGGGCCCACCACCGCCCCCGGGCCTGGAACGACGTTCAACGCCCCCGCCGGCAACCCCGCCGCCGCAAACAACCGCGCCAGCAGCAACGCCGTCACCGGGGTCGCCGATGCCGGCTTATGCACCACCGCATTCCCCGCCCCCAACGCCGGGCCGATCTTATGCAGCGCCAAGTTCAACGGAAAGTTGAACGGCGTAATCGCCGCGATCACCCCCACCGGTTCTCGAACCACTATCGCCATCTTCCCCGCCCCGTTCGCCGCCGCGTCCATCGGGACCTCTTCCCCTGCCAACCGGTTCGCCTCTTCGCTCGAAAACAGCAGCGTCGCGGCCCCCCGATCCACCTCCGTCCGCGCCTCCCGCAGCGGCTTCCCGCTCTCGCTCGCGATCGTCACCGCAAACTCTTCCCGCGCCGCCAACAGCCGCTCCCGCGTCCCGCGCAGGATGGCGCTCCGTTGCGCCCGCGTCATCTCCCGCATTGTGCCCGCCGCCCCGCGAGCCGCCTCCACCGCCGCCCCCACCTGCTCCAACCCCGCCTCTTCCACCCTCGCAAACTCAGCCCCGTCAAACGGCACCCTTACCGTCCTCTGGCTAACCCCCTTCCTCTCCGCCCCGCCAATCCACAACCCGTACTCGTTCATCGCTTCAACATACCGTAAGCAAACTTGCTCGATACCACCTGCAAGTTTTGATCCAGCACCACCCGCACCTGAAACCGTCCCTCCTCCGGCGTCCCGAACCGAACATCGACGCCCTCCACGGCCACCCCGCCCTCCGGCGCCGTCACCGGCACCATGCGCCAAACCGGATACTGGCTGAACCGCAGAAACCCCCTCGCCTCCGGCGTCCGCTTCGCTGCGTTGATCCGCCCCGCATCGGTCGGTTTATAATAGGCCCTCCCCGCCTCCGGGTCAAACGGCAGCCCCAGCCGCACATCGTGCAGGATCCAAGCCTCCTCCGTCGAAACGTATCCCGTCCATCGAAACGGATTGAACGGCGTCGGCCACGCCGCCACTCGCAGTGGCTCCTGCCCTCCGTACCGCCGCGCCGAAAGCGTCTCCACCGCCCGCTCGTGCAGGATCCATCGCCCCCCGCTCCACGCCATCAAAAACAGCAATGCAACAATCGCCCAACCCCGCCCGTTCGATGCTTGCTTCGAGCCAATCTCGCTCCCCACCATTCGAGAAAGCCATGGCGCCGCCAACGCCACCCCCAACACCAGCAGAATCCAAACGTCCACCACCATCACCGCATCCATCCCGAACCACTCCCCCGAAAACGGCAGCAGCAGCCGAACCCCGTAGTTGTTCCACACATCCATCCCGATGTGCGCCAGCGTCCCCACCATACCCACCAACATCGCCATCATCCACGGAAACGGCTTCCCCCGCTCCAACCACCGAACGAACAACACCGGCAGCAACGTCATCAGCGGCACCATCACCAAAGCATGCGTTAAGTGCCGATGATAGTCCAAGTAAGCGACGCTCCCCAGCAACGTCGTCACCGAATCCGCGTCCGGAAAGTTCGAGCAAATCACGAGCAACAAAGTAGCCCGTGGACACAACTTATTTAACCCCGCCCGCGACAGCATCACCCCGGTCAGCGAGTGCGTCAGGTTTTCCATCGCTTCTCCCCGGCCTTTTCAATGTAGGCGCGCGGCAGCAGAATCGTCAGCGCATCCGGCACCACCGAAACCGTCGCCGGCAAAAACCCCGCCGCTTCCCCGTCCACCTGGATCGCCACCGGCCTCCCATTCACCGCCTTGAACTCTAACCGCTGCGCCGCCCGCACATCCACCCCCGGAAACAGGTCCGGCTTCCCGATCAATACCCCCACCAGGTATGGCAGATATCGAAACGAACTCACCCCCGCAAACGACACCGCCTCCAAGCAGTCATCCAGCAACGTCACCGACCGCGCAATCTCCAAGTCCCCGCCATAATTCCTCACCCGACTCGCGAGCGAAAAACTCCGCTGCGAAACGAACCCATCCACGTCCGATTCAAACTGCTCGAGCGACCGCCCCACCAGCCCAAATCCGCTCACCCAATACGCCAGTTTCCCCAGCTTGTCCTTGATCGTCGGGTTCACCGCATTCACCACCCGCGCGTCCAGCCCCGTCCCCGCCATCGCCAGAAAATGCCGCTCCATCGTCGCCGTCTTGATGTGCCCGGTCGCAATCCGCCGCGCCAGCCTCTGCCCCAACGCCTCCGCCGCCTTCACCGGATTCGTCCCTATCCCCGTCTCCACGCACAGCACGTTCGCCGTCCCCCCCGGCAACGGCGCCAACGCCGCGTGGCTCCCGATCATCCCGTTCGCCACTTCGTTCACGGTCCCGTCCCCGCCCAACGTCACGATCCACTCCGCCCCCCGCGCCACTTCCTGCCGCGCGATCTCTCCCGCCGTCCCCGGCCCCGTCGTCGGACGCACCTCCACCGGCCCGTGCTTCCGCACCGCCTCAATCGTCCGTTCCACTAAACGAGGGTTCCGCAGCAGCTTACCCGCGCGAGGGTTGAAAATAAGGGCGATCTTCTCAGGCAACTCCATCAGTATCCTATTGGTTGACCCTCATGAGCAAAGTTGAGCAACTCCGCCAAGATCTCCGCCACCACGAATACCTCTATTACGTCCTCGATCAGCCCCAACTCTCCGACGCCGAGTACGACGCCCTCATGCGCGAGCTCCAAGCCCTCGAACAGGCCGACCCCTCGCTCATCACCCCCGACTCCCCCACCCAACGCGTCGGCGGAGCCCCCCGCGAAGGCTTCGTCAAACTCCCCCACTCCTCCCCGATGCTCAGCCTCGACAACGCCCTCAACGAAGCCGAGCTCCGCGCCTTCGACCAGCGAGTCCGCGACCTCCTCGGCGACGAGCCCTTTCAATACGTAGCCGAACTCAAACTCGACGGCCTTTCCCTGGCCGCTCAATACTCCGCCAGCACCCTCCAACTCGCCCTCACCCGCGGCGACGGCGCCGAAGGCGAAGACGTCACCCCCAACGCCCGCACCATCCGCAGCCTCCCCCTCAAAGCCCGCGGCAACCGCCCCCAATTCGAAGCCCGCGGCGAAGTCGTCATGCCCAACGCCGCCTTCCAAAAGCTCAACGCCGACCGCGAACAGGAAGGCCTCCCCCGCTACGCCAACCCCCGCAACTCCTCCGCCGGCTCCCTCCGCGTCCTCGACCCCACCATCACCGCCAACCGCCAACTCGACTTCTACGCCTACTTCCTCCTCGCCGACGGCGCCCCCGCCTGCCCCTCGCATTGGCAGTCCCTCGACGAGCTCGCCGCCATGGGTTTCAAGGTTAACCCCGCCCGTCAGCTTTGCGCCAACGTCGACGAACTCATCGCCTTCTGCCAACGCTTCGCCGCCGAGCGCGAAACGCTCCCTTTCGAAATCGATGGCGTCGTCGCCAAAGTCGATTCCATCCCCCAGCAGCAGAAACTTGGCTGGACCGCCAAGTTCCCCCGCTGGGCCATCGCCTTCAAATACCCCGCCCGCCAAGCCGAAACCGTCGTCGAGAAAATCGAACTCCAAGTCGGCCGCACCGGCGCGCTCACCCCCGTCGCCCACCTCCGCCCCGTCGCCGTCAGCGGCGTCATCGTCAGCCGTTCGACATTACACAACGAGGACGAAATCACCCGCCTCGGCGTAGCCGCCGGGGACACGGTCGTCATCGAACGCTCCGGCGATGTCATCCCCAAAGTCATCCGCGTCGTCCGCCAAGGCGACCCGCGAGTCCCCTTCGTCATGCCCGCCGAATGCCCCGTCTGCGGCAGCTCCGTCTCCCGACCCGAAGGCGAAGTCGTCTCCCGCTGTCTGAATTCAAGCTGTCCCGCGCGTCTGAAAGAATCCATCGCCCACTTCGCCGCCCGGCCACTGCTCGATATCGCCGGCCTCGGCGACGTCCTCGTGGAACAACTCGTCAACGCCAAGCTCGTCCACTCCGTCGCCGACCTCTACGACCTCACGCTCGAACAGCTCTCCGGGCTCGAACGCATGGGAACCAAATCCGCCGAACGAGTCCTCGCCGGCATCGCCCGCTCGAAAACACTCCCCCTCCCCCGCGTCATCAACGGCCTCGGCATCCCCTTCGTCGGCGAACGCACCGCCCAGTTTCTCGCCGAACACTTCGGCTCCCTCGACGCCATCCACCAAGCCGACGAAGCCCAGCTCATGCAAGCCGAGGAAGTCGGCCCCAAGATCGCCCAAAGCATCCGCCGCTGGTTCGCGGAGGAACGCAACTGGGCCGTCGTCGAACGTCTCCGCGCCGCTCGCCTCGTCTTCACGCATAAAAAAATCGATCGCTCCGGCGGACCCCTCGCCGGCCTGACCTTCGTCCTCACCGGCACCCTCCCCACCCTCTCCCGCGAAGCCGCGAAGGAGAGGATCGAAGCCGCCGGCGGCAAGGTCTCCGGCTCGGTGAGCAAGAAGACCAGCTACGTGGTCGCCGGCGAAGAAGCCGGCTCCAAACTCGAAAAGGCCACCGAACTCGGCATTAAAATTCTCTCGGAAGCCGATCTATTGCCCATGCTCGCTAAACTAGAAGCTTGAAGAATTTCGTCGCCACCCTCGTCGCCTGGGGCCCTCCCGGTCTCCTCCTCCTCGCCGCCCTCGATTCGGCCGGTGTCCCCATCCCCGCCGCCGTCGACGCCCTCCTCATGTTGTTGGCCGCGAACTCGCCCAGCACCGCCTATCTCGCCGCGGCCTTCGCCACCGTCGGCTCGGTCGCCGGCAGCATGTTCCTCTTCTACCTCGCCCGCAAAGGCGGCGAAAAATATCTCGAAAAACACACCGTCGGCGAGCGCGGCCGCAAGCTCCGCGTATGGTTCCAGCATTACGGCCTGCTCACCGTTTTCATCAGCGCCATCTCCCCCATCCCCATGCCGATGAAACTTTTCGTCGTCTCCGCCGGGGCCCTCGGCGTCCCGCCCCAGGCTTACTTCCTCACCGTCCTGGCCGCTCGCATCGCCCGCTATTTCACCCTCGCCTACCTCGGTAGCCAACTCGGCGACGGTGCCGGGGCCTATCTCAAAAGCCATGCGTGGAACATCGGCGGCATCCTGGCCATCCTGTTCGCCGTCCTCTTCGGCTGCGTCAAGATCATGGACTACCGCCGTGCCCGACTAACCCCCGCCCAATAAGAACCGTACCGAGATCACCGTCGAAACCTCCACCGGCTTCCCGTTCAGCATCGTGGCCTGATACTGCCACTGCCGCACCGCCTCCAGCGCCGCTCCCGTCAACAGCGGATGCCCGCTCACAGCCCGCAACTGCTGCACCGTCCCGTCAAAGCCAATCACGGCCTCTAGCCGAACCTCGCCCGAGATCCGCGCCTGCCGCGCCAACGGCGGATACGCCGGCTTCACCTGCCGTAGCAGCCGAGCCTCCTGTACGCTTCCCCCCACTGTGATCCGCTTCACCTCCTCCGGCTGCTTAGGCGGCACCACCACCACGCTGGGCGGCGGCAAACTACCTAAATCCCCCACGCCACCCACCGGGCTCACCGCCCCCACGATTCCCGGCCCCGACGTCGGCATAAACATCCCTGGCTCATCCACAATCGTCCCCACCGGACGATCCCAAGCCGTCGGCACCACATACCGCCTCACCGCCACTCGCCGTGAAGTCGTCGAAGCCGAAGCCGGCCCCGCGCTCACCTGCTCCACCGTCACCGCCTGCCGCGGCGGAGCCTTCAACGTAACCCCGATCATCGGCAACGTCATCGAGATCACTTCCGGGTAGAACATCGGCACCACCAGCACCGCTGCCACCAAGCCGCTTTGTACCACTATTCCTGTTAATCGCCATGGTATCTGCATAACCACTCTGACCCCACGCCAGTCCGCTTTGTTCCCATACAATAGGCGCATGGTTTCCACTTCCCGCCGCTCGTTCCTCGGCACCCTCATCCTCGGCGCCCCCGCCATCCACGCCCAGACGATGTCCACCGACGTCCGCATCAAAGAAGTCTCCACCTCCATGGAAGACTTCCTCTACCGCACGCCCATCAAGTTCGGCGGCACCGAAGTCGACCGCGTCACCCTCCTCAACGTCAACGTCACCCTCGAATCCCGCGCCGGCAAAATCGCCAAAGGCTTCGGCTCCATGCCCCTCGGCAACGTCTGGAGCTTCCCTTCTAAAACCCTCCGCTACGACCAAACCCTCGCCGCCATGAAAACTCACGCCGCCAAGGTCGAAAAGATCACGGCCGCGCACTCGGAATACGGCCACCCGGTCGACCTCAACCACTCCCTCGAACCCCTCTGGCTCAAAGCCGCCGCCGAAATCGAACTCTCGCAGCCCATCCCGAAACTCTGCGCCCTCGTCACCGCCAGCCCCTTCGAAGCCGCCATCGCCGACGGCTTCGGCAAGCTCCTCAAACGCAGCACCTATGCCACCTACGGCCCCGATCTCATGCGCCACGATCTGTCGCACTATCTCGGCAAAGGCTTCGAAGGCGAGTATCTCCAGAAGTACGTCCTCACCCAGCCCAAGGCATCGATGCCCCTCTACCACCTCGTCGGTGCCGTCGACCCCATCGTCGCCTCCGACATCAAAAAGCGCATCAACGACGGCCTCCCCGAAACCCTCACCGAGTGGATCAACCACTCCGGTCTCACCAACATCAAAATTAAACTCAACGGCGAAGATATGGCCTGGGATACCGACCGCGTCCTCGCCGTTGACCGCACCACCACCGAAGCCCAAAACAACCGCCGCGTCACCAACTGGGTCTACTCCCTCGACTTCAACGAAAAGTGCCCCAGCGTCAAATACCTCATGGAGATGCTGGCCAAAATCAAAGAGAAGTCCCCCCGTGGCTACGCCCGGATCCAGTACGTCGAACAGCCCACCAAACGCGACCTCAAAGCCGACCGCGCCAACGTCATGCACGAAGCCTCCAAGCTCCGCCCCGTCGTCATCGATGAGTCGCTCACCGACCTCGAATCCCTGCTTCTAGCCCGGGAGATGGGCTACACCGGCGCCGCCCTCAAAGCCTGCAAAGGACAGTCCCAGGCCCTCCTCATGGCCGCCGCCGCCCAGAAGTTCAAAATGTTCCTCTGCGTCCAGGACCTCACCTGCCCCGGCGCCTCGCTCATCCACTCCGCCGGCCTCGCCGCCCACGTCCCCGGCGTCGCCGCCATCGAAGCCAACGCCCGCCAATACGTCCCCGCCGCCAACGCCGGTTGGGACCGCAAGTTCCCCGGCATCTTCGAACCCCACAACGGCCGCGTCAACACCGGCCTCCTCAAAGGGCCCGGCCTCAGCGCCGTGCCCGCCTAGCGCCCTTCGCCCTCCTGCAGATACCGCGCCGGCGTCTGCCCCAACTCCCGCCGGAACATGGCGATAAACGCGCTCGCGCCGCTGTATCCCAACTCCGCCGCAATCTCGTTCACGCTCGGCTCCGCCCCCAACATCGCTAGCGCCTGCAACACCAGTTGCCGGCTCAGCCATTGCCCCAAGCTCAGGCCCGTCTCCTCGCGGAACCGCCGCGCCAGTTCTGCCAGCGGCGGCGTCACCTCCACCCTCTCCCCTCCCGCTTTGGCAAACCGCACCGCCCGCTCGTCCATCGGCAACGGCAACGGCAGCCCAATCGTCCGCAGCGCGCTCGCCTTCCCACCCGGTATCCAAACCGCCCGATGCGGCGGCACGATCCACGCCGCCCGCGCCGTCGTCACCCGAATGGCGGAAATTCGAATGCACCCTCCTCATGCCCGCCGTCACCCTACCCGGCATCGGCCAACTCCTCTTCTTCGCCGACCCGGAACGCAACCAGGCCGGCGCCATGCAGTACGATCAGCGCGCCGACTAGGCCCCGTGCAACAACCCGTCCCGCATCTGCACCGTCCGGTCCGCGAACGCCGCCGCTTCCGGGTCGTGCGTGATCATCAGCACCGTCTGTCCAAACTTCTTGTTGAGATGCTTCAGCAAACCCAGCACCAAGTCGGAATTCTCAGTATCCAAATTCCCCGTCGGCTCGTCCGCCAGCAGGATCGCCGGTTGATTCACAATCGCTCGCGCAATCGCAACCCGCTGCTGCTCGCCCCCCGATAACTGCCGCGGCTTTCGATCCATCTTGCCTTCAATTCCCAAAATCCGCACCACATCCAGAAACTGCTCGCTCCACGGGCCTTTTACTCCCGAAATGTCCCGCGCAATCTCCAGGTTGTCCCGCACCGTCAACGTCGGCAACAAGTTGTACTTCTGAAAAACGAACCCCACGCTCTCCCGCCGCAACCGCGTCCGCCCCGCCTCGTCCATCGCCGTCAACTCTTTCCCGTCGATCTTCACCGTCCCCGAAGTCGGCGGCGTCAGCCCGCCCAACACGTGGAACAGCGTCGACTTCCCACTCCCGGACTTCCCGATCACGGCCAAAAACTCGCCCTTCTCCACCTGCAAGTTCACGCCCGCCAAAGCATGCACGTCCACGTCGCCGCTGCGGAAAGTCTTCCGCAAATTCTGAATCTCGATAATCGCCATTAGTCGTAAGAGAGGGAATCCAATGCGTCTTGTTTGGCCGCTTTCAGCGCCGGGTATAACACCCCCAACACCGCGCTGCACAGCGTAATCGCCGCGGCAATCGGCCACCAGGAATACACAATCGCCTGGACGAACGAAGCCGGAATAAATGTCGCAATCAACCACCGCGTCCCGTAGCTCATCAGGATCCCGGCCATCGATCCAATTGCCGCCAGCAGCACCGTCTCCCGCAGCAGAATTCCCAGCACATAGCCCGGCCCCGCCCCCAGCGCCTTCAAAATGCCGATCTCCCGCGTCCGCTCCAGCACCGCCGTATACATGGCCAAAAACACCACCAGGAACCCGAACAGCACCGACAGAGCCACCACAACCCCGATAAACGCCTTCAACTCCGGCAAATTGCTCACCGAAAACTGCTTGATCAACTCTTCCATCGCGTAGATCGGATACTCCGGCAATTGCTTCTTCATCCCGTCAATCACCTCCTGCGTCCGGCTCGCATCGTCCAACTTCACATAGATCATCGTGATCTTCCCGTTCGCGCTCGCCAAGTCCTGCAGCAGCGCCAACGGAATCATCACCCGCCCCAACTTCCCTGACGCAAACACCCCCGACACCCGCCAATCCCGGTTCATCGTGTGCAACGTCGAACCTACTTTCAACTTCTTTTCCCGTGCATACAGGTCGTCGACGATCACCTCGCCCTGATCGGCAAACTTCCCGCCTTCCCGGAATTTGAACCCCCCGCCCATCGCCGAAAACTCGTCGAAGTTAACGCCCATAATCGAGCTCACCCCGCCCGTCGAATGGATCCCCACCGGCGTCGCCATCACAACGTGCGGCTGCGACCTCACGAAGTTCAAAATGTTCTGGTTCATCGACAGTGAGCCCATGCCCACCACGGAACTCCCCGGCGCCCGCACCACCAGATCCGCCCCCACGCCACGCGCCCGCACGGCCTGGTCCTCCATCATGCCTTCGCCCAGTCCCACCAGCGTCAGCATCATCGTCACGCCCAGCCCAATAGCCAGCGCGCTCAGCAACGTCCTCACCGGCCGATGCTTCAGGTTTTCGTAAACCAGTGTATAAACCAAGCCTTTATTCTACAGGGCCCTAGCCGCCGCGGCTAGCGTGGCATCAATGTCCGCCTCAGTATGCGCCCCCGAAATGTACCACCGCCCATCCGGCAATACCAAAACGCCCTCATTCAGCAACCCAATCGCGAAGTCGCTGTACTTCGCCTTGTCCCCCGCCATCGTCTCCCGATAGTTCCGCGGCACCGCCTCCTGAAAGGCCACCTGGAACACCGGCCCATCTCCCGTCGTCACCACGGCATGCCCCTTCGCCCGCAGCAGCGCCTCCAACCCCGCCCGCAGCCGATTCCCCAAAGCGTGGATCCGCTCATAGAACCCCGGCACCATCAACTCGTCCAGCGCCGCCCCCGCCGCCGCCAACGCCAGCGGATTCCCATTCAACGTCCCCGCGTGCACCACCTCCCCCCGGCTGATCGCGTCCATATACTCCCGTTTCCCCGCCAGCACGCTCAACGGCGTTCCCGCGCCCACCGCCTTCGCAAACGTCGCCAAATCCGGCGTCACCCCGTACCGCCCCTGCCCCCCATCCAAGGCCACCCGAAAACCTGTGATCACCTCATCGAACAGCAATAACGTACCGTACCGTGTCGTAATCTCCCGCAGGAATTCTAGAAATCCCGGCTCCGCCGGAATGCATCCCGAATTCGCGAGCAACGGTTCGCAAGCCACCATCGAAATCTCCGCCCCGTGCGTCGCAAACAACTCCTCCACCGCCGCCCGGTCGTTCCATTCCGCCACCAGCACATGGTCGTGCGGCAACTGCCCCTTGCCCACTGGCTCCGCCACCCCCACCGGATGCCCCGCGCCAAACCGATAGCTCACCAGCGCCTGATCGCCCCACCCATGATAATGGCCCTCAAACTTTAAATACTTCGGCCGCCCCGTCACCGCCCGCGCCAAACGCAAAGCGATGTTCACGACGTCCGTCCCCGCGTTCGAAAACGCCACCAAATCCGCGCACGGCACAATCGCCGTCAACTTCTCCGCCACCAAATATTCCAGCTCATGCTGCGCCCCAAACGTCAGCCCCTTCCCCGCCTGCTCCACAATCGCCGCGGTCACGCTCGCCGGCGCATGACCCAAGATCAGCGGCCCCCAAGCCAGCCCAAAATCGATGTACTCATTCCCATCGACATCCCAAATCCGGCTCCCCGCCCCTCGCTCATAGAACAACGGATACGGCCGCGCCGACCGCCGCAAACTGCTCGACACCCCGCCCGCCAGCGATCGCTGCGATCGCTCGTACCGCGCCAAAGACCCCGCCGTCTTCGCCCGTACCGCCGCTTCATGAATTTCGGATAAGGAACGCACGCTTCTCTATTGAACCTCTGCTTCTTCGACGAAGTATGCCATACTTCCCTTCGTCGCTGTGAAACCCACTTCCTCCGCCACCCAGCCCCGTTACCTGGTCCCGGTCCTCCAAAGCGCCTTCCGCCTTCTCGAAGAGGTTTCGCGCGCCGGAACCCTCACCCTCGGCGAAGCCGTCGTCCGTTCCGGCATCCCCAAATCCACCGTCTTCCGCGTCTTCAGCACCCTCCAACACCTCGGCGTCCTCATCCGTGACGAAGCCGACAAAACCTACCGCCTCGGCTACGGCGTCCCCGGCCTCCTCACCGCCGGCGAAGATCTCGAAACCCTCCGCCGTGCCGCCCTCCCCCACATGATCCGCCTCCGCGACGCCTTCGGCGAAACCGTCAACCTCGGCAAACTCCAGCACGATAAAGTCGTCTATCTCGAAGTCGTCCCCTCCGAATCCGCCCTCCGCTTCTCCGAACGCCCCGGTGCCACCGTCACCGTCCACGCCTCCGCCCTCGGCCGTGCCATCCTCGCTTTCTCTCTCCCGGCCATCGTCGACAGCCTCATCGCCGGCCGCCCCCTCGCCGCCCTCACCGAAAAAACCATCACCGACGAAACCGCCCTCCGCGCCGAACTAGCCAAGGTCAAACGCCAAGGCTACGCCATCGAAACCGAGGAGGTCGCCCTCCAAGCCACCTGCCTCGGCGCCCCCATTCTTAACTCCCGCGGCGAAGCCATCGCCGGCCTCAGCCTCTCCGGCCCCATCCATCGATTCCTCCCGCGGAAGGACCGCAAAATCATCGCGGCCCTCCGTAAAGCCGCCGCCGAAATCAGCGGCCTCGCCTAAGCCTTCCGGACCATAATCTCTTCAATCCGCCCCGCCACAATCTCCGCCTCGCCCGGCTGCAACATCCAACTCGCAATCTCCACCCCCTCCCCCGGCTTCGGATCATTCGGCACCAACTCAATCGACGGCGTCCCCCCGCGCAACTGCTTCATCAAATCGAGCTCTGTCATTCCCACTTTCTTTACGTCCCACTGCACCCGCAAGTGCGGCACCGAATTCGCAATCGGCGGCACAAACGGCGTCGCCTTCATGCCCGGCATCTTTGCAATCACCCGCCGCATGGTCTCCACCCGACCCTCCCATTCCTTCCAGTTCGCCTTATGGTCCTCCTTCAGAAACGATTCCAGCGCCACCATCATCCCCACCATCTCTTCCTTGTTCACCTTGCAACAACGCCCTATCGAGTCGCTATTCGGCGACGTGTTCATCCGCGCCGCCTTGATCAAATCCGCCCGCCCCGCCAAAATCCCCGCCGACTGCGGCCCCCGAATCCCCTTCCCGCCCGACGTGCAAACCAAGTCAAAACCCAGCCGAATCGGCGTAAACAAGTTCTCCACCGGCGGAGCATCCGCCGCGGCATCGTTGAAGGTCGGTACCTTGTACTCCTTCCCGATCGCCACAAACTCCTTCATCTTCACCGCGCCCAAATGGTCGGCCTTGTTCAAAAACAGCATCATCGCCGTCTTCGGCCCGATCGCCTTCAGCATCTCCGCCCGCGTCTCGACTTCAATCAATTTCACGCCGCAATTCCGCACCATATGGTCGTACGGAAACCGATGCGACTTCTGCACAATCACCTCGGTCTTCATCCCCGTCAAGTCCGGAATCCGCTGAATGAAATCCTGATTCGTCCCCGTCAACACCCCCGCCGTGCCCACCGTCAAAGCCGCCGCCGCCCCCGAAGGCACCATCGCCGCTTCCGCCCCCAACAGCTTTGCAATCCGCTTTCCCACCGCATCGTGCAACTCGTCCAACCGCACAAACTTCGTCGACATCGCCGCAATCGCCCGCACGCATTCCGGCCGCATCAAGCTCGCCGTCATCATCGTGTAGACCCCGGCGCCATTGATGATCGGCACTACGCCCAACTCCGCCAGATAGTCCGGCGTCGTCTCCGCGGCCGAAGCCGCTCCCGCCAGCGGCAACGCCCCGGCGGTCTGCATCAAATGACGGCGTGAGAATTTCATACCAAGACTTTACTCGCATATGCGTTTCAATGCAAAAACAAAAATGCATAATAGAAAACAGCATGCTTCGCCGACAGTTCCTCGCCAGCCTCGCCCCCTCCCCCCGAAAACGCATCGCCGCCATCGTCACCGAGTACCGCTGGTTCTCCCACGCCGACGTCATCTGCGGCCGCCTCCTCGGCGGTCACTCGGCCAACAACGTCTGGTCCCCGCCCCGCCTGAACCTCGTTTCGCTCTACACCGCCCAGGTCCCCGCCAACGACATGTCCCGCGACCTCGCCGCCCGCCACGGCTTCAAGATCTACCCCACCATCCGCGAAGCCCTCACCCTCGGCACCGGCAAGCTCGCCGTCGATGGAGTCGTCTTCGTCGGTGAACACGGCAACTACCCCTTCAACGATCTCGGCCAGCACCTCTACCCCCGCTTCGAACTCTTCAACGAAATCCTCGACGTCTACGAACAATCCGCCCGCGCCGTCCCGACGTTCTTCGACAAGCACTTCTCCTACGATTGGTCCAAAGCCGAAACCATGTTCCGCCGCGCCCGGAAGCTGAAGGTCCCCCTCCTCGCCGGGTCATCCCTCCCCGTCACCAGCCGCGCCCCCGCCCTCCAACCTAAGCTCGAAACGCCCATCACTCACGCCGCCGCCATCGGCTACGGCCCCCTCGACGCCTACAGCTTCCATCTCCTCGAATCCATCCAATGCCTCGTCGAACGCCGTAAAGGCGGCGAAACCGGCATCGACCAAGTCCACGCCATCACGAACGAAGCCATCTGGGCCTGGCTCCCCCAGAACCCCTGGGCCCGCCCCCTCCTCGACGCCGCCTGGGCCCTCGACCCCGCCGCCAAGAAGGGGACAATCGAGCAAACCGCCAGTAAACCTGTCCTCTTCCACCTCCGCTACCGCGACGGCCTCCAAACCGTCGCCCTCATGCTCACCCCCTCCGGCAACGACCGCACCATCGCCCTCCAAACCCCCGCCGGCGTCCAGACCACCCTCTTCGGCCCGCCCTCCGTCACCCGCCCCCTGCCTCACTTCGATGGCCTCGTCCACTGCATCGAAGACTTGATCCTCACCGGCCGCGAACCCTACCCCCCTGAGCGAACGCTCCTCACCACCGGCACCCTGGCCCTAGCCTTCGAATCGATCCGAACCAAGCAACCCGTCGCCACCCCCGGCCTCGCCATAACCTATCGCGCCCCCGCAACGCCCTTTCTCCAAACCGCATGAACCGCCGCAACTTCCTCACATCACTCGCCCTGACGCCTCGGCAACTCCACGAACAGATGTTCGTCTTCGATGCCCACGTCCACGTCATCACCCGTCAGCTTTATCACGGCGGCGACATCGGCCAACGCGTCCAGGACGGCCACTTCGATCTCGTCCGCGCCAAGGAAGGCGGCCTCGACGCCCTCTTCTTCACACTCTTCATCACCGAGGATTACTACCCCGGCCACCTCGAAACCAAGCAGGCGCTGCGTCTGATCGACCTCGCCTACCGCCAGGTCGAAAAGAACTCCGCCACCATCGGCATCGCCCGCAACGTTGCCGAAATCCAAGCTCTCCAAAAGCAGAAAAAGATCGCCGCCGTTCTCGATCTAGAAGGAGGCTTCGACATGGACGGCGACCTCGGCATCTTGCGGATGCTCCACCAACTAGGCCTTCGCTCTCTCCAACTACCCGCCCATAACTACACCAACAACTTCGCCGACTCCTGCTGCGCCATCCCCCGCTTCAACGGCCTCACCGAACACGGCCGCGCGGTGGTGAAAGAGTGTAACCGCCTAGGCATCGTCATCAACATCGCCCACGCCTCTACGGAAACCGCCGAACAGGCCATCGCCCTCTCCGACGCCCCCGTTGTTTCGACCCACGACGGTCTCCGCTCCCGCAACAACATCCCCCGTCTGATGACGGAAGCGACCCTCGAAAAACTCGCGAAGAAGGGTGGCCTCATCGGCTTCCACATCGGCAACGAGTTCCACAACCGGGCTATGTTCGATTACCGCACGAAGCAAGCCGGCAAGCCCTTCTGGGACCGTTCCGATGTGAAGAAGGACAAGGCCGAAATGACCCTGACCGAGATCGACAAAATCGTTGCCCCCGGCTTCCCCATGGTCGGCATCGACGCCCCAGAGGAACTCAAGTACACGATCGACCAATGGTTTGACGTCGTCGAGCGAGCCACCCAGATCGCCGGCGAAGATCACGTCATCTTAGGCACCGACTTCGACGGAGGCCCGACCCTCCCCCGCCAAATGCGCGACTGCCGCGACTACCCGATGTTCACCGAAGCCATGCTCCGCCGCGGCTGGAAGGAACCCCGCATCCGCAAGTTCCTCGGAGGCAACCTCCTCCGAGTATTCGGCCAGATCACGGGCCGCTAGTGCCACCCGGCCGTTTTCTAAACACAGCGCCGTTTTGCCGGTTCTATCGCGCTTTTTGTCGCGGCATACTCTTCAATAGTTTGGGATTTGCCGTCCGTCAATTTGACGGAGAGCCGAAGAATAGGAGTGGACTAGCACTTCAGCTGCGAGCCTTTCTATTGGCTTCGGTCAGTCGGTGACTACCTCTTCAAACGGCGAGGTGATCGCGTGTTGCCAGCGGATTCGGGAAGCAAGTCCGTCGACGTCAGGAAACAGGGAAGATGCGTGCACTCCGAGTCGAAATAGCTCGTAACGCAAGTGCCGCTTTCGAGAACTCGGGACTCGAAGCATCTGGATCCGCCAACTGGCAGGAAGTGATTGGTCGAGGGGAGCCTCCGGCGCTGAACATACAACGAATAGCCCTTCTTGGGCACGAATACGTGGAGTAACGATGTTCGGGTAGAATTTGACAGGTGAAGTCAAATCAAAGGGCGTCTGCATCCGTTTTGCTTCAGAGGCCTTGTTGACGGACCGGAGGGCCAAGATCGCGCCGTCAGTATCGGTGTTCGCCTCGACCGCGAAATAGAGTGCCACCAATAGGCTGTGCGTCCAGTCGAGCAGCCGGGTCGGTAGGCCATGATGCTGCGCGAGTGAAAGCCATTCCCACTCGTTCGCTGGTGCCGTTGCAAGAAGCCCGCGGGCCTCTCTCTGGAAAATGTCAAAGAGGCTTTGCTCATGCTTGCGCAGTGATTTTGATGTGTGCTGGCCGCGGCCTACTGAGGGGATAAGCTTGTAATCTATGTCCGAGTGCCCGCGAAAAACCCAGCGCCCTCGAGCCTCTGCGAAGTAAATCCCGTATGCGTGATCTAGCAAGGTCTTTACCGAATCAATGTCTAGCATTCGAAGGCAGTGTATCTTATTCTCACCGAACCTATTTGCACTTGGGTTGAGGAGCTTGCGGGCCGACTCACTCGACCTTAATCTCGGCAACCATCGAGAATACGCTGCTCTTCGATGGAACCCGGAAAGTCGCGAAGGGTTGACGACTCGCCTACCACCGATCCTCCCCCTCCGCGCCCAGGACACACGTTCGTCGCCCCGACTTCCCCGAAGAGTTGAAGTACGCGATCTACCACTGGTTCGACGGAGGCATCACCCTCCTCCGCAATTATGCGCGACTACCGCGACTACCCGATGTTCACCGATGCCATGCTCCGCCGAGGCTCGAAAGAACCCCGCATCCGAAAGTTTCTCGCCGGCAACTTCCTCCGCGTCTTCGGCCAAGTCACTGGCCGCTAGCCAACCCCGCCTTCGCCGTCCTCTTCTCCACACCCAAGCCCGGCATGGGTTACAGCTCCATCGCCCAACGCATCAATGAAGTTCGGTGCGTGTAATCTAGGAAGTGGAGGTCGTCATGGCAAGCTTGGATTGGTCGCAATGCCCGGTCGTCGAAAGCGTTCCCGGCAAGATGAGCGGATCGTGGGTACTCAAAGGCACGCGCATGCCCGTCTCGGCCATTTTCGAAAATATCGAGGCGGGAGCGAGTATTGACGACATCATGGAGTGGTTCGATGGGCTTAACCGCGAGCAGGTGAAGGCCGTGATTGCGTTCGCCGCCCGAAGCTTGGATACCCCTCCAGCATACGCCGCTTAGATGCGAATTCTCCTCGATCAGGCTACGCCTGTCCCGCTTCGTCCCTATCTCAGCGGCCATGATGTCTCAACAGCGGCCTAGCAGGGGTGGGACAAGCTGCGGAATGGCGACCTGTTGAAGGCAGCCGAAGATGCGGGATTTGAAGTGCTGGTGACAACGGACAAAAACATGCAGCACCAACAGAACCTTTCGACTCGTAGGATCGCGATTATTTTACTGGGCAAAGGGAATTGGCCGCTGATCGAACCGCACGTGCAACTGGTGATCGCTGCAGTCAACGCAGCCGAGACTGGCAGTTTTGCCGAAGTGGACATTCCGTACAGATAACACTGAGGCACTCTCGTCGGTCCGGCAGGCTACTTGATCCCCCACATCCCCTGCCGAGCCTCCTTAAACTCATATCTACCCGGATTCACGCTCGTCGCCCCCGGCGTATCCACCATCACAATCTCCGCCGCCACCGGCTCATACGCCGCCCTTGGCGCAATCGTTCCCTTGGCCACCAAGATCTTCTGCCGCTCCGGATAAATCCCCAACGACACAATCTGATGGATCGAATTCGGGCTCGACCGCTCGCTCGTCACCACCAAATAATTCGACAAATCCCGCGTCGAACCCTCCGCCTCAATCACCGCCGTATGCCCCATACTCCAATACTTCCCGCCCCCATGCCGTACCGCCGTCTCAATATATTTCCCCGCATGGAAGCTCCGCACCTTCCCCCTCACCCGCACCGGCGCCCCATGCGCCTTGTCGCTCTTCCCCCCCACTAACTCATCAAACGCCCCGTCCAACCCCGCCTTCTGCGCCGCCGCAAATGCCCCCGGGTCGTACATCACTACAACCCACCCCGTTGCCTTCTGCTTCACTAACTCGTCCAGCAAAAACGTCGAATCCCCCGCCGACCCGCCCCCCACGTTGTCCCCGATATCAAACAGCGCCACCGGAAACTTCGCCGCCCCCATCGCCGCCGTCACCGCCCCCGCCGCCTGCGGCAAGGTCAGTTTCAATCGGTCCCGCTGCGCCCACATCATGTCGCTCAACCGCTTGGCCTCCCGTTCCGCCAAGTTCCGATCCCCGTCCGTCACCACAATCACGCTCGGCCCCATATGCGGCGAATCGTTGTACTGATACCCCCCCATCACGCTCGCCGCCAGAATCTTCGGATTCTCCCGCTCCATCCGAAACGTCTCCTGCGTCAGCGGCTTCATCGGGTCCCCGTACGTGTTCTGAAACACGATGTTGTAAACCATGTCCGGCTTGATAATCGTCTGCACCGGATGCACCTCGCCGCGCAGCATACGCCCCAGAATATTCGCAGCTTGCACCCCCCGGTCTTTCGTATCCAAATGCGGATTCTGCTTGTACGAAACCAGCACGTTCGTCATCTCGACAATCGCCGGCGAAGTGTTCCCATGAAAATCGTGCGTCAACACAATCGGAAACGGCTTCGGGAACTTCGCCCGCAACCGCCGGATCAACTCCTCGTCCCCCTGCGGATAATCCTCGGCATACATCGCCCCGTGCAGTGCAATCAAAATCGCGTCACACTGCCCCGCCTTCTCGAACCCCTCCACCAGTCTCTTCGCCAACTCTTCAAACGCCGACCGGCTCACCGCCCCCCGCGGCATCGCATGCGAATACACCGTCGGAATCATCGTCCATCCCTGCCGTCGCCCCTCCTCCACAAAACCTGCCACCTCCGTGCTCCCCGCTCCCCAGCGGTCCAGCGTCGGCTCCACCCATTCAAAGTCGGCCAACTCCGTCTTGGCCGGGTTGAACGAGTTCGATTCGTGCATAATCGAACCCAAAGCTATCCGAAACGTCTTCACTTGTGCAGAAATAGAGGTGGCGGCAATCATTGTCATGGCATTCCTACGGCTAAGGCTCATCGCGTCCAAAGTATGCCACAAAAACAAACGTTTTTCTATTGAAACCTCCCGCCGCGCCTTCCTCGGCTTCCCTTTCGCCTTCCCCCTCGCCTTCGATCGCCAAGGCCGCGTCACCCGCTCCGAATCCCGCTCCGTCGATGGCTTCGCCGAACCCCTCCCCCCCGCCCCGCCCCTCGAGATGATCCAACTCCCCGCCGGCCCCTTGCGCCTCCCCAACGGCCGCGAAACCGTCGTCTCCGCGTTCGCCCTCGGCCGGCACGAAATCACCATCGCCCAGTGGAACGCCGTCGCCAAACTCCCCAAACGCAAACGCCTCCTCCGCCCCCTGAAAACCGGCAAGGACTCCCCCTTCGGCTGGCAGCCCGAACAAGCCGCCGAAACCATCGCCTTCCACGACGCCATCGAATTCTGCGCCCGCCTCTCCAAACACTCGGGCCGCCTCTACCGCCTCCCCACTGACCACGAATGGGTCTACGCCTGCCGCGCCGGAACCCCCACCGACTTCTGGTGGGGCAACGCCTTCAACCCCGCCCTCGCCGTCGCCCCAAAAGAAAACGAAGCCCCCCACGCCCCCGCCTCCCTCGGCTTCGCCAACCCCTTCGGCCTCTTCGACACCGTCGGCAACGTCGACGAATGGGTCGCCGACTCCGACCCCAAACGCGCCGACTTCCATCTCTTCCGCCTCTCCGCCACCGAATCCGACTGGCTCAGCGAAAAGTTCACCCGCACCGACCTCGGCTTCCGAGTCGCGGTCTAGTCATCTGCTATCTTAGAATTTCCCCCGCCCAAAACCCTACACCATGTCGTTCCAGATCCGCCCCCACAAGGAATTCCTCGTTCAGCCGGCCCTGCCGCCCGAGTTGTACCGCCTCTCCGAACTAGCCTACAACCTCCTCTGGGTCTGGGAGCCCAACCTAAGAGGCATGTTCCGCCGCCTCGACCCCATCGCTTGGCGCCATAGCGGCCACAACCCCGTCCTCATGCTCGGCCAAGTCCCCCAGGCCAGCCTCGCGAAGGCCGCAGCCGACACCCGCTTCCTCTCGCTCTACAAAAAGGCGTGCGAACGACTCGACGCCTACATGGACTCCTCCACCGCCGCCCAGTCCGACAAACTCATCGCCTACTTCTCCATGGAGTACGGCCTCGCCGAATGCCTCCCCGTCTATTCCGGCGGCCTCGGCGTCCTCTCCGGCGACCATCTCAAAGCCTCCTCGGATCTTGACCTCCCCCTCGTCGGCGTCGGTCTGCTCTACCAAAAGGGCTACCTCCGCCAGTACCTCAATCAGGACGGCTGGCAGATCGAAAAGTCCGTCGAAAACGATTTCTACACCCTCCCCATCCGCCCGGTCCTCCAGCCCGACGGCTCCGAACTCATCGTCTCCGTCAACCTCCCCACCGGCGTCGCCCACATCAAAGCCTGGATCATCCAGGTCGGCCGCGTCCGCCTCTTCCTCCTCGATACCAACATCCCCCAAAACCCCAGCCCCGAACTCCGCAACATCACCGATCAGCTTTACGGCGGCGACTCCGACACCCGCATCCGCCAGGAAATCGTCCTCGGCATCGGCGGCCTCCGCGTCCTCGGCGCCCTCGGCCTCAAACCCACCGTCTTCCACATGAACGAAGGCCACTCCGCCTTCCTCGCCGTCGAACGCATCCGCCTCATCATGGCTAACGACGGCCTCAACTTCGACGAAGCCGTCGAAGCCATTCGCGCCAACAGCGTCTTCACGACCCACACCCCCGTCCCCGCCGGCATCGATCTCTTCGACCCCGGGCTCCTTCACTATTACTTTCAGGCCTACTGCGCCTCCGCCGGCTTCTCCTTCGATGCCCTCGCTGGCCTCGGCCGCCGCCATCCTAACGACGGCGGAGAACACTTTTCCATGGCCGTTCTCGCCATCAAAACAAGCTGTTGGCGCAACGGCGTCAGCGCCCTCCACGGCGAAGTCTCCCGCGAAATGTGGCAGGACCTCTGGCCCCAACTTCCCCCCCGCGAAGTCCCCATCACCTCCGTTACCAACGGCGTCCACGTCTCCACCTGGCTCAACGGCGACCTCGCCAGCGTCTACGATAACTTCCTCCAACCCGACTGGCGCGAAAACACAGAAAACAAGTCCACCTGGGACCTCATCGACGACATCCCCGCCGAAGAGATCTGGGAAGCCCACAAGAAGCGGAAACGCCAGCTCATCACCTTCGTCCGCTCCCGCGCCACCGCCGCCGCCACCCTCCGAAAATCATCCCCCACCGACATCCGCCGCCTCTCCGACATCCTCGATCCCGACGTCTTCACTATCGGCTTCGCTCGTCGCTTCGCCACCTACAAGCGAGCGACGCTCATCTTCAAGGATCTCCCCCGCCTCAAGCGCCTCCTGACCAACAACCGCATGCCGGTCCAGATCCTCGTCTCGGGCAAGGCCCATCCGAAGGACATCCCCGGCAAAACCCTCATCCGCGAAATCGTCCAACTCTCCCGCGACCCCGAAATCTCCCGCCGCCTCGTCTTCGTCGAAGACTACTCCATGCAGGTAGCCCGCGAACTCGTCCAAGGCGTCGACCTCTGGCTCAACAACCCCCGCCGCGGCGAAGAAGCCTGCGGCACATCCGGCATGAAAGCCGCCCTCAACGGCAACCCCAACCTCTCCGTCCTCGATGGCTGGTACGACGAAGCCTACGAAACCTCCGGCGGCTGGGCTATCGGCGACCGCGAACCCTACTCCGAGGACCAGGACGAAATGCACACCGCCGCCGTCCTCTCCCTCCTCGAAAACGAAATCGTCCCGCTCTACTACTCCGCCCGCGCCGACGAAGTCCCCCACGAATGGGTACGTCGCATGAAACTCAGCCTCAAAAACGTCACCCCGCAATACGACGCCAAGCGCATGCTCAACGAGTATTCCAGCCTCCTCTACAACCCCGCCCACGACCTCGCCGCCGACATCGCCGCCAAGAACTTCCAAGCCGCCAAAACCCTTGCCGTTTGGGATAAGCAGGTCCACGAAGTCTGGAATCGCGTCCGCTTCGTCGAAGTCGACGGTGGCCCCGTGTCCACCATCCAAACCGGCAAGGCCCTGCCCTTGCGCGCCACCATCGAACTCGCCGGCCTCAAACCCGAAGACGTTCGCGTCGAAGCCGTCGTCGGCCGCATCGATGCCGACGGCAATCTCGAAGATTCCGCCGTCATCGCCCTGCCTGTCATTGAGCAGCAAGGCACGGCCTTCTCCTTCGGGCGCGAATACTCGCCCCTCCAAACTGGGCGCCTCGGCTTCGCTTTCCGTATCAGTTCGAACCACTATCGCGACCCCCTCACCCGGCCCACCAACGCCCTCCTGAAGTGGTCCGACTAGCCGCCCCCCTGTCATTCGTGGTACATCTCTAAGCAACCATATGGACGGCGATCGGAAATACAAACAGGCCGGTTACCAGGACTCCTCCTCGGAAAAAACCAAAGGTGGCGGCAGCAAGGCCGACCACTACATTAACGGCGAATACTACGGTTCCCGTGCGCCCCTCGACGGGCCGCACACTCCGCGCCTCGTCCGGAGTGTCACCGCCAGCCGTTGCTTCAATTGCTCCAACCCCCTCCCCGCCGGTTTCGATTTTCTCCAGCCCTGCCCCAAGTGCGCCACGCTCCTCCACTGCTGCTCCCAATGCGGCCACATGGACTCCTCCGCCCGTTTCCAATGCCTCCAAACCATCCCCGAGCGCATCCCCTATAAAGACAAAGCGAACGAGTGCACCCTCTTCTCCCCCCGCATCACCGTCGCTCGGGACACCGCCGCCCCCGTCACCGCCCCCAACACCAAACCCTCCGCCGTCAACGCCGCTCCTAACGTAACCCGCAAGGTCCAGAACGCCCGCGACGCCTTCGACAATCTCTTCAAAAAGCCCTCCGAATAATCCTCCCGTGCGCACCGCCCAACTCATCGCCCAACACCGTTTCGAACTCGTCGATGCCCCTCCCCCGCCCCCGCCCGGCCCCGGTGAAGTCCAGGTCCGTGTCCACGCCGTTGGTATCTGCGGCTCTGATCTGCATAACTTCTCCGAAGGCCACATCGGCGACACCCCCACCGTCTTCCCCATGGTCCTCGGCCACGAGCCCACCGGCACCATCGTCGGCTCTGGCGAACGCGTCATCCTCGAACCCGCCGTCTATTGCTACCACTGCCCCATGTGCCGTTCCGGTCGCCACAACCTCTGCGACCACATCCGCTTCTACAGCGCCGGCCCCGACCCCGGCTTCTTCCGCGACGTCGTCAACCTCCCCGCCCACAACGTCCTCCCCCTCCCCGCCGGCCTCGGCTTCGCCGAAGGGACGCTCTTCGAGCCCCTCGCCATCGCCCTCCACTCCCTCCACTTCGCCCGCCCCATCCCCGGAGAAACCGCCGCCGTCTGGGGGTGCGGACCCATCGGAGTCCTGACCATCGCCATGCTCAAGCTCCAGGGAGTCCGCCGCATCTTTGCCATCGACCCCGTGCCCCACCGCCGAGCCATGGCCGTCACATACGGGGCTACTGCCGCCTTCGCCCCCGCCGAAGCCCTAGCTGAAATCAAGGCCGCCACCGGCAGCCGAGGGGTCGACATAGCGATGGACTGCGCCACGAAGGACGGCTCTCTCGAAGCCGCCTGCTACGCCGTCGCCCGCGGCGGCCGCCTCATCGTCACCGGCATCCCCTCCGAGCCGATGCCGACCATCCACTTCCACGAACTCCGTCGCAAGGAAGTGCCCCTCATCCCCATCCGCCGCAGCAACCACGAGACCCACGTCGCGCTGGATCTCCTGCACGAGCAACCGACGCTCTTCGGTCCCTTGGTAACGCACGAAAGCCCCCTCGAATCGATCGAGGAGGCCTTCACCATGTTGGAGCATTACCGAGACAACGTCGCTAAGGTAGTGATCGATCTTACTGCTTCGTAGCCGACCAGTCGATCTTTTGCATCTGCCCGCCCATATCGGTTTCGGCGGCACCCTTGATTTTGGTGCCGTCCACTTCCCCCGACATCTTGTAGGTCATGGACCCACCGTCCTGCCGATCTCGTTTGACGGTGAAGGTAACCTTCTTTCCGTCCACGGTGCCTTCTGAAATCTTCAGCGACCGTCCCCCGGGAAACTCGACGGTTCCGGTGAACGTGGCGTCTTTCTGTTCGATCGCCATCTTGGCATCGACCGGCCCCTGCGGCCCGGCCATCTGGAACGCCCAGTTCCCATTCAGCGAGTCAGCCCCAAAGGCCGCCACCGCCATCCCAATCCCGACCAAAATTCGTAGCATCATAAGCTCACCCTGACTCTCTCAGCAGATGCAACAGCCGCCTCGCTGATGCACACTTTTTTTAACTTCCGCCGGATCCAACATTCCTAGCAGTTCAAACGACGCCGCACCCTTCTTGTATTGCTTCGACGTAGCCTTTTCCAGGACATCATCCACCGTCGCTTTAGGCACCTTCTCTAGATCGGGCCACTGTTTTAATGCGGTCTCCTTGAAAGCGCTCCCAAACTTCTTCTTCAGCCGCTGAGGATCCGCCAGGAACCACGTTTCCATGCAGACCGTCATGAGGTGTGCAGCATCGTCACGAGCGGTGTTCAGCTTCTGCCATCGATCGGCCTCTCTTTCAGCCAAGTGCGTCCAAGCGGTGTTCCCCGGCGTCGGTATATCCTCGCTATCTACGAGCAGAAGCACCACTTCAGAGCCAGCTCTTCTTCCTTCCGCCGCCAGAAAATCACGCCACGTACTGCTTCGGTCGCCTCCCCGTATGACTCGAGGTCGATTTGCAATACCGGCCTTCTTGAAAAAATCAGCCCACCCACGCCGGAACGCCTCTTGGAGCGAACTGCCCTCTCCGCCACCCTCAATGTAAATCTTGGCGCTCACCAGCGGTTACCGCCGAGTTCACCCTTGCCCCACAGTTCTCCCAGGGAATAGCGATCAAGCCACCCCTTCATCCGTTCGCCATCCAGGCGCTCAAACCGCGACTCCCCGTCTTCTCTCTCACAGATGATAACGGCTTCAGGTTCTTCCGATAGGGCATCAATGAGTTGCCTCGAGTGCGTGGTGATAACGATTTGCATCCGCTTCGACGCCGCAAGTAAGAGCTTAGCAATCAAATGGACAAGATCCGGATGGAGTCCTAACTCCGGTTCCTCTATCGCGATAAAGGGTGGCGGCTCGGGATGCAACAGGATTGCCAACAGGCAAAGGTAACGGAGTGTGCCGTCCGAAAGTCTTGTTGCAGGAATTCTCCGTCCTCCGGACTCCTCCAGAAAGAGTTGCACCGTTCCGCCGCTGATCGGAAGGGCGATCCCCTCAACCCCTTCATAGACGTTCCTGAGTTCGTCAACGATCTCTTGACGTTTTTTGCCAGAAAAACTGGACAGCACAAGTGCGAGGTTGCCGCCGCCGTCGTCGAGATAGTCACTTGCTTCATGGGTACTCTGTTCTCTTCGAAGTGGCGAGTTCGGGCCAAATGACCAGTTTCGGTACAACCGAATTGCACTGTACGTAGTCTGAAGCCGTGTAAGTGGTGGATATCGCTCTGAATCTTTAAACTGAGACAAAACTGATGCTTCCAAACTCACTTGCTCCCGCGTGAGTTTCCGCTTTGCATGTTCGAAATCTACGAGGACAGCCCTACCCTGCTGGAATCTGTAGTAGAAATATGGATCGTTCTTCCCTGCGTAAGCGACCTCATTCTCCACCTTCTCGTCGACTACCTCAAATCGGCCACCATGGTCCTGAATCGAGAGAATATGACGGAAATTCTGTTGCTGACCCGGGTTAGACACAATCACATCACTTTTGGCTGTGCCTTGCCCCTCGGCGCTTTTCCACATCCACTCCTGCACGCCTCCCATCTCCTTCACAGGGCG
>JAPKZA010000156.1 GCA_026394015.1 Acidobacteriota bacterium
CTGATCACCGTTCCCACCAACATCGCCGCCCCCATCCCAAACAACGCGCTCGCCCCCAAACTCGCTCCCACCCCACTCTCCCCCCGCTTCTTCTCCCGCACATACACCCAGACACCCCCCCACACCCCCCACGGCATCGTCAGCTCTAACAACCCCGCATAAGCGTTCCTCGATTCATAACTTCCCGTCGCCACCGGACTCTGCCCCGCCGCCCGCTGCAGCCACCACTGCACTAACCCCAACCCCGCTTCCAACGCCCCAATCCCAATCACCGGCACCGCCACCCACCACAAGCTCCGCCGAAACGACCAGACCAACTCCCGCGCCACCACGAACACCATCACATAGCCGCAAACCAACATCACTCGCTCTTCCGTCTTCACCGGAGTCTGCGTCACCCCCGCCAACCATTGCACCCCTCCGACCCCACAAAAAGCCACCGCCAACCCCACGCCCCACCAGCCCCCCGGATGCAGCTCCCGTTTCGCAAAAACCAACCATCCCGCCAACCCAAATCCCATAATGGACCAGGCCGCATCCGTCAGGTAAACGCCCCCCTCCACGAGCGTAGTCCGCCACAAACAAAGCCCCAGCACCGCTAACGCGGACCAACTCAATGCCCCAATCCCCATCTAAAATCTCCCCCCGGAAATACGAATAGGCCCGGGACGTTACCGCTCCAGGCCGCTGTTCGCACGAAACTCGACTAATTAGAAATTGTGATTGGGGGACGGGGTGCAGTCGGAGCCGGAGGCTTGCCACCACCAACGGAAACCGCCGATACCTTTGCCGTCGGAGCTCGATATCCAGGGTCCGGCACCGATCCGCCCGGAATCCGAATCGCTCCCGCGCCCACCGCACCCGCTGCTCCCGGGGTCACCACTAGGGGCTGGTTGTTCACGATCAACTGCGTCCGCGCCGCGGACGACATCTCGTAGTTCATCGAGCCATTCACGAGCCGCAGACTCTCTCGTCCGCCAGCCGTCGTTTCAAATTTGGCCACGCTGTTCGGGGCCAACAAAACCTTCGATCCGTCCTTCAGCGTCAGCAACACGGGCACTGCCGGACTCTTAATCTCGTCACCGGCCATCACCGGCCAAGTTCTCGTTCCAGCCACCGGCACCACGGCGCCGTTGATCTGCAATCCTGCCACACTTGCCGCCGTCCCGCGCGTTTCCGGACCCGCCGCCAGCACAATTCCCCCGACCAATACACACAATAGAGCTGTTTTCATTTATTCTTCTTCTGCTCCTCTCCCTTAGTGATAGGCGAAATGCCTATCTCACGCAACCCTTAAGACGTTGGTTAACATCTTTTGTTGTATGACGCCGTAAACTACCACATTCCTACCTACTCCGCCCCGCCCCACCCTTTCCGTTGTCACTACGGAATCAGCCCTTCCCTCCGCAAATCAGCCTCTTCCCGCAACCAATCCTCGATGCCCCCATATGCCGTCGCAATCCTCCGCTCCCCCAGAAACTGTGGAAACGAAAGGCGATCCATCTCCGCCATTGCCATCGCCCGTCCAAGCGATACCCGCCCCTGCGCAAATAGCGGAGTGGCCAGCTCCCGCTGCAGCGCCGCAGCCGTAACTCCCGCCGGCCCATCCGACTCGTCCGCCATCTCCAAACCCATATGCCCCCGTTCTAACTGGAAATCTGACTTTCCGCTTCCCTCAGAAGCGCCTCCCAAGCCCCATCCAGCTGCCGACGCCACCCCGAATTCGGTCTCCCGGTCCGCTGCGAATGCCAAACAACCCCGCATGTCCCGCTCCTCCAAATCCGGGAAGTCACTCAGAATCTCTGCCTCGGTCATCCCCGAAGCCAAATACTCCAGTACATCCGTCACCGTAATTCGTACCCCTCGAATACACGGCTTACCGCTGCGTCTCCCCGGCTCTATCGGAATCACGTCCCGATATTCCATAGTGCAAGAATACGACTCATCGTAAAGTTGCACCGTCCGCTCACCCGATCCCAGAAACGCCAAAAGGGGCCGAAGCCCCTTTCTTAACTACCGAAGGAACGCAACCCACACCCCCTACCCCTCTCCCCCCAACACCGCCCGAAGCTGATCGCGCTCGCCCGAAACCACGTCCGCCACCATCACCCCACTGCTCCGCTGCCCGTAGTAGATCAAATACTTCCCCGCCTGCAACACCCGCAACCCGGCCCGGACTCCCGGCACTGCCCGTCCCAGCCCCGGCTGTTCACCCAACAGGTCGGCTGTTCAACCAACAAATGCCACCGCCCCAAATCCGGCGCACTTGTCCATCAGCAACCTCCTCCGAGACCCGCCCCTTCCAGTACTCCCAAACACCTTCTATCGCCTGTCGGGCCTGCGGAGCAACAACAATTGCCCTCATTTACGGTTCGCTGCCCGCTGCCGTGCTATCTCCCGTCCTCCTCTCCGAACATCCTCGAGAAACGCCTCTTTCCCTGCGGGGCTCAACTCATAGGTGGAGTATTCACCGCGGGCAATTTGAGCATCCGCCAAATCAATCCTTCGCCGCAATTCGTTCAACTCTTCCGGCGTCATATCGTCTACCGAACCTTCCGACTCCCGTGCCGCCAACTCCGCCAACGCCGCCGACACCACCTCGCTCGAATCCGCATACCCCCCGTCCCGCACATGCCGCTCCA
>JAPKZA010000070.1 GCA_026394015.1 Acidobacteriota bacterium
GCAGTTGGCTGTCCAGTACGTCGCAAGAGGCTATTGGTTCTACGTGAGCGGAATCGTACCCGAGGGGAAAGACTCAAGGGCGGTCGCGGAGAAGCTGATCGCCAAGTACAACATCGGGGTCTCAAAGTTCGTCCGGGCCCGGAGGAAGCTCAACGGCGCGGCGAACCTTCAACTGATCCTCTATGGTCGGATCTTTCTCTTGCTGGCCACTCACGGGGAACACCCATTCTTTGAAGAGGAACGAACTCGTATTCGAGACTGCCGGGAAGCCCCGATCAAATTCGCAAGCTACTCCATCGGTTTCCGTGGTGGCCATGTCCAAGTGCGAATCGAGCGGGAAACGGAGAAGGAGCTGAAGGCGTTTTTCAAGGAACGGGCCCTTTGGTCTGAAGAGACACTGGCGAGGCTCTTCTCACAACTCCCCTTTGAGCCCTACGCTCCTGTACGGCGGCAATTCCTGGTCATGCTGAACCAAGTGAACCGGATCAGGAAAACGGCTGGCCTAGATCGCATCGAAACATCTTGCTTGAGGCTGAGTCGGAAGCCATGCAGACCCTTTGAATTGAATTCTTCAACCTTCCATCTATCAACAGTAGTCGGCGAAGCTACTATCGGTAGATCTATAGGTACATATAGGAAGGTGTGACCGTTTCACCGTGATTCGGGGCCAAAGGTATGACCGTTTCACCGGAATTGGGTATGACCGTTTCACCGTGGATAACTCCCCGAATCCACAGACTTGTCCACAAGCGGCGCTACTTCGCTTGAAGAATGCGTCGGACATTCTTTGGCGCGACTGCGGACCGGCTCGTCGGCAGTACAACGACTCCTCCCGTTGCATCGCGCAGTTTCAATCCAGGGTAGACGGCCTCAATCTTTCGGAGTGCGGCCTTGGCCTTCCGTTTGAAGTCCAGGTGGTTTGAGTAGTCCGAGCCGAACTGGGCGGACAAGCTGATCCAGGGAATAAACTGCTCCCTCCCCTTCCGCGCCACTGAGTTCGATTTGTGTGTCGCCCAAGCGTAGAGATCCAGAGCAAGGGGGGAACGCTTGAGGGCCTTCAACGCTCGCATGTCGAGGGGGACTGGGGCAGAGGTGATCGCCTGGAAAAACTCCGGGCTCAGTTCAACCCAACTGTCCCAGAGGTTCGTCTGGTTTGGACGTTTGGGGTCCCACCATAGGAGGGACTTGCTTGCGATGCTCATTTGCACACGGGCCTCGGCGTTCATCTCCTGGCCGTGGTGCTCCCCTTGATAGCTTTGGATGAAAGAAATTCGCGCGGTGAACAGCCTGCGGGTTTGATTGCGAACCCGTAGTGCGTCTCCCCTCTTTCCTCCCCCTGTGTTTGGGTCAAGTCCGAGATCGCGCAGAAAGCTGCCGTATGTTCTCCCAAGTTCGAGCCGTCGGCTGCCGGTGCGAAGCGCTTCGGTTGTCAGCCAAAACAAGACAAGTCGTGGAATGCTGCCGAACGGGTAGCCCACGAGTTCGCCGGTTTGAGGATCGTAGTCGGAAACGATTGAGAGAGTCAGGTTCCCGTTGGTTCTCGTCCAGAAAGGAACTTGGCCGGGGTCGCTGTGCGGGAGCGTGCATTGCACCAGCTCTCGCGCCATGTAGGTCAGGTCTTCGTCATTCGGTTGATCTCGAACTTCGACAGCAGCGCTGAGAATCCCCGACTCCTGCTTGGTGATGGGTTGTACCGCGAGTCCTTTGAGCAACTCGAAGTCACCAACACGCGTGAGCCCAACGCCTTTGGAAGTCTTGCCGATCATTCCCCCTTTCTGGCGAGATAGGAAGCGATGGCTTCACGCATGATCATTGTGATCGGCCAATCTTTGCTCCGCTGTTTTTTGCGACGCAAGGATTCATCAAGGAGAAGGGCGCGAACGTCGCTGGGAAGCGTGACGGTGATTTTCTCGAAATCTCCACGCTCTCCGTACGGACGATCCACCTCTACGGTTTCCGCCAGTTGAGGGGCCGCGTGGTTAGCAGGTTTTCGGAAAACCAGCTTCCTGGTTTTCGGCTTCTCTGCTTTTGGTTTGGGCTGAGGTGCTGTTTCGCGCCTTTCATCGGGGGCAAGTAGCGATTCAGCTAGATCCATCATTCGTGCTCGTTTGCTCATGCTTTCACCATCCTTTCTACGGCCGTTGCCATGTCTGTAAATTCCTTCACTCCTTCGCTCGAAGGCGCGTACTCCCGCAAAGTGAGCCCCATCAGTACGGATTCCGCAATTGCGATGCGTTGACTGATGCCTGGGAGAATCTTCTCTTTTGTCGGGGCCAAGGTCTTTTCAAGGTCCCGTGCCAGCACGGTGTTTTGAATAATCCTTGAAGGGGCGTAGGCGATCAGCGGTCGGCCTTTGGCCCGCTGCTTCTGCACATCCCGAATGAGTTCAAGAGCGGCCTTGCTCGCAATCACGTCAAGCGGGGAGGGGGTAACCGGAAGGATGACGAGGTCGGCCATTAGGGCAGCCATCATCCCCGTATCGGGAAGGCCAGGGGGACAGTCTAAGATCACGCGTTCGGCTTCGTTGGAGGCTGCATCCACGACAGCCTTGAATTCCTTCGGACTCTTGATGCTTACGGGACCTACGATCTCGGATAAGATCCCGCCGCCCATCCGTGCCCATGTGGCGAGGCTCTGCTGGGGGTCAAGATCCAGCACTCGGACAATGAGCCTCTTCTCGACCAGCTCACCGGCAAGGTTTGCCGTGATGGTCGATTTTCCAACTCCTCCCTTCTGCTGAATGATCGCGATGACTGTCATGAAGGGCTGGGTTACTGGTTTTCGGAAAACCTGGAAAGAGGTTTTCTTTTCTGTTTGCTGGGTTACTGGTTTTCGGAAAACCGGAACGGCTCCGCATTTGACCTATAACGGCCCGAAGGCCCTGACGGCGGGTGAGCTAGTCGTGGGGTAATTAAAAACCGTTTAGGGCCGGTTACGGCCACGGAAGGAGGCACTTCGACCACAGGCACGCGGCGACTTTGCGCCGACAGCGATTTGCTCCAAGGATTCGCGCTGACTATGGATCGAAGTATGTAGTTTTCCCATAAGGCTGCAAAAAAGAGGGGAGTGGGATAGCCTCCGCTTCCCGGAACAAGAGAGGCGCTACGAGTTGACGACGCTTAAGGCGTGAGGAGTGCCGGAGATTTTCTTAACGAAGCTCCACCCGAGTCTCTCATTTGAGGGGCGAAGGAATTTTCTGTGTCGTTGACGTGGGAGTCCGAGCGGCCTTAACAAGCGACTGAAAGAACTTCTGTTCTTCTGGAGCAAGCGCCAACGGAACCGATCCCCCCTCGGTGAGCCCCCGTATCACGTCGAGCATCCACTGGGACTCATGCGGTTTGCTCAACGCACGAACGATGTCAGTCATTTCCCTTGTTCTAACGGTTGCGTACCCCATAGCTACTGGAGAGGAACTGCCTATCAGAGGGTCTACCTCTGCCTTCAGGTTGGCGACCCTCGTTGCCACGATGTTCAGGATGAATGGAGAGCGTGGGTCAATCCATTTCTCGAACGCCTCAGAAGTGAGCCGCCCCTGAGTTTGCTCATTGAGGTACTCTCGCACGGCGCTGCCATAAGTCTTGCCTGGGTAGTCAAAAGCGACGTAGAGAAGGGTCAACTCAGGAGTGTGATTCCAATCCCTGCGTCCGACAGAGGCCAGGTATTTTTGTTCCTGTCTTATTGCACGATACTCACCGTAGCCCTTGTCGCTGTGGCTAGTTTCGTGAACGAGCTTCCCCTCTAATGCAAAGTTCGGCTTTTGCCCGCTATTAGGTGCTTTAACGTGGATGGAGCGAGAACCTGGAGCCGCCGTAATTTCAGAACAGGCGGCGGCTCTGAGGTTCAAACAGGCATCGAAAAACGTCCCTGCTGAAGTATGCACAACCAGAGGCGCATTCCTCTTGCCATCTGGAATGATGGTGGCACCATCTGGTCGTTTGGTCGCCTCCGACCATTTCCAGCGAGTGTTGAACTCTACATTCCCAGGGGTGGCCGCCAGAGTCGCGCGGACTGTTTCAGCAATCTTCTTTGGGTCGTTATCGAACTGCGCCATACAAGCATTGTTATGGCAGAGCCTGGGGGGGACGTTACGTGTAAGGAGGCCAATCTTGAGAAGGTAAAGCAGATCAAGGTCATAGAGACTCTTGGAGCTGGGCGCGAGAAGGGGCCGGAGGCGTTCAGACCCTCGAAGGGACCGGTTTAAGTTATTCCGTTTATTCCATTAAGGACGGCGCGAAAAACGGACCTCGAAGAATCAATGAGTTGCATAGCCAAGCATCAACGCGATTGACGCATAAGTCTTGTATTTTCAATCGACGTGTAATTTCCCAAGCTGGACGTCGCCGGTTCGAACGCGGTCTCCCGCTTCGTGTAGAATCAATAAGCCACGGCGATTTTGAGACTTCAATTTGGGGGTCTACCTGATTCAGGCTGAGTATCCGGCCTGTAAGGTATTGATTCTAGGTGTCATGGGGGGAAGCCTGGCGCGGGTGAAGGGTAGTGCCTTCAACACGGCTCTATAGGGGCGTTGGCCGACGTGGACCTCGGACAGGGTCGCAGTACTGACGAAGCCGGGTAATGCCGGGGGAGGGAAGGAACCTGACTTGTTGGCGTGCTTTTCAAAGGAACGAAGGACCGGTGATTGACCATGGGTCTGGAAACACCGATTCTACCTGCTCTACGACAAGATGCAGCGGGAAGGCATTCTACGGCACGCCTAGGCGCTGGCGAAAGCGAACTCGGGAGCGCCGGGAGTGGATCGGGAAAGTTTCTCGGGGATTGAGCCCTGGAAGCTCGACGAACGGTCGGCGTTTGGCGGCCACCGATTCTACGGGTCAATATCCCTGTTTTGTGTGAAATTCGGCCAACTTTAAAACAGCGTTCACAAGCAATTCATATTTATTTTTACTCCTTTCTTTCCAATCACATAACCCCGATTTTCACCCTCCCCCAACCCCCCTAAATTTGGAACCCATAGTGTAGAATAAAAGCAGCGAAAGCAACCACGCCCTGCCCGGGCTTCCAGGCAGGGCTTTTCTTATGTCAAAAGGGAGTTTTCAACATGTCGCAAGAACTAACCGACGAAGAGAAAAAGGCGCGTCGCGCCGAAATCAACCGGCAAAATGCTCAAAAAAGCACCGGACCAAAAACCGAAGCGGGCCGAATGAACTCTCGCATCAACAGTCTCCGAAACGGTAGCCGAACCGTCATCGTTGACCACACCGGGGCACCCGGACTCGCCTTGCTCTCCGGCGAAGACATCGCAGAATATCGCGCCATGGTCGCCGAATACTCGCGCTACCTATCTCCCAGAGACCGTGTCGAAACCGGCATCGTTCAAAGAATCGTCGATGCCCAGTGGCGCCAGCTGCGCAACTCCCGGCTCCAGACCCTAGAACTGGAAAGCTGCCTAGCCGACGTGCGCGAAACCGAGTACCCCGGGGTGGCCCCCCAACTGGTCGGCGCGATCGATCTCCTGATGGCCAACCGGATGGCCTTCGACGCAAAGATACCCCAGCGACTCCGACAGGAGGAAGCGGCCTTGGTCCGGCTCATCAATGCCAGTCTCCGCGAGCTAAACATGCTCCGGAAGCTCAATCCCATGCCCAAATCGCCGGTGCGGCCCCGTACCGAATACCTCGGGCCTGACGCCGGCCCCGTCGACAATCTCTTCAAAACGGAAGAAACTGAAGTCCAAGAAAACAAAAAGGAAACTGCCCCAGTCGACAACGAGCGAAGCCAACTCGAAACGGGCTGGAGCCCCGTTCTGGAGCGTCCCGCCAAGCCCTTGGTCCGCACCGTCGGCTCGAGCGTCGAAGGCAACGCGTTTTCCGACCAACCGGAGCCGCCTTACTAGCCAAAATCGCGGACTCGGCCCCATCCGCCAACTCGAAAATTCACCCGGTACGGCGAAGCTCTGCCCAAATCGAGTTTCCGTAGCCTCCCCGAACTCTGAGCTGGACACCCTGTATACTAACCCAACCGTCTCCATGCCAACGCCCCCCGCTTATCCCCCCACCCCCCAAGCCTGGTACGCCGTCACCATCCTCACCCTCGCCTACATCTGCTCCTTCATCGACCGCCAAATCCTCTCCCTCCTCGTCGTCCCCATCCGCCGCGACCTCGCCATCTCCGATACCCAAATGAGCCTCCTCATGGGTATCTCCTTCGCCCTCTTTTACACCCTCTTCGGCCTCCCCCTCGGCCGCCTCGCGGACTCCTCCTCCCGCCGCAATCTCATCACCCTCGGCGTCCTCACCTGGAGCCTCTTCACCGCCGGCTGCGGCCTCGCCGCCACCTACCCCCTCCTCTTCCTCATGCGCGTCGGCGTCGGCATCGGCGAAGCCGCCCTCTCCCCGCCCGCCTACTCGCTCCTCTCCGACTATTTCCCCCCGCGCCAGCGTCCCCTCGCCCTCAGCGTCTACGGCCTCGGCATCTTCATCGGCAGCGGCCTCGCCATGATCCTCGGCGGCATCATCGTCCCCTACACCACCACCGGCGGCGTCATCACCCTCCCCCTGATCGGCCTCGCCGTCTATCCCTGGCAGATCACCTTCTTCGTCATCGGCCTCCCCGGCCTTCTCATCGCCGCCCTCGTCCGGACGGTCCCCGAACCCGTCCGCCAGGAACGCCAAACCGCCCTCCCCGTCTCCCTCGCCGCCATCGTCGCCTACATCAAGTCTCACCGCGCCACCTTCGGCTGCCACCATCTCGCGACCGCCCTCATCACCTTCGCCGCCTACGGCATCAACGCCTGGGCCCCGTCATTCCTCATGCGCACCTACGGCTGGTCCGTCGCCCAAGCCGGCCTCACCTTCGGCGTCGCCGTTGCCGTCTTCAGCAGCCTCGGCATCCTCGCCGGCGGCTGGTACTGCCAATCCCTCGCCCGCCGCGGCTACCGCGACGCCCATTTCCGCGTCGGCCTCATCACCTCCGTTCTCGCCCTCCCCGCCGTCATCCTTTTCCCCCTCATGCCCACCCCCGAACTCGCCATGCTCTTCTTAATCCCCTGCCTCTTCCTCCAAGCCACCATGTTCGGCGTCGCCCCCGCCGCGCTCCAGCAGGTGGCCCCCAACGAAATGCGCGCCCAAATCAGCGCCGTCTATCTCTTCGTCATCAACCTCATCGGCCTCGGTGCCGGCCCCACCGTCATCGCCCTCGTCACGGACCGCGTCTTCCACGACGACAACATGCTCCGCTACTCCATCCTCTACGTCTGCGCCGCCGCCTGGCTCCTCTCCGCCTTCCTTTGGTGGATCGGCCTCGCCCCCTACCGCCGCACCCTCGACCAGCTCCAAACCGCCCCCGCGCCCGTGCTCAAATAAACATTGTGAACCTCATCCGCTGCCTCCTCCTCCTCACCCTCTCCCTCCTCCCCCTCCACGCCCGCATCACCAAAATCGTCATCGAACGCACCGAGTCCCCCACCTTCCGCGCCGAGTCCTTCGGCGACACCGGCCCCTACGAAAAAGTTATCGGTCGCGCCTACGGCGAAGTCAGCCCATTCCACCCCCTCAACGCCGGCATCACCGACCTCATGCTCGCCCCTCGCGCCAACGGCTACGTCCAGTACTCCACCACCTTCTACCTCCTCAAGCCCGTCGACACACGGCGCGGCAACGGCCTCCTCTTCTGGAGCGCCCCCAACCGCGGCGACAAACGCGCCTTCAACGCCCTCAACCAAGGCCTCAGCAGCAGCAACGACCCCACCACCGCCGGCGACGCCCTCGCCCTCCGCCGCGGCTATTCCATTCTCTGGTCCGGCTGGCAAGCCGACGTCGAACCCGGCAA
>JAPKZA010000527.1 GCA_026394015.1 Acidobacteriota bacterium
ACGCTGTCGCGCCGTCCTGTTCGCCGGTAAGCACCCTGGCTCCGCCCGACACTGTCGCGCCGTCCTGTTCGCCGGTAAGCACCTTGGCTCCGCCCGACGCTGTCGCGCCGTCCTGCTCGCCGGTAGACAGCCCGGCTCCGGCCGACGCTCCCCGTCGCGCCGTCCTGGCCCCGCACAAAATCCTTAGCTTCCAACGCCAACCGCCGCCCGGCCGTCGGCACTGGCGAAGAACTGACCCCTAGTCGCCAAGAGTTGACCACCAACCGGTCCCGAGTGCGCCGCCCGTCCGACGCGCATGGGCCCTGGCGCTTGGCCCGGCCGCGTGGATAAACACGTCGGCCCCGAAACCGAATCAGCGACATACGCGCCTGCGGCGCGGATGTGGCATGATCAGTTTCCGGGGAGCGCAGAGGCACCCAGCCATACCCCGGTACCCTCCACCCCACGGTCCGCGTCGGCCCTCCTACCCGAAGCCGACCCAGCCGCCGTATCCCCAACCGCACGCTTCAGCGAGCCGTCCAAATCCCTCGCCCAGCCGCCGACCTACTCCGTATCCGCTGCCGTGCTCCACTCTTTCTCAAGCATCCGGGAATACTCTCCCGAAGCAAACAGGTCGAACCCAAATTCCGCCGATCGGATTTGCGCATGCGGAGACAACGAAAGATAGCAAGCGTAAAGCTGATCAGCGTAACGATAGTAGTTCCGCGTAAACTCCGGAGCCAACTCCGTTCGCACTGGCACCTCACCGAAAATACTGTTCAAACCAAGCGCCCGCGAGAAGATCGCCCGATAGTCCGCCACTCCCCACTTGCGCAGCTTCGTCTTCACCGCCTCCGGCGGATCCTCCACCAACAGGCCCGCAAAGCTCTGTTCCTTCACGCCACGCTGCCGCAACGACTCCTCACGCGCCACGAAATCCATGCACTGCTCAATCCAACGGAGCAAATCCTTGCCCACGTAGTAGAGCATCCGGATCTCACAATACCGCCCATCCAACAGCTTTCGATCTAACTCGTCGACCGTAAACTCGTTGTTTGGCAACAGCCCCTGCAGCATCATGCTCGCACGAGAACTCTCGACAAGCTTGTTCGGTCCATTCGAGTCGGAGAATGGATGGAGGATCAACGGAGGCATTTTCCAATGCTCCACATCTGGAGTACGCAAGATGGCGGCTGGTTCTGACACGATGAGACGGAATCCCTTCCTTTTTAGTCTAATCGGTCGCGCACCGCATTTGTATTAGGGAGACCCTTATTTTCTTGCCGTTAACAGTACCTTGACGGCCATAGTTTGCCCGCCCCGTAACACTTTCACCTCAACCTCGTCCCCCGGCTTCTTCTGCCGCAGCAGCACCGTGAAGTCCATCAGGTTCCCCACGTCCTTCCCATCGAACCCCACCATGATGTCGCCCGCCTTCAGCCCAGCCACCCCGGCCGGCGATCCGTCCCTTACATCCGCGAACCGCACCCCCTTCGGCGGCTCCGCAAAATCCGGAATCGAACCAAAATAGGGCCCATAGCCCGACGACCCCCCGGACGCCGGCGCCGTCCCCGAATGCGCGCTCTGCGGCGGCAGCACCCGCACATACTGCGGACGCTCCTGCGAAATCAACTTCTCCGCCACTTCTCCCACATACCCCAGCAATTTCACCGCGTCCACCGCATTAATTTTGTCCCAAGTGTCGCTCGGCTTATGATAATCCGCGTGCAGTCCAGAGAAAAAGAACAGAACCGGCACCTGTTTGGTCGTAAAGCTCGTATGATCGCTCGACCCGTACCCCGCCGTCTCCGACGTATCAAAGTTCAAACCATGCGTCGGCGTACCGTCCAAAATCGCCTTCAGGTTGGACCCGGTCCCGCTCCCGCCCACGAATACCCGCCCGTCCTTCACCCGCCCAATCATGTCCATGTTGATCATCGTCACGGCCTTCGCCAGAG
>JAPKZA010000002.1 GCA_026394015.1 Acidobacteriota bacterium
AACTCACGTCCAATTGAAGTGAAACACGCGCGAAAAATTCTTTTTACTGCAACTCTTGTTACGGTCATCGGGCTAACACTTACTGCCGCAGGGGCCCAGGCTGCTCCAACCCAGACATCTGTAGCAATCTCTATTCCAGCAGAAGTCTCCACATTCCGACTTAATGTTTCAGGGCTACTTCAATCGTTTTATTCAACCTATGGCAGCCGGCTCAGCCAATCCGAAAGAACCCAAATGAGTGGCTTGATCAATCAAGTCGATCAAGTGCTCGGCACGCTATATCGCCAGAGCACTGTGAGCGCCAAACTTGCTCGAACAAACGCACCGCTGGTCAAACAACGCCAAGCTGCGGCAACCGTCGCAAAAACTTATGACGCTGCATTTGCGAATTCCGACGCAAGCATGAAGAAACTACAACCAATCATTGGTCCAAAACTTTCTTTCTTCGAAGCCTTATCAGCCAAGTCAGATCTCGATCAATCTCAGCGAGATTTTGAAGATCTTGGGGTTCACATTCATCAAGCCGCTCGTTAGTTGGTAACACTGCGAGTTTTCTTTGTGTTCAATCGCCGCTCAACAGATCCCTTCGTTGGTCTCGTTGCCTTTCGCGTTCGCGCAGGCGGGGCAATTGCTTCTCTTAGAAGCTGACCTAAACGCTGCTCAGCGGCTTTTCGGTTTTGAAGTTGAGAACGTTGCTCAGAAGCCGTGATCGTGATAACTCCGTCAACAAGTTTTGAACTTAGCCGTGCGAGTGCCCGTTCACGTAAGAACTCCGACATGCTGCCAGAGTTTGCGAGATCGAAACTTAATTGCACTCGTGAATCTGCAGTGTTCACGCCTTGGCCACCAGGGCCTGATGATCTGGAAAACCTCACAACGAGTTCAGCTTGTGGAATCACCACGGACTTATTGATCACTAAGTCGTCGGGCATACGCCGACTTTATTCCAAAACTGGCTTTGAAAGTGGCGCCCGAGGCGAACGGGTAAGGTTATGAAGCACCTTCGCGGGCGTAGCTCAGTGGTAGAGCGCTAGCTTCCCAAGCTAGATATGCGGGTTCGATTCCCGTCGCCCGCTCCGCAAGGAGTGTCTGCCCATCAGTAAACTCCCACAGATCAGTCGCCAAGTAATTCAGAAATATCGTCAGGCACATCGGCACTGCATTCACGCAGGGCCCAATTAGGCACGATTTCTAAGGCTTGCTCGTTGGTGGCAGACAACAGGATTGGTGCCTTCACGCCATCCTCGAATGCCTGTAGCCAACGACCAGCACAAACAGCCCACTTATCCCCCGGCTGCAGTCCGACAAATCCAAACTGAGGCATCGGTGTTGAAAGATCATTGCCGATTTTTTTCTGGTGCTCAAGAAATTCTTCAGACACGACAACGCACACCGTGTGAGACCCAATGTCTTCTGGTCCCGTGTTGCAGTAGCCGTCGCGATAGAAGCCTGTGACGGGTTCCAGGCTGCAGACCTGAAGTTCATTTCCGAACACGTTGCGTTGAGCCATGTTGAGATTCTAGGGATCAATCCGCACTCACATGCCACGACACCTCGAACAGTTCCATGGGGGGGGTGTTCGGCACCGGGATACGAGTCCGACACTGCATATCAGCGTCGATCTTTGGCCAAGGTGGCTAGCCCAGAGAGATAAGCCCCTGAGCAAGGAATCCGGCGATGTCGTCTTCAGTGAATCCGGCTTCTAGCAGC
>JAPKZA010000003.1 GCA_026394015.1 Acidobacteriota bacterium
CCGCCTGCGGAGTCACCTTCCACGATAAAGACTTCACACTCTTCAGGCTCGCGGCTGGAACAGTCAATGAGCTTTCCAGGCATACCCGCTCCACCAAGGAGTCCCTTGCGGTTACGCGCTAGATCACGTGCCTTGCGAGCCGCAATACGTGCAGCGGAAGCATTCACACTCTTACGCGCAATGTCTTTGCCTTCAGCCGGGTTCTTTTCAAGCCACTCACCAAGTTGATCATTGACTGCCTTTTGCACAAAGGCCTTCATCTCGGTGTTGCCGAGTTTGGTTTTAGTCTGACCTTCGAACTGCGGTTCAGTTAACTTGACACTGATGATCGCAGTGAGGCCCTCACGAATATCTTCGCCGCTGAGGTTGGCATCTTTTTCTTTCAAGATGTTCCACTCGCGTGCAAACTTATTCACTAACGAAGTCAACGCAGTGCGGAAGCCTTCCTCATGTGTGCCGCCTTCGTGGGTGTTGATGGTGTTTGCGAAGGTGTACACCGATTCGGCGTATGAGTTATTCCACTGCATTGCAATTTCCGCACTCATTTGCTTGTCGTCTGCTTCAGTTTCGAAATAGATGATGTGCTGATGCGAGGCGCCCTTGCTGGCATTGATGTGCTCAACGAAGTCTGCAATACCGCCTTGGTAGCAGTAACTGACGCTACGGATGCGATCTGCTTCGTCTACAGGATCGATGACTTCAAGTGCCACGCTGCCTTCTGCGTCAGACTCAGTTGACACCTCTTTCTCAACAACCAAGCGCTCGTCGGTGAGTCCAATGGTGAGACCCTTATTAAGGAAGGCCATTTCTTGGAAACGCCGGGCAAGGGTGGTGAAGTCATAGGTGGTGGTTTCAAAGATTTCATCGTCGGCCCAAAAGGTCACCGTGGTGCCGGTGTGGTTAGCGGCTTCATCCTTGGAAAGTTCAGCTTGAGGAACTCCATGCATGTAGGTCTGGCGATATACCGAATCGTTACGGCGCACCTCAACATCGAGTTGCTTAGAAAGTGCGTTGACCACAGAGACTCCGACGCCGTGGAGACCGCCTGAAACCGAATATCCGCCGCCGCCGAACTTGCCACCGGCGTGCAAGACCGTGAGCACAACTTCTACTGCGGGCTTTCCTTCACTCTCCACAACGTCTACCGGGATGCCTCGGCCATCATCAACCACGCGCACTCCGCCATTGGCGAGCAAGGTCACCGAAATGGTGGTGGCATAGCCGGCCATGGCTTCATCCACCGAGTTATCGACTACTTCATAGACCAGGTGGTGCAAGCCACGTTCACCTGTGGAACCGATATACATTCCGGGACGCTTGCGAACGGCATCTAGGCCTTCGAGTACTTGAATGGCACTGGCGTCATATGACACGTGAAACCGGCCTCCTCAGGCAAGAACAACTTAGGAGGCAAGTCTATCTCTTTTTTTGCTGGTTCGTAGGGATTTTGCGGCCCATGGCGGCACCTAGAAAGGATTTGACCCCCCGGTTTAAGCCCCGTGTATGACTTGATCCTTATAATCGCTGCACGGGTGCTGCTTGGCCGCCAGAGGTTACCCGTAGGTGTCGCGCGGACCCCTGCCTTTCACGTGTCGGGGTCCTGACTTCCACGACGGGCCCTGTGGGCCTTGAATGCGGATGTCACTGACCACCCCGGTCCCCACCGCCCGATCGATGTTTTTGCGCAATTGAGGCAGCATGAGTCGCACTTGAGTGGCCCACGTGGTGGATTCAGCACGAAGGACCAGGATTCCTGATTCAAAGGTCTCAGGGATGACATGGCTGGCTACGTCTTCCCCCACGATTTGGGTCCATTGCGTTAACACCTGGGCTCCAGCACTTTCTTGCTGCCAACCC
>JAPKZA010000460.1 GCA_026394015.1 Acidobacteriota bacterium
CGGCAAAGCGATGCGGCTGCTTGTCACATGGTTTCTCGTAGGAATGCTCGGGAACTTGAGCGCTCAGGACTTGACTACGCAAGTTCGGGCCCTCGAATCGAAGGGCAAATCCGCCGGAGCGAGGGACCTTCTCGCCACTGCGGTGCGGAACGCACCCAACGACCCGGTTTCCCTTACTTTCTACGCTGAGTTCCTGGACCGGCACGGCGATCCGGCCGCCCGGGAAGCCCATTCCAAACTTCTGGCCTTACTTGAAAAGACAGGCGGAGACCGCAAGCAGGTTGCCCGTCGCCTTGCCATGCTGGATCTGCTCGCCGGCGATTCCGCGGCGGCCACGCTGCATTTGGACGCTTACCGAAAGGCGGGTGGACAGGACCTGGCGACCGCGCTGCCGCAGCGGAAACCTCGCAACACGGGCCAGGATTGGACGACGATTGACATCCCTGGACCATTAAAGTCCTTCAACCGGATGGCGGCGCTCTCCCCCGACCTCCCGGAAGAAGAGATTCTCCCAGCCCTTGCGCGCAACGTGGTCACCAATGGCTACCAGGCGGCAAACTCTTCCGAAGGTCTCGAACAAACCGAGTATCTGAAACTCGTCGTTCGCTATCTCGGGCAAGCCCGAGAACTGTCCAAGTTGGCCGGCGAAGCCAAGGCCATCAAAATTGATCAATGCGAGTCTGCCATTACTGGCGACCTCCTGAAGGCCCTCGGATATCGGATGCGCGGCGCTTGCGGAGCGGAGGTCGTCCTCGAGACCGTCAACGCGTCGCGCGCTTTCTTGACGATCGATTCCGGATTTCCCTTGGCCGAACTCGAAACGGCGCTACGTTCCAATCGCCCCTTTTCCTATGCCTATGCATCCACCAAGGTGCCCATTCTTTATGAGTCGGCTTACTGGTTGGGAGCGAAGGAAAAAGTGCAGGGCGAGTTTATCGACGCCTTCCTTGGCGATCCTCAACTCTGCCGTTTGTACCTCGGCGTTTCGAAGTTAGACCGGGAAACCGCCGACAAGATGAAAGCCGGGATACCGGTGATGCGTCTGAAGGCCTTCTCGCACGTCCTCGATTTCTTCGGCGGCATGTTCTACATCCGCAATGGCAAAGCCGTTGTACCCGGTGGGCCCAAAGCGGAAGCGATCTGGGCGGAACTGGCCGGAGCCTCCCCCGCGGACCCCGCCGCATTCTTTGAACGGCTCGTCGCCAAAGATGACGGCTGGCTCTGTAGCTACTTCGACTCGATCTCCCGAATCTCCGGCCCCGTCCAGGAGTTTCTCACCCAACCCGACCGGTTGCGACGTTACTACGGAGCCGTGAAGGGACGGCTCACCAGCCCCGGCCCGGCCCGGCCCGTTTTCCGCGCCAATACGGATCTCCTTCTGTTGACGACGCGCCTCCGTCTCGAACCGGACGGCAAGCCCCATGTTCCCGGCAACGTTGAAATCTGGAAGAACCTCTTCATCAAACATCCCCATGGCAAGTACGACGGGAAGTTGACGAAAGCCGCCACCGGTTGGAAGGAATCTGACGACGTCATCGAAGCGCTGTTCGCTCTCAGCCGCAAAGCCGTCGAAAACGAACCCTTGCGCATCTACATGGCGCTCAGCGATATGAATCGCCGCCGAGAGAAGCCCTTGCTCCCTGCCACCGTCGATCGCCTGGCCCGGGAATACCGCTCCTTCGGTGCCCAGTACCCGGTCCTGAATGAAACCCCTCGCTTAACCGATGCGACCATTCTCGGCTACCTCGACTTGCTCACCGCCGAAGCGGGCATTCGCGACCAAGGCGTCCGCGCCGACGCGGCCGGAACGTTACAAGCCCTCGTCAGCTTCTGGCAGATCTTCGTTCGCCGGGGCACCATCGCCGAAACGGACGCCGACAAGGTGTTCGGGCAAATCACCAGCCCGTTTGCGAAAGTAAAGTCGAACAAAGACGTTTTCGCCGCCGGAGCCGAAGGGCTCAAAGTGCTGCTCGCGGCCACCAAATCGCGTCCCGACATGTCGGCGCAGGACCGTATGCTCGACCTCCTCGCTGGCTTCGATGAGGAACTTGAAAGCGACTCCCACATAGCCCTGGTGCAGGAGCAGATGAAGATTTTCGAGGCGCAGCGCCTTGTTTCGCTGAAGGCGATTCTGGATCTGGCCGATCATCTGGATGCGATTGGCAAAGGCGGCAAGGTGGACCCGGCGATTATCGCCCGGGTCGCCCAGCGACTAGCCGATGTCCAACTCCCACGCGCCGGATTATCGGGCGTAGAAAAGAACGCCCTGCTGTTCGGCTACTGGGCCGAACGCCACATCGAAAATCAGCGGAAATTGAACCTGCGGGCGGCCATCGAAAGAGCGGCGGGCAACCCCGAAAAGTTGGCCGATATCAAGGGCTCCCTTGCGCCCCTGCTCCGCGACACCCTGGTCGGTTTGAACTACGCCCATTTCGCGCCGCCCGGTGCGCAGATTCTCTACACTAACCCGATTTTTGTCCGTAGCCACGACTTCCTCGGGCTGCAAGGCACCAATCAGACCTGGCGCCATACCGAGGTCGTCGGAACCGGCTGGCCCGCCAGCGCCGGCGGGCGCCTGGTCGGCTCCTTAGTGGGACTCTCCTACGCCCTCGCCGAAGCCGAACAGAACTTCCTCGTCCCCAGCCGCGAACAGGCGCTGATCTGGGGCGATCTGGTGCCGCAGCTGATCCAAAGCGCAAAGATTCCCCGCTACTGGGAGGTTACTCCCGACCAGCTTCATTTCACGGCCCTCCATCTGCGCTACGCCGACTCGCTCTTGGCCGAGTGTGTTTTGAACCCCACCCTGCGCGAACGGGTAGTCGACATTCTCCAGCAACAGGCTCCGCCGGCGCGGGCTCGGCTCGTCGGCCGCTTGCTCGCCGACGGCGACTTGCAGAAGGGGCTCGAAAACGTCACCCCCACCGAATCCTTTGTCCTGGCGATGCGGACGATCGGCACCGACGGGCTGGGAGACGCTGATTTGGCGGGTGAAATCCGCCGACTCGCCAAGGCCGCTCCGCAGTCCAATAACTATGCCGCCGTCTCGAAGCTGTTCGGCACCCCAAAGCCCACGCTGACCAATAGCTATCAGCCGGAGCTGCTCTTTCTTCGTACCTTCCCGACTCTAATGGGATATTCGAGCCGCGTGATGGCGGAAAGCTGGGAGTCAAGCACGCTCTATTACGCTTCGATCGCCGACGCTCTGTATCTTAACCCCGGTCAACTCAACGTCAGCATCCCCGAGTGGACCCGCAACACCGTCGAACGGATTTTCGCAACCCACCTCGAAGATTGGCCCGCCCTGCTGCGGAGCCTTCGGAACGTGGGCAACGACGCGATTAACAAAAACACCAAACCGGCGACCGCCGCGGGTCTAAATTAAAATCTGAGTTCAGGAGGATGTTGTGAAGTCTCTTCGCAGCATTGTGGCAATCGGAATGGGTCTCGCGCTTTTCAGCGGAGCCGGGGTGTACCTGTTGGCCCAGGATTCGAGTCGTCCCACGTTCCGCGTGAAAGTCGACATGGTCGTGTTGGGCTTCACGGTAACCGACAGCAAAGGTCGATACGTGAACGGCTTGAAACCGAAAGATTTCAAGATCACCGAGGATGGCATCGCCCAAAAGCTCAACACGTTTGCCGAAGGCAATAAGCCCGTCATGCAAGTGATGGACGACGGCTCGATGAAGCCGCTGAATCCCGGCGGCGACGCCGATAAGGCCGGTCCGGACGTCAAGTCCGACGCCTTCGTCGGAACCAACGTCTTCGTGCTGTTCGACACCTCGAACTACATGTATCGAGGCTTCGTCTACGCTTCGGACGCCATCGCCGACTTCGTCCGTGGGCTCGACCGGGCCGACTCGGTCGCCGTCTATACCTTCTCCCGCAACCTCACCCGCGCCTCCGACCTGACCAAGGACCGGAACAACGCCATCCTGGGCCTCCGCAAAGCGGTCGCCGGCGACGATGCAGCGCTTTATAACGGCCTGCTCCTGACACTCAGGGACGCCGCCAAGGTTCCCGGACGGAAGGTGGTCATCGTATTTTCGAACGGGCCCGACAACGCCAGCATGGTCGCTCCGGACGACGTGCGCGCCGTCGCTGAGGACGAAGGCATCCCCATCTACGTCATCTCCACCGCCGAGGCTAGCCGAGACGCAATTTCCAGCAGCGTCTTCAAGCGCATCGCTACCCGGACCGGCGGCAAGGCCTACTTCGCTAAGACCTGGCAGAAGCAGGTCGAAGCCTTTGAGTCCATTCGTGAGGATCTGGGGAACTCCTATACGGTAACCTACTATCCCCAAACTAACCCGAACGATGGCTTCCGCAAGATCGCCGTGGAAGTGGTCGGCGACGTGGGGAAGAAGTACCGAGTAAGGGCCCGCCCTGGCTATCGACCGAGCCGCGGATTCTAGAGCCGGCAGTGAACAAGGCGCGGAGGAGCCCGTTCGGCTCCCCCGCGCCGTTGCTTTACTTGCCGTTGCCAGCGTAATTGATCGTCACCGTATCCTTCGCGGTGCCTCCCGCCGAATCGGTCACCGTCAGTTCGAAGGTGGCCGGGCCGAACAGAAGGAAGTTAGCGGTCGGGGTCGCGGTCAAGGCACCGCTCAGACCCGCGTTGCCGCTGATCATGGTCCAGGAGTACTTCAGCGGTTTACCATCAAAACCAACTGAGGCGGTGCCATCCAGAAGCAAGAACTGCTGAATGGTGCTAGCGTCTTTCGGCCCGGCGACAGCCTTGGTCGCGGCTCCGCCTCCGGTGCCCGGAGTGGCGACGCACGACGGAATAAACGGCCCAGCGGCCGCTAGGATCTCTTGCATCGTCTTCGCCGTATCGAAAGCAGCCGGAAACGGGATCTTTAGGGAGATCAGATTGAGGTAGGCCGCATGGCGAGCTTCCACGGTCGCAATCGTCGCCGCGGCGGTCCGCAAAGCCGGGCTTTGCATCATCCCGAGAGCACCGTCATAGGCCATCACTCCCGTGTTTTCGAGAACGGTCGCCACCGCCACGAAACCATCGAAGTTCGTGTACCCGAAGTTGTATTGACACGGGTCAACCGGAACGCCACCGAGACTCCGAATCGTCGACTTGAGAGTGTCCGCATGGACGTTTTCGTGGTCACGAATCGCTTTGAAGTTGTCGAAAAGAGTGGCGCTGATCAGGGTCCCGACAAGCGGAATGAAGCTCGCCCCGGAGAAGTCGCTGGCCGAGAAACGAGTCAGACCCTGGTTGTAGAAGGCCGCTTCGAGATGCTCCAGGGTCAGCGCGAAGTTCAAGATATCGATATCAGTTACGGGCGCGGGCGTCGTCTGGGCCAGTGCGGGGCGCCCGGTGATTGTGACAGCCGAGGCCCCGATCCCGAGGGTGAGAGCGCCGGTCGTGAAAAAACTTCTCCGTGAGGAGCGGGGGTGAATTTGCGGTGTGGTTTCCATGATGATGTGTCCTTAACTTGAGGGTTTCCGATTCCGTTCTACGCCGCCGGGCAAGACTTGAAGAATGGGGCGGCCGCCGCCAGAATCTCCACCATCGTCTTCGGCACATCGAAGGCCGCGGGCGCGGCCAAACCGTTGTTCAGGACGTTTAGATAGCTCGCATGACGCGCTTCGACGGTCGCAATCGTCGCCGCGGTCGTGCGGATGCTGGGGCTATTGATCATGCCGATCACCCCGGTATAAGCCATCACCCCGGTGTTCTCGAGGGTCTGGGCGACCCGCAGGAAGTCTTCGACGCTCGAATAGCTGAAATTGTAGGTACACGGCGATACGGGGGTGGCACCGAAGCTGCGAAGCGCCGCGATCAAACTCCGGACGTGGTTGTTTTCATGGGAGCGGATCAACGTAAGGTAGGCATAAACTTCGCCCGCGGTCACCTCACCGAGCTTGGCGAAAAACGGCGCTTGTGCAAAATCGGCAGACGAGTACTGGCGAAGGCCCTGATTGTAAAAGGCCGCCTCCAGGTGCTCCAAGGTCAGCGCGTAGTTCAGAATTTCGAGGTCGGTGGGCGGTCGCGTCTGGGCCGGCAGCGCGGTGGCGGCGATCAAGCCTCCAACCACAGCGACCGCAATGGCGGAGGCTCCGTCCTGGGTGGTTCGATTTGTTTCGAGGTTCATTCTCTTTCCTTGTGAAATAAAGTGGGGCAGCCAGACTGCGAGAGTGTGACCGTCGATAAGAGGACGCGATGAATCGAAAAAGTGTTAGCTCCTTTCCCCGGCCCCCCGAATCACCTGATTCGCGTCGCTAATCCGATTGCAACAATCAAAACCCTATAATGGGGAATGAAACGTGGCTATCTCATTGACATGGACGGAGTGCTCTACCGGGGCGCAACAGCAATCCCCGGTGCAGCCGAATTCATCGCTCATCTCCACGAAGAGAAAATCCCCTACCTCTTTCTGACGAACAATTCCACCTACACGCCGCTGGATGTGGTTTTTAAATTGCAGAAAATGGGTATCGAAACGACCCAGGATCATGTCTACACCTCCGGCATGGCAACCGCCGCTTTCCTGCACCAGCAGAAGCCGAACGGCACCGCCTTTGTCATCGGCGAGGGTGGACTTCTGCTCGCCCTGAACGACGTGCAGTACGCCATCACCCGCAGCCACCCCGACTTTGTCGTCGTCGGCGAGGGGCGGACGTTGACCTACGAAATGTGTGAAGTCGCCCATCGGTGCATCGCTTCCGGTTCCGGGCTCATCTCCACCAACGCCGACACTTGGTGCCCCACCGACGAAGGCCCCCGCCCCGGCTGCGGTGCCATCGTCGCCCTCCTCGAAGCAGCCTCCGGGAAGAAGGCCTACCACGTTGGCAAACCGAACCCCTTCATGATGCGCGCCGCGCGCAAACGCATGGGCTTGGCCACCGACGAAATCACGATGATCGGAGACACTATGGAAACCGATATTCGCGGGGCCACCGACCTCGGTTTCCGCTCGGTCCTCGTGCTCACCGGGTCTACCGAAAGGGCGCATCTGGCCGACTACCCCTATCACCCCACCACCATCGTAGAGTCGATTGCGGAATTACTCCCCGTGCCCGCTCTCGCCGGCTAACGAACGATCGAACCGATCCCAGGCCGCCGCCAAGCGGTGGCCGCGGCCGGGGATCCGAGTCAACACCGCGGCAAACAGCAGATGAGCCAGGATGGTCGCTGGTTGCGGCGTCATGCGCGGGATCAGCGGATTAAGAGTTCGCAATATTCCGTTCTGCAGGATCCAATACCAAACGAACCCCGCCACCATGGAAGCCACCAAGACCATGCCAAAGCTGCGGAGCCGCCCAATCAGCACAGCGATCGCCGCACCGGCCACACCACCCAGGAAAAGATGCAGGGCGGCGCCCGCCAGACTCGCTTTTCCCAAAGTCATCCGAAAAACGACGTTTCCGTAAATCGCCGATCCCCACAAATTCAGAATCGCCCACCATTGTTGGCGTTCCACCAGGGAGTCGAGCGCGAACCAAAGCAACATCAAGCCAGCCCCTAAAACGCCTGTTTCGAGACCCGCGAACAAAAGATGGATCTGCTCCATTGGGACCGGCGGTGGGGTTGGCACCGGAGCCAACTCCAGGGTCGCCGAAACCGGCGGAGGCGGCGGCTTGACCACAAACGGAGGTGGCGCGGGAGCCTCGTCCGGAAGGGGCGGAGGCAGCGGGGGAATAGTCTCCATGCAAACTTCATATACTAACAGGGTGCAAGCTAGGCGGGTGGTCATCACAGGGATTGGGGCTTTAAGCCCGAACGGAATCGGACGGGAACAGTTCTGGCAATCGTGTCGGGAGGGCCGCAGCGGGGTCAAAAGAATCACTCGCTTCGACCCCGCTGCCTTCGCCGTGCAGATCGCCGGCGAGATCACCGACTTTGACGAGAATACGTGGACCGATCCCAAGGAACGCCCCCACATCTCGCGCGTGACGCCACTCGCTCGCGCCGCCGCCGGCGAGGCGCTCACCCACGCCGGGCTGAAAACGGATGCGATGACCATGGACGAACTCCGCGGCATCGGCATCGTGCTCGGGTCAGGCGGCGGTAGCCAGGAGTGGACCGAACAACAGTATCGACACTGGTTCGCCGGCGAACACAAACAGTGCAGCGTCTACGTCATCCCGACCTCGACGATCGGCACCCTCGCCAGCGAAGTCTCCATGTACTTCGGACTGCGCGGTATGTCCCATGTCATCTCCACCGGTTGCACCTCCTCTACCGACGCCATCGGCTACGCCTACCGACAAATCCAGTGCGGCATGATCGATTGTATGCTCGCCGGCGGAGTCGACTCCCCCCTGGCACCTCTGATCCACCGTGGCTTTCAACTCATGCGCATCATGACCCAAAGCTGGAACCAGGAACCAACCCGCGGCTCCCGCCCTTTCTCCGGCGACCGTGACGGTTTTGTGGTCGGCGAAGGCGCTTGGATGTTTGTCCTCGAAGACCGCGAGCGCGCCATCGCTCGGGGAGCCACCATCCTCGGAGAGATCGGCGGCTACGGATCCACCTGCGAGGCCTACCACCGTGTTCGGCTCGAAGAATGCGGCGAGGAACCGGCCCGCACCATGCGGATGGCTCTGGCGGAGGCTGGGGTGGCACCGGAGGGCGTCCAGTATGTGCAGTACCACGGCACGTCGACGCCGTTGAACGACCGCATCGAGTCCAGAGCCGTTCGACTCGCCTTCGGGGACCACGCCTATCGCCTCTGCGGGTCGTCCGTCAAGAGCCTGATCGGGCACCCCCAAGGTGCCAGCGGCGCCGCCGGTGTTGCCGTTTGTCTCCTGGCGATGCGGGACGGCGTAGTGCCGCCCACCATCAACATCGAGCAGAACGATCCGGACTGCGATCTCGACTACGTACCCGGCGTGAGCCGATCGCTTGTCATCGAAACCGCAGTCGCCAACACTATCGCGTTCGGAAGCAAGAACAGCGCCCTTTGCCTGCGCCGTCCGTCGTAAGCGGAAAAGCCCTATTCGGGCTTTTCTGGCGGCGGTCCGGCCGCGCGCAGCGCTTCCGCGTCGGCTTCCCCATCCTCGCGAGCCTTCGCCTCGGCGGAGTAGTAATACGAGTGGTAGTACGTGTAGCGGCTGTAGAGTTCGCCGCGTCTCGCCCCGTTCACGGAAATCCCCAACACATTGTTTTCACACAGCGACTGCATTGCCCGGGTCACCGCATCGATCGTTGTCGTTCCAATCCGAACCACCAAAAGAGTGCCGTGACACATCGTCGACAAGAGGTTGCCATCGGCCGCGAACAGCAGCGGAGGCGTATCCAGGATCACCCAGTTAAACACCGAAGGCAACCGATCAACCATGCTCTTCACCTCTCGCAAATTGAGAAGCTCAAGAGGGTTGAGAACCGCCTCGCCCGCGGGCATGATGTATAGGTTCGTACCGGCAACCTTCTTGATGATTTCATGAAGCTGGGCTCGGCCCAGCAGAAAATCCGTGATCCCCGGGCTGCGATCCACCTGAAACAAAGTATGGACAATCGGCCGCCGGAAGTCGAAATCGCCAAGCAGGGTAAGGTTCCCCGCCAAATGCGACTGCGCCAGCGCCAGGTTCACCGCCGTAAACGATTTGCCTTCCGCCGGCGAAGGCGAAGTCACCACAATCGAGTGAATCGGGCTCAGGCTCTGCATATGATTGAGCCGAGTCCGCAAAGTACGGAACTCCTCGCTCGGCGCTTCGCTCGGTCGAGTCGGATCAATCAAATGGGCATCGGCGAGCGGACGAAACGGAATTTCTTCAATCTTTTCGAGCAATCCTTGCAGATTGACCGGATCATTGACCATCGCCGCCGCGCTCTGCATCGCCTGCTGCGCGTAGGCGGGCACCATCGTCGAAGGAGGCGGTGCCCCTCCGGTCGGCTGAAATGTTCCCGCGCGTTCGGCGCGGCGTAATGCGTCGTGAACTCTGCTCATGATCTTAGTTTCCCGTCCTCTATCCTGTTACGGCTTGCTCGCGATGTAGTAGTAGAAAGATCCGCCCATGACAACCGTGCCGATCAGAATCGCCGTAGACCATGCCAGCAGGGTCAATCGCTTTCTCCGCTTGACCACCAGATCTTCTTCCAGCAGAGGAATCGAGCCGAGTACCGTGAGCTGGGTATAGGCCCGGACATCCTTTAAGTTCTTCAGCGTCGTGTCCTTCATCTCCCGAGCTCCCACCAACACAATTCCCAACATCAACCCGAGGGCAGCCCCGGCACCAATGATGAATCCTCGCTTGGGTTCGGTCGGCTCGTTCGGCAGTGACGCATCGTCCAGCAGTTCCAACGTCTCACCTTGATTGCGCCGCTCCACTTCCTGGCCGCGCTTAGCATCACTTTGCTTGGCCAACATTTGCTGATACTCTTGCTTGGCGCTTTCATAGTCGCGGCTCAAAGACAGAAACTCCTGGTCCGCCATCGGCGTCGAACCAATCCGCGACTGAAAATCACGAACCTGACCGTTTAACCGCGCTAACTCTGCCGTGTAATCCTGGACCTCGGTCACCTTGGCCTGAACCAGCGTCTCCATCTGACGCAGCGTGAGCTGCATCGCCTGCATATCCCGGGTCTGTACAACCTGCTTGGCAACGACGGGCTTCGCCACCGGCGTCGCGGCCGCCTCTGCCTTCGCCGACTCTTCCTCCCGCTTAACCAACTCCGCCCTCTGCCGCCGCAGGTTCTCCAGATTCCCCTTCACCCTAATCACATCAGGATAAGACTCTTTGTAAAGCTCTCGCAGTTGCACCAGCACCTGCTCGGCTCCCTGAATCTCCCGCTCCAACGCAATGAGCCGTTCATTTGCCACCCGCGCCTTCGCAGTTTCTCCCGTGGGGGCATTCGCCATTGCCGCCGACGCGGCCATCCACTGGTTGTACTGCTCGCGCTGCAAACGGATCTGCGACTCGAGCATCAGCTTTTCCTGGTTAATCCGCTGGATCCCCGAGTTCAATGCCGAAATCCGAGTCTCCACACTCTGTAACGCCGAAAAATTCATCGATCGCTCATCCGGCAAACGACCGGCATTCTTCATCCGAAACGAAGTCAAGGACTGCTCAATCTGATCCAGTCTGGTCTTCGCCTTAGCAACTTCCTCAGTCAAAAATTCGGTAGTGTTCTGCGTAATATTCAACTGAACACGCGTATTTTCACTGATCAACCGGCTGACGATTTCCTTCGTTACCTTCTGAGCCTTGTACCGATCCTCATATTTGAACTGCACCGGAAATGTGCCCGCCCGCGACGCCTGCCCCTGAATCGTGGTCACCTGACCGAAAGCAAGGTCCTTCATCTTCATCCGATCCACCACGTCTTCCATCGGTAAACGACGACGGTCCCGATCATACAAATCCAAAGTCTGAATAATGTTGACCAACGCCGTCCGGCTCACCACCTGCTGCTGAATGGTGCTGATTCGCTCATTCAGCATCTGGTTCAAACCTGACTGCACATACCGCTCCGGCACCTGCGCCGCCGTTACCCGCACTACCGCATACGAAACATACGTATCAGGCCACAGAAAAGCAACGACGGTAGCGACCACCACCCCCGCAAAAAGCGGCCCCAGTATCCACGACTTATGACGCCGGAGTACGTCAACATAGTCTTCCATGTCCATCGTACGACGGCCGATCTCGAATGTTTCCTGCATTTGCATTGCGCTTTTCGCTCCTCTACGCCAACTTCTCGCTTCCCGGTACTACCACCACGCTCGACCGCTACTGAACAAAGACTTGGTCGCCACTCTCGAGGAAAATGTTCTGCTCGAGCTTCTTGCCCTTCATTACCTCATCGTAATTAAATTTGATTCTCTGACTGCCGCGTAAAATAACGATCTTCTTCTTGTTGGCAAATTCACGCAGCCCACCAGCCGCATTCAACGCCTCAAGAACTGTTATCGGCACAACCAAAGGGAACATGCCCGTCTTCGCCACTTCCCCGACTAGGAAATACTTCTTACTCCCTACCCGTAGAAGCGATACGCTCACCTCGGGCCGGTTTAGTTTCTCCGCATACGCCTTCGTCACCTCGTCCTTCACCTGATCCAGCGTCATACCTTCCACTTTCAGGTCGCCAAACAAGCGCAACGTAATCTTCCCATCCGGACGAACGACAAATTGACCACTCAACTGGTCCTCACGCCAAACAAAAATCCCGAGCACGTCTTCCGGACCCAGTTTGTATCCCTTCGGGTCCACCGGGGCAGACGTCTCCAATCCCACGTTCGCGTTCGGAGACTTCACCTCTTGCACCACCGGCGCGTCCTTTGGCTTGGGATTTTGCGCCATTCCAACGACCGGAAGCATCAACGACCAAATGAGCATCGCTGCTCCAAGCTTGTTCTGTCTTTCCATAAAGAACTCTCTCCGTTTTGCCGACTTGGGACGGGATTCGGCTCAATGCCAGTTTGCACTACCTTACCACCCATTGTATACCACCCCATTAGTCCTACCAGTTCCAGTTCTTTCCGTTGATCCACCTTAGCCCGTTAGGCTAACTGCTTCTGCTACAAAGGAGTAGTACAAAGTTTTTATGCCTCCCCCTCGTTACCACCTCGCCAAGACCGACCCGGAAACCTACAGCATTTCCGATTTTGAAAAAGAAATCAAAACCGTCTGGAACGGGGTCACCAACGCCCAGGCCGTCCAATCCATCCGCGCCATGCAGAAAGGTGACAAAGTCTTCATCTACCACAGCATGGGAGATTCCGCCATCGTCGGGCTCGCCCGCGTCGACTCCCCCTCCCGCCCCGATCCGGAAAATCCCAAATCCGCCGTCGTCGACCTCACCTTCCTCCGCCGGCTCGATCCCCCCACCACCCTCCACGCCGTCAAAGCCGCCAACCTCTTCCCCCACTTCGCCCTCGTCCGCCAAAGCCGCCTGTCGACCATGCCCTGTCCCGACGAATTCGTCGACTGGGTCCGCGCCCGCTACCCAAAAATCAAAATCTAAAGCAAACCCTGCCGACGCAGTTGCCCAAACACTTTCGCCACCGGCAACCCCACCACATTCCAGTAGCACCCCTCGATCCGATCGATGTATCGGCTCGCTCCACCCTGTATCGCGTACGCCCCCGCTTTATCCATCGGCTCCCCGGTCCGTACATACGCCGAAATCTCCGCCCGGCTCAACTCCACAAACCGGACCAGCGTCGTCTCGGCATCAATGTATAACTGGCCGCCCACCTTCAAACAAATCCCGGTAATCACCTCATGCGTCCGCCCGCTTAACAACCCCAGCATCCGCTCGGCATCGGCCTCATCCACCGGCTTCGCTAGAATCTCTCCCCCTACCACTACCGTCGTATCCGCCCCCAGTACCACCTCTCCGGCCTGGCTCACCGCCACCGCCTTCTGCGTCGCCAGCCGCCGCACATAGCTCTGCGCCGCCTCCCCCGCCCGTAAGCTCTCATCCACGTCCGCCACACGAACTGTAAACGGAATCCCCGCCCGTTCTAAGATCTCCCGCCGACGCGGCGACTGCGATGCCAGTATCAACATATGCTAGTTCCGATGTTACACTGTCGAAATGTTGTTCAGGGTCTCAGTGGCACTCACTTTCGCCGCCGTTTCGGCTTTTTCTCAAGGCACCACGTCAAGGTTGCAGGGCGCCGTTCAGGACTCCTCCGGCGCCGTTGTCGCCGCCGCTAACGTCTCGTTAACCAACGAAGGAACCAACATCACCTTCCAAACGAAGTCGACCGAAGCTGGCACCTACGTCTTCGAAGCGCTCCAGTCCGGACGCTACACCCTCGCCGTCGAAGCCACCGGCTTCAAGAAATTCAGCGCCAAAAACTCAGTCGTCTCCATCGGCCAGCCCACCACGGTCAACGTCGTCCTCCAAATCGGAGCCGTCACCGAATCGGTCGAAGTCAGCGGAGCCTACCAAGCCGTCCAAACCTCCTCCTCCGGCAACATGGGCAATCTGATCGAAGAAAAGATCATTAAAGACCTCCCCATCGTCGGCACCCGTGGCCGCAACCCCCTCGACCTCGTCCTTATCCAACCCGGCATCACCTCCGGCAGCAACACCGGCGGCGGCATCCACGTCCACGGCGCTCGCGACCGCGCCTGGAACTACACCCTCGACGGCATCGATACCAACGAAACCTCCGCCGGCGGCTCCAACTTCTCCCCCATCCGCACCAACCCCGACTCCCTAGCCGAGTTCCGCGTCATCACCGGCAACTTCACCGCCGACTCCGGCCGCAACTCCGGCGCTCAAGTCGCCATGGTCACCAAATCCGGCACCAACGACCTGCACGGCTCCGCCTTTTGGTTCTACCGCACCCCCCGCTTCAACGCCAACGAATGGGAGCTCAATCTCGATAACCTCGGCAAGCGGCAGTTCGTCCAGCAGATTTTCGGCGGCTCCCTGGGCGGACCCATCATCAAGAATCAGACGTTCTTCTTCGCCAACGGCCAGGGTCTCCGGGCACTCGAAACCTCTCAGTTCACCCGCACCGTCTACACCCAATCCATGCGCCAGGGCATCTACCGCTACAACCGCGCCGGCCGGAACCTTCCCGCCGGCGTCCCCGGCGGTGCCGTCGATCAGTCCGGCAATACCGTCGGCAACATCGGCTCCTACAACATCTTCCCAAACGATCCCCAGCGCCTCGGCGCCGACCGCGAGATCGCCGCTCTCATCGCCCAAACCCCGCTTCCCAATCGGTTCGACTTCGGCGACGGCCTCAACACCGCCGGCTTCACCATGGTCGCCCCCCAAAACGAGCGCCAAAACGACATCACCTTCAAGGTCGATCACATCTTCGATCCGCAAAACGCGGTCTATATCCGTTACTCCTTCGGCCGCCAGGACACCAATTGCGACCGCGTCAACGGCGGGGCCCCTCTGTTCCCCGGTTCCCCTTGTCTCGTCAACACCGAGCGCACCCCCCGCAACTTCGCCGCCAACTGGCGCTCGAACCCCACTTCGAATATCACCAACGAATTCGTCATCGGCTTCAATCAGTTCGAATTCTTCTTCGACCAGCCCCTCGCCTCGCTCACCCGGCCCTCCCTCACCGCCCCCGTCGATCTCATCTCCGACTTCTCCTTCGGCAACAATCGCCGCGTCCGCACCGCCCAGTTCGTCGACAACTTCTCCTGGGTCAAAGGCAAGCACAACCTCAAATTCGGCGTCAACGTCCGCCTGCAACGGCAGAACGACGACCGCGGCACCGTCGGCGGCTTCAACGCTAACCCCAGCGTCAACTTCTCCACCGCCCTCAACCCCGTCGACCCTCGCACCTTCGGCCTCCCCACCGACGTCAATCAGCAGTTCGACCTCGGCACCCTACAAGGTCATACCAATTTCCTCCTCGGCCGCGTCGGCCAGCGCTCCCAGGGCTTCATCTCCCAGGGCGACAAATTCGTCGCCGGGCGCTTTGACTTCGTCACCGACTACCCCGAATACGATCTCTACGTCCAGGACAACTTCAAACTCTTCCGCAACTTCAGCGTCGACCTCGGCCTCCGCCTCGAAATGAAGCCGGCCCCCAGCAATCTCGATAACCGCATCCGCCGCCCCGACCAACTCCTCGTCAACGGCGCCACCCCCCAGAACTCGGCCACCTGGGTTCCCGGTCAACTCTTCAAAGACCGCATGAACAACTTCGGCCCCTCTATCGGCTTCGCTTGGGACCCCTTCGGCACCGGCAAAACCTCCATCCGCTCGAACTACCGCATCGCCTACGACCGCATGCCCACGTTCCTGCTCGCCTCCACCGTCTTCCCCAACATGCCCGGCGAAACCTTCGGCCTCGCCGACCAGCAGTACGGCATCAACGGCGGTCGCCTCGCCAACATGCCCGCGATCGCGACCCCCTCCGCCAACCCGGCCTCGCTCTCCCGGCCCGCTCCCTTCGGCGCTGCCGGCGTCACCGTCGTCGACCCCAATCTGAAGATCCCCACCACCCACCAGTGGTCTCTCTCTCTCCAACGCGAAGTTCTCAAGAACACCGTCGTCGAAGTCAGCTACATCGGCCGCCGCGGCTACAACCTCTTCGGAGCCTACAACGCCAACCAGTCCGACATCTTCCGCAACGGCTTCCTCCAGGGCTTCAACGAAATCAACGCCGGCGGCCAATCCGCCACCATCAATCGCCTCCTCTCGGCCGACTCCCGCCTCCAGGCCGGAGAAACCCCGTCCACGATGATTCGGCGCCTCTTCCCCGGCGATCTCCGCACCGGCAACGTCGCCGGCCTCGCCTCCAGCTTCGCCACCCGCCTCCAAAACGGCCGCTCCGTCACCGACCTCTCCGGCGCTGGCCCGTTCGCCTTTAACAATTTCCCGCAGTTTGGTAGCGTCGTCACCCTCGATTCGAACGACTTCTCCACCTACCACGCCCTCGAACTCACCTTCGAACGGCGTTTGTCGAAAGGCTTCTACCTCAACGCCAACTACACCTGTTCCAAGTCGCTCGATACCCGCAGCTTCGATCCCGCCTTCACCAC
>JAPKZA010000311.1 GCA_026394015.1 Acidobacteriota bacterium
GAGCTTGCGGCGGGTGGCGGCGTATTCTTTCGAGAGGAGGGTGGCTTCGTTGATTTTGGCGAACTTGGGGTCTCCGTAGTGGGCGTCGCGGTCGGCGAAGGCGAGTTTGACGGCTTCGACTTGGGCGTGGAGGAAGGCCGGGGTGTTGTGGCCCATCGCTTTCAGGTCGTAGCCTTCGAGGATGTTGAGGGCTTGGAGCATGACGGGGCCCTGGGTCCAGAAGCCGGGCTTGACGATGGTGTAGCCGCGATAGGTGGTGGTGCGGGGGGTGTCTTCGACGGCTTGGAAGCCTTTGAGGTCTTCTAGTCGGATGAGGCCTCCGTTGGCTTCGGAGAATTTGGCGATTTTGTCGGCGATGGGGCCTCGATAGAAGTAATCGCGGACGGCTTGGAGCTTTTTGGCGCGGTTGCCGCGCTGCTTCTTTTCGGCGGCGACGAGTTCGCGGAGGGTTTTGGCGAGGGCAGGGAGGCGCAGGATTTGGCCGCGGGGGGGCGGGGCTCCGTTGGGCATGAAGAAGGCTTTGGAGGTGGGCCAAGTGTTGAGGAGGCGTTCGCCGTTTTTGATGAAGTTGGCGAACTCTTCGCCGAGGGGGAAGCCTTCGGCGTACTCGATGGCGGGTTGGGCGACTTCGGCGAAGGACTTGGTGCCGTACTTTTGCAAGGCTAACATGAGGCCGTCGAAGACGCCGGGGAGGATGGCGGCGTGGATTCCTTCACCCGGGATGGGGGCAAGGCGCGAGGGATCTTCCCAGGGTTCGGCGGTGCGTTTGGAATAGTAGTCGACGGTAGCGAGTTTGGGGGCGGTGCCGACGCCGGAGATGACGATGGGGGGCTTGCCCTTCATGGTGATGATGAGGGGCATTTCGCCGCCGAGGCCGAAGCGGGCTTGTTCGGTGACGGCGGCGGTGAGGGTGGAGGCGACGCCGGCGTCGACGGCGTTGCCGCCGGAGGTGAGGAGACGGAAGCCGGCTTCGACTTCGAAGTTATTGGCGGCGCCGACCATCTCGCGGGTGCCGCGGACGGGGGGGAACATGATTTGCTGGGCGCTGAGGGTGGTGGCGAGGAGGAAGAGAAGCCGCATTGCCTTAGCTTATGTCAATTTGGGGCGGGGCGTTGGGGCGGCATGTCCGGGATCGCCGGTCTGACCAGCTTGGCCAGTTTGGCCTGTTTGTCCGGCCGGTCCGGCGGGTCCGGGGGCGTCGGGTTGTTGGGCACAACTGCCGAGGAATAGGGCGGCGGATAGAGAAAGGATCCTTACTGCTCTTTTCATGGTTGTTCTCCGTGATGGTGCTTACATGTTGCTGTGGGTATTGCATTTGCACGGGGAGGGCCAATGAGGGTTTTCGTGTAAGTATTCGAGTTGGGAGGGGTTTCGAGTGAGGTTCGGAGGGGTGGGGGCGTCGAGATGGAGTCACGCGACCTTGGGCGGTCATCGGCTGGCGGGAGTGGTTAGAAGTTCGCAGCCCGAGGGAGGAGGTTCGAGCCCGGCTTGGCGGAGGAGGAGGGCGATTTGGCCGCGTTGATGGGCTCCGTGGGCGAGGAGTTCGAGGGCGACTTCGAGGAAGGTGTTCGTGACGGGGGTGCCTTTGCTGGTTTGGTAGGAGATCGAGGAGATGTTGAGGTTGGACCAGGCAGCGAAGGCGGCGTCTAAGGGGCGCTCAGCGGCGTCGAGGTTGAGGTCGGGCCAGGCGGGTGGCTCGGGCGAGCCAGAACTCCTGGATGGCGACGATGTGAGAGAAGATTTTGTTGGCTGGATGAGGTTGGGGGAGCTGGCGCATGGCGTAGAGGGATTGTTGGTTTGCCCAGTAGTCGTAGGCGAGCAGGCGGTCCGGTTCCATAGCCTATTTTTGATGGGCGGCGTGCCGCTGTCAACGAAGCCTAGTGATCGGGCGGAGCCAGCCGTTGATCCATTTGCGGGTGAGGATTTTGCCGAGGATTCGGGTATGCTGGTTAGCGATGCAAAAACGGCAACTTGGCAACACGGACTTGATGATTACCCCGCTGGGCGTGGGCGCTTGGGCGATCGGGGGAGGGGGCTGGGCGTTCGGCTGGGGTCCGCAAGATGATGCCGACTCCGTGAATGCCATTCGCGCGGCGGTGGACGCGGGGATGAACTGGGTGGACACGGCGGCTGTGTATGGGCTGGGGCATTCGGAAGAGGTTGTTGCTAAGGCACTGGAGGGGATGACGGCCAAGCCTTACGTATTTACGAAGTGCGGACGGGTTTGGGACGAGAATCGGGTGATTGGGAAACGGTTGAAGCGGGATTCCGTGCGGGCGGAGTGCGAGGCGAGTTTGCAGCGGTTGGGGGTGGATTCGATCGACCTATACCAGATGCATTGGCCGGAGCCGGACGAGGACGTCGAAGAGGGTTGGACGGCGATGGCGGAGTTGCAGGCGGAGGGGAAGGTTCGGTGGATTGGGGTTTCGAACTTCTCGAAAGCGCAGATGGAACGGGCGGCGGCGATTGCGCCGATTTCGACGCTGCAGCCGCCGTACTCGATGCTGACGCGGGAGGTGGAGGCGGAGATTCTGCCGCATGCGGGGGCGAATGGGATTGGGGTGATTTGTTACTCGCCGATGGGGCGGGGGATGTTGACGGGGGCGATGACGCGGGAGCGGATTGCGGCGATGCCGGAAGACGACCATCGGAAGCGGTGGGCGCAGTTTCAGGAGCCGGCGTTGACGAAGAATTTGGAGTTGGTGGAGAAGTTGCGGGAGATAGGGGAACGGTATGGGGTGGCACCGGGGGAAGTGGCGCTGGGGTGGGTTTTGCGTCGGCCGGAGGTGACGGGTGCTATTGTTGGGCTGCGGTCCCCTGCGCAGTTAGATGGGGTGATTCAAGGAATGGAGTTCCGATTAAGTGCCGGCGAAGACGACGAAATCAGCTTCTACCTCTAGTTCTAGCGCGGCGTTAGCGCCTTCGTGGGAGAACTTTAAAAAATTTGATGGCCCGGCGGGGCTCGTGGTGTTTCTGGTGGCGATGCCTTTATGCTTGGGCATCGCGCTGGCGTCGGGGGCTCCGCTTTTTGCCGGGATTATTGCGGGGATTGTGGGGGGGATCGTGGTGGGGGCGCTGTCGGGATCGGCGATCAGCGTGAGTGGTCCGGCGGCGGGGTTGACGATCATCGTGTTTACGGCGATTCATACGATTGGTTCGTTTAAGGGCTTTTTGTTGGCGGTGGTGTTGGCGGGGGCGATGCAGTTGGTTTTGGGGATGATGGGGGCGGGGGTGATCGGTGATTATGTGCCGAACTCGGTGATTAAGGGGATGTTGGCGGCGATAGGTCTGGTGATCATCTTAAAGCAGATTCCACATGCTTTGGGGCGGGATAAGGATTTTGAGGGGGATTTATCGTTTCTCGAGGCGAACGGGAGTAATACGTTTACCGACGTGGTGGCGAGTGTTCTGAGTGCGAGTGAAGGGGCGGTGGTGATTTCGGTGTTGAGTGTCCTCGTGCTGATTGTGTGGGATCAATGGTCGGCGAAAGGAGCGACGATTCCGTTGATGGTGCCTGGGCCGCTGGTGGTGGTGGTGTTGGGAATTACGATCAACAATGCCTTTGGGTTGTTTTTGCCGGCATTTAAGTTGGTGCAGGAGGAGCATTTGGTGCAATTGCCGATGGCGAATGCACTGGAGTTTATGTTGCCGGACTTTTCCAGGATTGGGGAATGGCAGGTTTGGATGGTGGCGGGGACGATTGCGTTGGTTGCCAGCGTTGAGAGTCTGCTATCGATAGAGGCGTCGGATCGGATCGATCCTTTTCGGCGGATATCGTCGCCCAACCGGGAGTTGGTGGCGCAGGGGATCGGCAACATGGTTTCGGGGATGATTGGTGGCTTGCCGGTAACTTCGGTAGTGGTGCGGACTTCTGCGAACGTGAGTTCGGGGGGACGGACGCGGGTTTCGGCGATCTTTCACGGGGTACTGATGTTGTTGGCGGTAGTCTTGATTCCGGTGTATTTGAACTGGACGCCACTGGCGAGTTTGGCGGCGGTGTTGATTATGGTGGGTTATAAGCTAACGAAGCCAAAGATCTACCTTTCCATGTTCAAGTTAGGATGGGACCAGTTTTTGCCGTTCGTGGTGACGGTTTTGGCGATTGTGTTCACGGACCTATTGAAAGGGGTGGTGATTGGGCTCGTGCTGGGAGTGTTTTTTGTGATTCGGGGCAACCATCGGTCGGCGATCTCCGTGGTTAGTCAGGACGATTGGTATTTGCTGCGGTTTAACAAAGACATTACGTTTGTGAATAAGAGCGAGTTGCGGACGAAATTGAACGAAGTACCTGCCAATACGACGCTGATCATCGACGCGACAAAGTCGTTATACATGGACCGGGATATTTTCGAAGTGGTAGAGGATTTCCAGCGGTCGGCACCGTATAAGAATATTACGGTGGAAACAAAGAATATCCACGATCATTGGAAGTGAACCCTATGGAATCATTCCGCAAGCTACTGCTCGCCAATAAGGCGTTTGTGCAAGATAAGATGAGCGTGGACGCGCAATTTTTTCGGCATTCGGCGCTGGATCAGAAGCCGGAGTTTATGTGGATCGGCTGTTCGGATTCGCGGGTGCCGGCCGAGGAGATTACGGGGACGCAGCCTGGGGAGTTGTTTGTCCACCGGAATATCGCCAACTTAGTGGTGCATACGGACTTTAACATGCTGAGCGTATTGCAGTATGCCGTGGAAGTACTGCAGGTGAAGCACGTGATTGTATGCGGGCACTATGGCTGTGGCGGCGTGAAGAACGCGATGGGACGGAAGGATTTGGGGCTGATCAATAAGTGGCTGCGGCACATCAAGGACGTCTATCGGCTGTATAGCCGGGAACTGGAAACGATATCGGATCCGGTGGCGCGGTTTGACCGGTTGGTGGAAGCGAATGTGATGGAGCAGGTGCAGAATTTGGCGGAGACGTCGATTGTGCAGCGGGCGTGGCACGACCGGAAGATGCCGGAGATTCACGGATGGGTTTACGACATGCGGACGGGTTATTTGAAAGAGTTGGCGCGGATGCAGCCGGGGGCGAAGTTGGATCCGATTTACTCGTTTGAGTGGGATGACGACATCGAGAGCTGAGCGAGCGCTTCGCCAGTGAGACGGAAGGTGGTCCAGTCGGATTGGGGTTCGGCTCCGAGGGCTTTGTAGAAGTCAATCGACGGGATGTTCCAGTCGAGGACGGACCATTCGAGGCGGGCGCAGCGGCGTTCGATGGCTAGTTTGGCGAGGGCTTGGAGGAGGGCTTTGCCGTGGCCCTGGCCGCGGTGGGACGGGAGGACGAAGAGGTCTTCGAGGTAGAGGCCGGGGCGGGCTCGGAAGGTGGAGTAGTTAGAGCCCGTCCAGAATTACCCCATTTTCGACACCGGACCCCCTCTCGCGGGAAAGTACTTTGCGTAAGAGAGCGATTGCCGCCCTCTCCGGCCCCTTTCGCCGCCAACATCGTCTCCCTTCCGCGCGCCCAGGCACACCC
>JAPKZA010000422.1 GCA_026394015.1 Acidobacteriota bacterium
ACGGTGAAGGGTGCCCCGGCAATCTGCACGTCCGCCTCTCCTTCGGTCACCTGAAGGATCGCATCGAACGGTGCGGTATGCTCCGCTACTCCTTCTCCCTCATCAAAAGAAAAGAGCGTGAGGGTACCTGTTTTCTTGAATACGAGCATCCGGCTTGCAACGGGCGGATTGGGATGTATGGGTTTTCTTATCAGGGTTCGACGCAGTTCCTAGCGGCGGCGGAGCGGCCGGTGGGATTAGTCTGCCTTGCTCCGCATATGACTGCGGCAGATTTGTACCATGGCTGGTTTTACCATCAGGGGGCGTTGCGGCTGGCATCGACTTTGGGATGGGGGATTCAGATGCTGCGGGAGGATGCCCGGCGGCGGGGGTTGCGCGGGGCGCATGATCGGCTGGAGGCGGCGTGGGCGAACGTGCGTAGTGAGGCGGGTGTTGCGCCGTATGGGCAGCACCCGGCGATCAACGATGTTGAGTTACCGAGTTATGTGCGGGACTGGATTTCGCATCGGGAGCCGGGAGCGTATTGGAGCGAGTTAGATATCAGCACGCGTTACCATAAGATCGAGATTCCGGCGCTGCATATTTCCGGTTGGTATGACCTGTATCTCGAGGGCTCAGTGGCGGGCTATATAGCGTTGCGGAACGGGGCGGGGACGGCGTTCGCGCGGGAGCACCAGTATCTGCTGGCGGGTCCGTGGGTGCATATTCCGTGGGGCGACCGGATGGGGGATCAATCGTTGGGGTCGGCGGCGAATCTGGATACTGACGAGATCCTGCTGCGTTGGTTTAACCACTGGTTAAAGGGCAGCGGAGAGTTCGAGGCGGAGCGGCGGGTTCGGCATTTTGCGCTGGGGGCGAATGAGTGGCGGACGGCCCGCGAATGGCCGACGGAAGCACCGTTGACGCTCTATCTGCGGAGCCGGGGGAAGGCAAACTCGCGGAAGGGGGACGGTCGACTGAACGTTGCTTCTCCGACCGAAGACGAGCCGCGCGACGTGTTCGTTTATGACCCGGAGGTTCCGGTGTTGGCACCCGGGGGGCCCCAAGCGCTGAGCGGGCCGTATGACCAGAGTGCGATGGAACTGGGCAATCACTTGCTCGTCTACGCGACGGTGCCCGTGACGGGGACGAAGCAGTTATTCGGGCAGCCCCGGGTAGCGATTTACGCCGCGACGTCGGCGGGGCAGGCTGACTTGACAGCTAAGTTGGTGCGGGTGGCGGCGGGGGGCCGGGCGGAGTTTCTCTGTATGGGGATTGCGAGGTCGTCGTGGCTGTTTCCCGAGGGCGAGTATGCGGCGGACACGATTCAAAAGTGGGAGTTCGCATTGGAGGCGACATCAGTTGAGTTAGCCGTGGGGGAGTCGCTGCGGCTTGAAATTGCGAGTTCGGCGTTTCCGCTGTACGACCGGAACCCTTCGACGGGTGTCGCGCCGCAAGAGGCGGACGGATGGAACTGGGGGCGGTCGACGCAGCAGATCTTACACACGGCCGAGTATCCTTCGGCGTTGCACTTACCTGTGATCGGGGGTGGGATATGGTGAATGGGGTTCCGGAGATTCGGGTGGATGGGGTAAGCAAACAGTTTCGCAGCGGGGCGTTGGCGTTGCAGAACGTTAGTTTGCAGGTGGAGAAGGGGGAGTTTGTTTCGCTGCTGGGACCTTCGGGGTGTGGGAAGTCGACGTTACTGCGGCTGGTATCAGGGTTGACGGAGGCGACGGCGGGGACGGTGGCGGTGAACGGGATGCCTCCGGCGAATGCTCGGGAGCTGATGAGCTTTATTTTTCAGGACGCGACGTTGCTGCCGTGGCGGACGGTCGAGCAGAATGTGGGTTTGGGGTTGGAGTTGGAGCATGTGGCGCGGTCGACACGCGAAGAGAAAGTGGCCCAGATGCTGGAGTTGGTGGGGCTGACGGCGGTGGCGGATCGGTATCCGAGGCAGCTTTCCGGCGGGATGAAGATGCGGGTTTCGATTGCGCGGGCGCTGGCGAGCCGGCCGCGGATCGTGTTACTGGATGAGCCGTTCGCGGCGCTGGACGAGATGAGCCGGGACCGGCTGAACGAGGAGTTACTGCGGCTGTATCTGGAGCAGCAGTGGACAGTGCTGTTTGTTACTCATTCGGTGGCGGAGGCGGTGTTTCTTTCGACGCGCATCGTGATTCTGGCGCCGCATCCGGGGCGGATTGCGGAGGTGGTGCCGGTGGATTTACCGTGGCCACGGACAGCGGAGACGCGGGCGACGAAGGCTTATGAGGAGCAGGTGGCGGAGGTTTCGCGGTTGTTGCGCGGGGTGAGGGCGCAGTCATGAAGCGGCATCTTTTGTTTGGGCTGAATAACCTGATCGTATTGGGTTGCTTGTTGGGCCTGTGGCAGTTGGTGGTGTCAGTTCTTCACGTGCCGGCGTTTATGTTGCCGGGGCCGATGGTGGTGGGGGCGGCGGTGGTGCACCGCTTCCCTTCCCTGGTGCAATCGTTACTGCTGACGAGTACGGCGGCGGCGCTGGGGCTGGCGGGTAGCGTCATCATCGGGGTGGCGATTGCGCTCGTGTTTGCGCAGTGGTCCTGGCTGCGGCGGCTGTTGTTTCCGTATACGATCCTTTTACAGACCGTGCCGATTGTGGCGATTGCCCCGCTGATTTTGATGTGGGCGGGGAGCGGGGTGATGTCGGTGGCGCTGGTCGCATTTATCATTTGCCTGCCGCCGATTATTGCGAACACGACGCAGGGATTAATCAGCGTGGAGGAGAACTTAGTCCACTTGTTTTTGATGCATCACGCGACGGCGATGCAGGTGCTGTTCAAGCTGCGGCTGCCGCATGCGTTGCCGAATTTGTTTGTGGGGATGCGGATTTCGGCGGGGATCTCAGTGATTGGCGCGATAACGGGCGAATTGTTTGCGGGTTCGAGCCGGGTGGGGCAGGGTGGCCTTGGTTATTCGATTTTGTATGCGAGCGGGCAGTTGGAGACAGACTATCTGTTTGCGTTAGTGCTGGCGGCGACGGTGCTGGGGTTCGTTTTCTTTTTTGTGGGAATGTTTCTGGAGTGGTATTTTTTGCATCACTGGCATGAGTCGAGCCGGTCTGATGTGAGGGAGTAAGAGTTATATGCTTCGTTTGGAGACGGCCACTGGCTGGTGGCTTGTGACGCATCCCGATCATGCGCGATTGGCGGGTAGATTCGCGGATGCCTGGGGGAATGCGCGGTTTCGGAAGCCGGAGCCGCGAGCGCGGGTTTTGCATGGAATCGCGTCGCATGATGATGGTTGGACGGTGCGGGACGCCTATCCGAGTATTACGCGGCAAGGGAAGCCGTCGGCGTTCTCGGTGGAGTTAGTGGGTAAGTACTCGGCATTTGAAGAGATCGATTTAGCCGACTATTTGGCGGTGCGGGAACGGGCGGTGCGGATTATTGCAGAGGAGGATCCTTACGCCGGGCTGTTGATTGCGATGCATACTTACAATCTGCTGACGGCGCACGCGGACCGGTCGACCATTGCTCCGGCGCAGTTACCGCTGCTTGATTCGTTTTTGGAGAGTCAGCGGGCGTATCAGGGAGAGTTGCGGGCGCGAATTGGGGCGGACGATTCGTTGACGGATTTGGAGAAAGATGGGGCGACAATTGACGAGCATTTTCGGCTGCTGCAGGCTTGCGACTACTTGTCGCTGCTAACTTGTGTGGCTTATTCGTTGCCGGCGCATTTGTTGCATCCGCTGCCGCTCGTCGACGGTGGGGAATCGACGATCGCGGTGGAGGCGTTGGCACCGCGTGAGTTTCGTTTGGAGCCCTGGCCGTTTGAGGCGGAAAGTTTGACGTTTGTGTTTCCGGCTCGGCACGTAGTGGGGAGCGTGTTCGGATCGTCGGCCGAGTTGGCGGCGGCGTTTGCGACTACGCCGGTAGAGGAGTTGACGGTGACGCTCCGGGCGTAGCGTTGGTGGTCGGGACTGGCTTTGGACTGCTTTTCGCTGGGACCAGGGTTGCGACGAAGACGTTCCGAACGGTAGCCACAGCAGGATGATATGGCGGTCTCGGCGGCTTGGACGACGGTCTAGCGGAGAGCGGAAGGGACGAAGGGCTGGGTTTGCTCAAGTTTTCGAAATTCGTCGTCTTCCCGGGAAGCGGCACCTTCGTGGTACTCCTCCTCGACGTTGACGCGCCAGAGATCGTAGCGCGGACCGGTGCCGGTGCGAATGCTGACGATGTTTCGAGCGGCAAGCATCGCGGTGAGCATGGAGTGGTCCTGGTTGTTGTACCGATGCATGCCGTTGCGTCCGACCAAGTGGAGATTGGGGACTTCAGCGAGGAATTCGAGGACGGCGGCGATGCCGCGTTTGTAAACCTCGTCGTAAACGGGGTAGGCCTTGGGCATCCGCACGACGCAGCCATCGATGACGTCATCGGCGTTGACAAGGCCGAGCTTGGCGACTTCGGCGCGACCGAGGGCCAGGAGTTCGGCGTCCGGCATCGACCAGAGGCCGTCGCCCTCAAAGCAAAAATACTCAAGACCGAGGCAGGAACGGTTCGGCTCCGGGATCATCTCCGGACTCCAGTTACCGAAGTTTTGGATGCGACCTACTTTGACACCGGGTTCGTGGATATAGATCCAGTTATCGGGAAAGAGACGATCGCCCTTGATGATGAGGGCGACGGTAAGGAAGTCGCGGTAGTTGAAATCGCTGGCGGCAGCGAGGAGCTTAGGAGAGGGAGGCGGGTCCAGTTTTTGAATGAGTTCGCGGATGGGCATGGAGCTGACGAAGTGAGCCCCTTCGTAGCGGCGACCGTTGGCTTCGACGGCGGTGAGGCGACCGGGTTCCCAGAAGATCCGCTGGACGTTGGCATTCAGTTCGACTTGGCTACCGGCGGCCTCGACGATTTCGCGGGTGCGCTGCCACATCATGCCCGGACCTTTGCGAGGATACTGAAACTCGTGGATGAGGGTCTTGATTATCTTTCCCTTTTCTTGATTCTTTGGCGGGAAAAGGGCATTTTTCAGGGCCGAGTAGAGCGAGAGGTCTTTGATTCGCTGGGCTGCCCATTCCGCTTGGATCTTTTTGCAGCTCATTCCCCAGACCTTTTCGGTGTAGGATTCGAAAAAGATCTTGAACAAGCGGCGGCCGAATCGATTCGAGATCCAGGCTTCAAAGTTGTCTTCCGGCTTTTGGGGAACGACCTGCGCCCAGAGAAAGCTGACGCCGCAGTGGACGGCTTCGAAGAGGCCAAGGCCACGTAGGGCGTTGCGGGGCTCGAGGGGGTAGTTAAAGAATTTTCGCTGGTAAAAAATGCGGGACAGACGGGGCCGGGAGATGAAATCGGCACCGAGTACTTCGTGCCACATTTTCTGAACGAGGCCGACTTTGGTAAAAAAGCGATGGCCGCCGATATCGAAGAGGTAGCCTTTGTACTCAGCGGTCCGAGAGATTCCCCCGACGACAGAATCTTTTTCGAGCACAAGGGAGTGAATCTTGTGCTTCATCAATTCATGGGCGGCTGTGAGCCCGGCCGGGCCCCCGCCGATGATAATGACTGGCCCCGGAGCAATGCCAACGGGACTTAAAGGTTCTGACACGATCGACGATTCCTGATGAAGGCGGAAATACAATGATAGCTGACACCTCGCCGGGATGTCTCCCAGCGAGAAGGAGTTCGCTGCATTCATTTGATCGTTAGGATCTAATGGCGAGTCCAAAGGGACGGTAGGCGAACACAGTCTGAGCCGTTGGTTGGTTGGGATGACTCGGAGATAAGTTGTCGCTGGCCATCGTCATAACAAGCTGGATAAGCGCTGTGGCGAATTGAGCTTAAGGAGCGGACCCGGCGAGGCCAGGTCCGTCTGTTTGAGTTGGGGTTGGGTCAGAGAGCTAGAACTCGAACTTGAGAGCGAGTTGGAGACTCCGGTTTTCGCCGACCGTAGACGTGATGCGGCCGGCGGTGGGGGAGCCGATCGAGGCGTTCGGGAAGCCGAAGTACGGGGTGTTGAAGAGGTTGTAGGCCTCGAAGCGGAACTGCACATTGAAGCGCTCCCCCGCACCGAAACGGTTGTTCTTCACAAACGACGTGTCGAAGTTCACGTTGCCCGGGGAGTAGAGAATGCCGCGGCCGACGTTTCCGTAAGTGAACGCGGGCGGGGCGGCGAAACAGCCCGGGTCAAACCAACGGTCGGCGGTCGGATTGTCGAGCTTACCCGAACAGGCCAAGCGATTGGGCCAGCTCGGGGCACCATTGTTCACACCGGCCGCGAGGCCGGGGGTGAAGGGACGGCCGGTCGTGAGCGTCGTGATGCCACTCATCTGCCATCCGCCGATCACCTTGTTCACAACCTTGTTCCCGGCGTCCATCTTTTTGCCTTTGCCGAAGGGGAGGTCGTAAACGTAGCTGAAAACGGCGCGGTGGCGAACGTCGAAGCCGGAGGGCCCACGGTTGCAATCGAGACAGGTGACCGTTTGGGGACCGCCGGAAGCACCGCCGCCAGAGCCGACCGAGCCGGTGTAATCGAGCGACTTGCCCCAGGTGTAGGCGGCCAGGAACTGGAGACCGTTTTCGTAACGCTTGGTGGCCTTCAACTGCATGCTGTGGAAGGAGCTGCGGGAGCGGTATTCGACGAAGAAGATGTTGTTAACGTTATTGAGGGGCTGAAGCAACCGACGGGGAGCCAGGGCACCGGGGCCGGGCTGGACTTCGTTCGGGTTGTAGGCCTGGGCGAGGTTCATGCCGGTCGAACCGGCGTAGTCGATTTCGACCATGAGGGAGCCGGTCAATTGGCGCTGGAGATTGGCGGTCCAGGTTTGCATGTACGGGGTCCGATTCAGGAAGGAGTGACCGTTGATGCGGGGAGAGGGGTTGAGGGCGTTCAGTTCGGCGGTGGTGCGGGGCTGAACAGCCTGAGGAAGCGGGAAGGGATTATCGATGGTGGCCACTCCCTGCATGCCGATGGGGAAGTCCGCAAAGACGAGCGACTGGGTGAAGAAGGTGGGAATATTCAGCCCAATCTGACCGTTGGCGGTAACGGGGTCCGGGAAGTAGACCAAGCTGTAGCCGCCGCGGATGATGGTTTTGCCGCTTCCGCTTAGGTCGTAGGCGAGGCCGATGCGCGGGCCGAAGTTCTTCCAATTGGTCTGCTTACCGGCGGTGCGCGAGACACCGTTTTGGCCGGCGTAGATGACTTTCAAAGTGCCGAGATCGAAGTTCGGCAGGCGGTCGTATTTTTCCGTCTCGGGCAGGAAGGCTTCATGACGAACGCCGAGATTTAAGGTTAAACGACGGCTAAGTTTGATGTCGTCCTGGAAGTAGAGCGAGTTCTCCCAGATGCGGAGATAGAAGGGTTCAAAGAGGCCGGCGCGGTTACCGCTATTCATGAATCCAGTGAGCAGAGTGGCGGGACCAAATCCGGAGGTGGCGGGGCTGGCGGGGTTCGACGTGAAGGCGCGGTTGAAGTTCATCACGCCGCGGACGGCCTCGTTGACGAAGGGTTGGGCGTCGCGCCGGACGATGTGCCAACCGAACTTGAGGGTGTGCTTGCCGACGGTCCAGTTCCAGGCGCTATCGAGCTGGTAGTGGGTCTGGAGCGGATTAACGGGCAAAAAGCCGGGGCCGCCGGAGATCCCGGTGATGTCGGCGATGTTGATATTCGGGATGCCAGAAGACTGCCGATTGAGGTTAATGTTCCGGATGCCGAGGGAGGTGGCGGCGTTAATGCCGATGTCCTGCTGGGTGGTGAGCGGGTTGGTGCGGGCAAAGCCGGCGCGGAACTCGTGGAGCAGGTTCGGTTTCAGGATGCGGGTCCAGTTGAATGCAGCGCCCTGAGTGGTGAGGAGGGTGTCCTGGAGGCCAGCGACAAACGGTCCGAGTGTGAAGCGGGCCGCGGCTTCAGCCGGGGTGGGTAGACAGCAGTTGGCCTGGCCCTGGGGCGCCTGGAGGTTGTAATTGTTGTAGGTGTAGCGGAAGAAGATGTTGTCTTTTGAGCTGACCACGTGATCGAAGCGGCCGGTGTAGACGTTGTCCGTTACGGTGCGGTTAGGCACGGAAGTGAAGTTGTCGAAGAGCCCGTTGACGCGTCCGGTCGAATTGGGGGTCGGGTAGATGCTGAGGACATTGCGACCGACCGGGTTGATGGCGGAGGCGGGCATGATGTTGCCTGGGAAGGGGTCGCGGACGGGGGTGTTGGAACCGGGGACGGCGCGGGTGGAGCGGGGATCGAAGATCAACAGGTTGGGCCCGCCGGCGGCGATCAACTGGCTGAAGTCCCGTTCTTCATTTGCGCGGTGGGGACGGAGTTGACGGTGGCGATGCCGCGACCGGTGCGGAGGGCGGCGTAGTCAAAGAAGAAGAATGTCTTGTTTTTGCCGTTGTAGAGTTTGGGGATCAAGAGGGGTCCGCCGATGGCGACGCCGTACTGATTCTGCCGGAAGACGGGCTTGCGCTGGTTGGCGGGAGCGAAGACGTTGCGGGCGTCGAGGACGTGGTTGCGATGGAACTCGAAGACGTTGCCGTGGAAATCGTTGGAACCGGATTGGGTGGAGATGGAGACGACGCCGGCACCGCGACCGAACTCGGCGGAGAAGACGCCGGTGAGCGTTTTGAACTCGCGGACGGATTCGACGCTGGGGGCGACGATGACGGTATTAAACGTGTATTCGTTGTTGTCGATACCGTCGACGAGCCAGGCGTTAGTGTTGGCGCGGCTGCCGAGGGCGTTGAAATTCGAAGGGCCGCGGGGATTAAAGGTAGAGGCCCCGGAGAGGTTCTCACCGGCTTGGCCGGGGGTAACGCCAGGGTTGAGATAAACGAGTTGGGCGAAGTTACGCCCGTTGAGGGGGAGTTCGCGCACCGCGCGGGTGCCGATGACTTCGCCGAGTTCGGCGGATTCGGAACGTACGAGGGGGGCGGAGGCAGTTACCTCGACCGTTTCCGAGACGTTACCGATGGAGAGTTGGAAGTCGGTGCGGGCCTTTTGGTCAACTTCGAGGAGGAGGTTGGTTTGGACTCCTTTCTTAAAGCCCTGCTTCTCGACGGCGATGGTGTAAGTGCCGGGGACGAGGAACGGGACGTTGAACGAGCCAGAGTCGTCGCTTTGGGCGCGGCTGGTGGTGTTCTTGTTGACTTCGGTGATGGTGATGGTGGCGGCGGAGACGGCGGCACCAGTGGAATCAGTTACGGAGCCGAGAATGGTACCGGTGGTGACTTGGCCGAATGCCGATGAGCAAGCGAGAGAAAGTATAATGCAGAGACGTGCGAAGTGATGATTCATAAGTTGACTCCAGAGGAATTGAGGATAGCGTATCAGATTGTTATCGAGAGAAAAAGGGAGGGGCGATGCGGATTGATGCACAGCACGGGTTTTTGCCACCGGCGCAGGATGCCGAGTGGCTCGGGACGATTTTACGGCGGAACCGTTTTGAGGGGAGTGTTTGGCTGGCCGAAGACTTAGGAGAAGCGTTGCGGGTGGCCGCGGACTTTCCGATGATCAAGGCAGTGATTGCGCGGGAGGCGGTGGAGCATCCGCTCGTGAAAAGCGCGTATGGGGTGTTGGTGGATGGGCTGGCGCTGGAGTGGCCGGCCGAGCGGTGGGAGGAGATTCGGGACGTGCGGGATCGGAAGGTGGCTTTGGACGGGGTGCCGGAGGAGGAGGCGGAGTTGCCGGAGAACTTCTATTTGAAGCTGACGGGGTTTGGGCTGCCGGCGACGGACGGGCAACGGGAGCGGATGAAGCGGGCGATGCGGATGGCGGGGCCGGAGCGGGTGATGTTCGCGAGCGGATGGCCGGGGGGCGGGGTGACGTGGAAGGAGCGGCTGGCGGCCTTCACCCAGTGTCTGGGCCCGATGCCGATGGCGGTGCGGGAGCAGATACTGGGTGGAACGGCGACGGAGTTTTACGGGTTGTAAGTGGCGAGCAGCGACTCGAGATCGGCCACCGCGCGCCACGCCGTTTGGAGGCTTTCCATGTACTCTTCCTGTAACATGAAGTAACTCCGCTGGGTTTGCAGGACAGAGGGGTAGGAGCCGGACATGGCTTTGTAATTAGCTCGATAGAGAGTTAGAGCCTTTTCCGTGGCGGGGAGCATGTCCTTCGCGTAGCGGAGGGCGGCGGTGCGGGCTTGATCATATTCGCGCCAGGCGTCAGCGAAGCGGGATTCGAGCGAGCGGCGAACGCGGGCCGGTTCGAGGGCGGCGCGGGACTGCATCGCTTTGGCGGCGGCGATGTTGCCCTGTTGGCGGTTAAAGATGGGCAGTTCGACGGAGATATCGAAGATGCCTTCCGGACCGATCGAACCGCGGGTGATTTCGCTGAGTTCGCGGTTGTAGCGGACGCCGCCGCGGGCTTGGACATCGGGAATGCGGGCTTTCCGGGCTTGGGCGAGTTGGAGATCGGCGCGGCGAATGGTGATGCCGGGGAGGGTGAACTCCGGGTTTTCGTTTTCAATGCGGGCCCAGGCTTTGGCTTTTTCCACCTCGGGGAGGGCGAGGAAATCGCCGTCGAGGGGTTGGGGATTTAGGGGTTGTTGGACCAGGGCGGCGAGTTGCTGCCAGGTGCGGACTTGGGCTTGGCGGGCCTGGGTGAGGCGGACGGCGGCGCGTTGGGACTCGACATCCGCAGTGAGGACGTCGGGTTCATCGGCGAGGCCGGTGTTCATGAGTTGGCGGAAGATATCGGCGGTTTCGGTGGCGGTTTTCGAGAGTTGCTCGCGGACTTCGACGAGTTTTTGTTCGCCGAGGGCTTGGTAGTAGAGGCGACGGAGGTGGCCCGAAAGTTCGAGGCGAGCGAGGTCTCGCCGGGCGCGGGCTTCGTCGATTTCGCGGTCAGCGAGGGCTCGTTCGACGCCGAGTTTGCCGCCGGTGACGATGCGTTGGCCGAGGACACCGCCGTTGGACCCCCAGCGGGTACTGGGGTTGGGCGAGTTGTGTTCGCTGTTGAAGCCGATGGTTGGATTCGGATACAGGCCGGCTTGTTTGCGTTGGCCTTCGGCGATTTTGACTTGAGCTTCGGCTTGCTGGAAGTTGGGATTATTGGCCAGCGCAAGTTTCTCGAGATCGAGTAGATTGAGAGCCAGGAGTAAGATACTCATGTTACTTCATGCCCTCGTGGTTGTGTTTGTGGGGTTCGCCTTTGGGCAGGGTGATGGCGGGCGGGTTTTTGCGGAGCGCCTCGATTTTGTCGTACATGGCGGGGGTGACGACGCGGACCATGGTCATCATGCCCATCATGGCTCCAGACCAGCCTTTGCGGAGGCCGTAGTTTTCTGGTTTATCGTTGTAGATTTCGTCGTCGACGATCCACATATCCTGGGGGTAGCCAGGGACTTTGCTGTGGACGGGGTGGTGCATGTCGGGGCCAACCATGGGCACCATCTGATTCATCATGTGGTGAGGGAGATGGCAGTGCAGCATCCAGTCACCGAGGTTCGTGGCGACGAATTCGATGTCGCGGGCTTGGGCGACGCCGAGGAGGAGGGTGTTTTCGGCGAACCAAGTAGATTCGGGGCGGCGACCGGCTTCGGTGCCGGTGTTGAAGAAGTGGTTGCCGTGAAGGTGGACCGGGTGATGGTCCATGCCCATATTGACGAGGCGGATGCGGATGCGCTCGCCTTGTTTGACGACCATGGGGGTGGTGTCCGGGCCTGCCTTGCCGTTGAGGGTGAGCCAGTTGAACTCCATGGCGAGGGAGTTGGGGACGGGGTTGTTGGGTTTGAGATCCCACTCTTGCAGGATGATGGCGTAGTCGCGGTCGACGACCGGGGTGTGGGCCTTGGCGGGATGGACCACGAACATGCCGATGAGGCCCATCATTTCCTGCATGGGGAAATGGGAGTGGTAGAAGAAGGTCCCGTTTTGACGGAGGGTAAATTCGAAAACGTACTTTCCGCCGGGTTTGATGGGGTCCATGCCGAGGCCGACGGAGCCATCGAGTTCCATGGGGATTTCGAGGCCGTGCCAGTGGACGCCGGTCATTTCCGGGAGTTGGTTTTCGACGATGATGCGAAGACGGTCGCCTTCGTTGGCTTCGATCATGGGACCGGGGATGGAGCCGTTGAAGCCCCAGGCGTCCATGATCCGGCCGGGGGCGATGGAGGTTCGGATGACCTCGGCGACGAGGGTGAACTCTTTGACGCCATCGATGAGCTTATGGGGAAGCTTCGGG
>JAPKZA010000071.1 GCA_026394015.1 Acidobacteriota bacterium
CCTTCAAACATCGTGCCGGCGATCCGGCCGCCAATGGCCATTTCGATTTGGTCCTGCACATCCCGGACGTTGATGCCGTACCGGGCCACCGCCTGACGGTCAATGCGGAGACGGAGCTGGGCTTGGTCGGCTTCCTGTTCAATCGCGGTATCGGCTGCGCCAGGAACCGCCCGGATCACTTCCAGAATCTGTTGGGCGTTCTGGCGCAGAATCGCCAGATCGGGGCCGCGGACGATGACGGCGAGGTCAGCCGCGGAGCCGGTAACGGACTCGGTGACGTTGTCGACGATGGGCTGGGTGAAGCTGAAGGCGGCTCCGGGGATCTGTTCATTCAGCTTTTTACTCAGCATTTCGATGAGTTTGGCTTTATCGATGCCGGTGGGCCAAGTGTCATACGGCGTCAGACTCAAGAAGAACTCGCTGCGGTTGGGGCCGTAAGGGTCGGTGCCGGAATCGTTGCGGCCGGTTTGGGAGGAGACGAGTTTGACCTCCGGATACTCGGCGATGATCTTGCGGATCTGGACGGCGATTTGCGAAGACTTTTCGAGCGAGATGCCAGGGGGCAGGTTGGCGCGGACCCAGATGACGCCTTCGTCAAGATTCGGCAGGAACTCGATGCCGAGGGCCCCGGCGAGGCCGAAGGCGGCGACCACGACGGCACCGGAGATGGCACAGACGATCAACGGGCGGCGCAGGGCTCGGTTCAAGATCGCTTTGTAGCGAAGGGCGAGCCAAGGAAGAACGGGGTTTTCCCAGCTTTTGGCACCATTGCGAAACAGATAGGTGCCGAGCACAGGGATCAGAGTCAGCGCCAACAGCATGGAGCCGAGCAGGGCGAAGCAGACCGTAAAGGCCATGGGGGTGAAGAGTTTGCGTTCGACCCGTTCGAGCGTGAACAGCGGAATGTAGGCCGAGATGATGATGAGCAGTGAGAAGAAGATGGGGCGTTCCACTTCCAAAGCGGCATCGCGAATGGCGGAGAGGACCCCTCCGTTTTGCACGAATCCGGGTTCGTGTTGGCGCTCGTGGAGCGAGTGCAGCATGTGTTCGACCATGATCAACGTGGCGTCAACGATGATGCCGAAGTCGAGGGCGCCAAGGCTGAGTAAGTTCGCCGGGATGCCGGCGAAGTGCATACAGATGAAGGCGAACAGCAGCGACAGCGGGATGGTGAGTGCGGTCAGCAAAGCGGCCCGGGCGCTGCCGAGGAACAGGAACAGCACGATCACCACGATCAGAAGGCCTTCCAGCAGCGTCTTTGAGACGGTCGTGAGCGTGTTGTTGACGAGATCCGTGCGGTCGTAGATCGGGGAGATTTTGACGCCGTCGGGAAGGCGATTTTCGTTCAAATCGTCGACTGCGGTCTTGATGGATTTCAGGACTTCGGACGGGTTTTCGCCGCGCCGCATCAGGACGATGCCTTCGACGCCGCCGGTTTGGGTGCCGACACCGAAGATGCCGGTGGGCGGCGCGGAGGTGATTTCGACGCGTCCGATATCCTTCACGAACAGCGGAACGCCTTTGGTTTCAGCGACGACGATGCTTTCAATGTCGGCCGGATTTTGAATGAGGCCGACGCCACGGATGACCATCGATTGCTGCTGGTTGTCGAGCATGGCGCCACCGGCGTTGCTGTTGTTGGCGCGAATGGAATCGGCGATTTGGGTAACGGAGAGGTTGTACTTGGAGAGCGCGAGAGGATCGATTTGAATCTGATAGCGCTTGACGAGACCACCGAAGGGGGTGACGTCGGCAACACCGGGGACTTGCAGGAAGCGGGGTTCGACGATCCAATCCTGCAATTCGCGAAGTTGGCGAGAGTCAAGTCCGCCGCCGGAAAGGGTGTAGCGATAGAGCTCTCCGATGGGGGTGGAGAGGGGGCCGAGGCCGGGGGTGACGCCGTCGGGAAGGTTGGCGTCGCGGAGCTTTTCAAGGACGACCTGACGGGCGAAATAGTCGTTGGTGCCGTAGTCAAACGTGAGTTCGACTACCGAAAGTCCGAAGATCGTCCGGGAGCGGCGGGCGATCACGTTGGGGGCGCTGTTCAGGGCGCGTTCGATGGGCACCGTGACCTGTTGTTCCACCTCTTCAGCGGCGCGGCCATCGTATTGCGTGATCACGACGACTTGGGTGTCCGAGATGTCGGGGTAGGCTTCAGTCTTGAGTTGGGCGAAGGCCCAAAGGCCAACGCCGATCAGCGTGAGGCCGATGAGTACGGTGATGAACCGTTGCCGGAGGGCGTATCGGAGGAGTTGAGCAATCACGGCTAGTTGGCTCCCAGCAACATGACGCCATCGACGACGACACGGTCGCCGGCCTCAAGGCCGGAGAGGATGGCGACACGGTCGCCGATTTGAACGCCCGTGACGACCGGAACTTTAGCGAAGATGCCTTTTGCGGTTTCGCGCCAGACGACGGATTTGCCGTTGGTCGCAATGATGGCTGCGGCAGGGACGGTGGGCCGGGATTCAGTTTGCTCGGCGAGTTGGATGTTGCCGAACATTTCAGGTTTCAGGCGGCCATCGGTATTGGGAAGTTCGGCGCGGACTTTGACGGTGCGGGTTTGGGGGTCAACCAGATCACTGATGAGGGTGACGCGGCCACGAAATATGACTCCGGGGTAAGCGACGAGTTCGATGCGGATGGGTTCGCCGGTTTTGACGAGACGGATGGAGGATTCGGGGACGTCCGAGGTAACCCAGACGGAGCTGAGATCGGCGATGGTCATAAGCGGGGCGCTAAGATCGTTGCGAAACTCGCCATTGACGAAGGACATCTCGAGTACCTTGCCGGAGAGTGGGGCTTTGATGGTGACGCGTTGGCCGAACGCGCCGGTGCCGATGCCGAGAATTTCCAGGCGGCGACGAGCCTGTTCGGTGGCGGCTTGGGCTTGTTCAACGGCGGCTTGGGATTGCACGGTGACGGCTTCAGCGTTGTACACCTCCTTCTGCGCGATCACGCCGTGGGCATAGAGATCCTTTTGTCGCTCAAGATCCCGTTGGGCTTTGGCGAGGACGGATTTGGCTTGGGTAACGCTGGCTTGGGCCTGGAGAAAGCCGGCGACGGCGGAATCGGCGTCGGCGCTTTCGACGGTGAGCAAGGGTTGCCCCTGGCTAACGAAGTCTCCAATTTTGACGAGAACGGTCGCGATGCGTCCGGTGAGCGGGAGGACGACGTGGGAAGTGCGGTTCGAGTTCGCTTCCACCTTACCAGGCGCCGAGACATTGCCGACTGGGACGAGAGAGACCGCGACGAGCTCGGAACGAATCTGGGTGAGCTTGGGGGAGTCCGCCGGGATCGTGAACTGGCCCGGCGGATTGGCGGCGGCAGGCTTGGCGGCCGGTTCGGCGGGATGGGTGGAACTGCAGGCCGCCAACATAAGGAGGCTGAGTATCAGGAAGATGGGTTTCATGGTTGATCTCGTTTGGGTATCGGATTAAGAGCCGCTGACGGTGGCGCCGGACACCGTATCGATCAGATACAGGCTGCGGGCATAGCTGGCGCTGGCTTCATTGAAGGACTGCATAGCGTCATTGAAGGCACGCTGGGCGTCGAGGAATTCGACAAGGGAAGCCTCACCGCGGCGGTAAGAGTATTCGGTCGAGTCGCGGACGCTTTTGGCTTTGGCGAGGAGGTCGTTTTCCAGGCCGAGGAGGAGCGAACGTGAGACCGTATATTGGCGGAGGGCCTTTTCGACTTCGGTTTGAATGGCGGCTTCGTTGGCGCCGACACGAGCACCGGCGAGGGCGATTTCCCGTTGGGCCCGAGCGATTTCGCCCTGATTTTTGTTAAAGATACGCAGCGGCATGCTGAAGTAGACCCCGACGGAGTTGCCGGAGATGCCCCAGGCGGATTGGCGGGTGAACTCGGTGCCGATCGTGTAGTCAACCTTGCCGTTGGCGAGTTGGAGCCGAAGATCGGCGCGGGACCGGACCTGGGACTGCTGATAGGCGAGGTAGTCGGGGCGGCGGGTGAGGGCGAGGCGGGCGATTTCCGCGGGAGGAGTGGCGAGTGCGTCGCGGCGCATGGCATCGGCGACGTCGAAATCGGGGGATCGTTGACGACGGCCCAGCAACTGTTGGAGTTGGGTTTTGGCTTGGTCGCGCTGGAGTTCGGCTTGGAGAACGGCGGTTCGATACTGGATGGCGGCGACGCGGGAGCGGTCGAGTTCGACTTGGGCAAGGTCACCGCTTTGCAGGCGGGCTTCGTTAGCGGCGACGACCGCGTTAAGGCTCGTCAGATTGGCCTGGGCGAGTTTCACGCTCTCTTTCGCCTGTTGGACGTCGACGTAGGCGGCTTGGACGCCGGCGATGACTTGGCGCATCACCTCGCGGACGCCGAGTTCGGCCAGCGATTTCTCTTCCTTGGCGACGGCGACGCGCTCTTCCCGCTTGTGGCCGCGTTCGACGGGAAAATCGGTGTGGATGTTGAGCTGGTTGGGCCCTAACGGGGTGCTCGGCGAATAGTTGGCGCCGAGGAGGTTTAAAGATTGACCGGAGACGGTAAGGATGGGGTTCGGGCGGAGGCGGGCGGTGATTTCTCGGGCTTCGGCGACGCTGATGTTGAGCTTTTCGGCGGCGAGGTCGAGATTTTTGGTAACGGCTTCCTGGATTGCCTGGTCCAACGTCACAGTTTGGGCGCTCGCAATGGCAGCGGAGAGGAGGCCAAAGGAGAGAAGCATGTGTTTCACACTTTGAGCATACGCCAAGGGGCGCGAAATGACCCTAGCCTGGGAGGGGGAGATTTTTCCCCTTAAGAGGGGATAGACTTTGGGGAGCCCCAAGCCCGCATAATCAGAAAGTATGGTAGAACCACTTGTCGTAGATCCACCGATGTCGCGCGGCCGCTTGCTGCGGATTGCGCTGATCGGGTTCGGCCTAGTGGTGGGATTGGTGCTGACGGCAGCTTTCCTCGGGTATCGGGGATCGGACCGGATTCAGAATACGGCCCAGTCTTTGGTGCGGGAGCACTTGGTGCACTCGGAGCGGGGCGCGGAGGTGGAGTCGATTATCGTCAAGCAGACCCAGGAGATGATCGATGAGTTGGGCTGGGTGTTGGGTGTTTGTTTTCTGTTAGCGGCGGGCACGGCGGGACTAACGATTTGGACCATTCAGCGAGCATTCGCGAAGTTAGAATGGCATGCCGCGGAGTTAGCCCACGTTTCCTGGCATATGATTGATGGGCATGAGAAGATGGCGCGGCGATTTTCCCATGAGATGCACGATGAGTTGGGCCAGTCCTTAAGCGGGCTGCGGCGGATGCTCGGGCGGATGCCCGATAGCCGGGAGTGCATTGGCGTAGTCGACGAGGTGCTCGAAAACGTTAGGAAGCTGTCGCAGGTACTCCGGCCGGTAATTTTGGACGATTTCGGGTTGGATTCGGGGCTGCGATGGCTTTGTGAGCGATTTACGCAGCGGACGAAGATTCTTGTGACGTACGAATCGAATTGGCAGCAGCGGTTGGCGGAAGGAGAAGAGACGCATCTGTTTCGAATTACGCAGGAGGCGTTGACCAACATCGCGCGGCACTCGGATGCGACGGCGGCCTGGGTTTCGCTGCGGATTGTGGCGGAGACGGTGCATCTGGAGATCGTCGACAATGGGAAGGGGATGCCGGCCCAGTCGGGGAGTAAGCATCCGAGTTTGGGAATGGTGGGGATGCGGGCGCGGGCACGGCAGTTGGGAGGAGAGTTAGTAGTGGAGAACAGGAAGGAGGGTGGGCTTCGCATTCATATTGAAGCTCCGCTCAAACAGGTGGACCCCCATGCCGAGCAAGAAGATTCGAGTTTTGTTAGCTGACGACCATAAAATCCTGCGCCAAGGGGTGCAAATGTTGATCGATGCGCAGGTGGATATGGAGGTGGTGGGCGAGGCCAAGACCGGGCGGGAGGCCATCGAAGCGGCGCGGACGCTGCAGCCGGATGTGGTGGTGATGGATATTTCGATGCCGGACTTGAATGGCATCGAAGGGACGCGGCAGATTTGTGACGAACTTACCGGCACCAAGGTTTTGGCGCTGAGCATGCACAAGGATTCGGTGTATGTAAGGGAGATTTTGCGGGCGGGCGCTCGCGGGTATCTCGTTAAGGATTCCGAGGACGATGACTTAGTGAGAGCGATTCGGAGTGTACACCGGGGAGAAGCGTTTTTGAGCCCGGCAATTTCGGATGCCGTGCTGAGTGACTATCGCCGGCATGTGAGTAATCCCGTAGACTTACTAACCAGTCGGGAGCGCGAAGTTCTGACCATGGTGGCCGAAGGGAAGACGAACAAAGAGATAGCCGGGGTGCTCAATTTGAGCGTGTATACGGTCGAGTCGCACCGGGGCAGCGTCATGGAGAAGCTAAACTTGCACAACTCCGGCGATATGGTTCGGTTTGCAATTCGAAACGGCCTAATCGCCTGAGTTAGGGCCGAAAGAAGACCGATTCGGCGGTGCGGCGAAGGATCCAGCCGCGGTCATCGGCCGTCAGAAACGGCATGTGTTCGGTGATCAAGGCGAGCGACGGAGCATATTGGTGCCCTTCGCCCACTTGGAAGGGGCAGTCGCTGGCCCACATCAGGCGCCGGGGGCCGAAATCTTCGAAGACGCGGCGGAAGAGCGGCTTGAGGTCCGTATACGGGGCGGCCTTTTTGCCGAGGGCGTAGAAGGCGGAGGCCTTCACTTTGACGAGTGGGTGGCGAGCGAGGGCGGAGAGGAGGCGGATGTCGGCATCGCGAATGGTGCCGTCGCCGCCGATCCGGGCGAGATGGTCGATGACGACCGGAGTGGCGGGATATTGACGGCACATACGGTCGAGGGCCGGGAGGGCCTCCGGACCGAGCAGCGAACAGATGGCGAGGTTCTCCGCGGCGGCGGTGCGCCACATGGCGTGGATGCCGGGGGAGTCAGGACTGCCGACGACGCGGAAGCCGCGGACGCCCTGGGCGGCGAGCGCTTTCATGGCTTGCCCGGGGTTGGGAGCGTCGCTATCGACAATGCCGACGCCGCCGAAGATGCCGGGGTGGGCGCGCATGCAGTCGAGCATGTAGGAGTTATCGAAGCGATAGAAGCTCATCTGAATGAGCACGATCTTCTCGACGCCCGCGGGCTTCGAATGGGCGAACAAGTCCGCCGGGGTGAAGCGGGGCGGCGGGTAGTCGCGCTGGCCGGCGGCGCGGGGGTAGCGGACGTGGTCGTCGGTCCAAACATGAACGTGGGCGTCGATGACGGGAGGCATGGGGCTGGCCCCAGTATACTGTGTGGATGCTGACGAAACGACTGGCGAATACGCTGCTGGCGCTGCTGGTAGTTTCCGTGGTGATTAACTACCTGGACCGGGGGGCGCTGTCGGTGGCGGCTCCGCGCATTAGCCGCGAGTTATTGCTCTCGCCGACGCAGATGGGCGTTTTGTTTTCGGCGTTCTTCTGGAGTTATGCGACGTTTCAGTTAGTGGCGGGCTGGTTAGTGGATCGCTACCCGCTGCGGTGGATTTATGCGGGAGCGTTTTTGGTCTGGTCGCTGGCGACGGCGGCGGTAGGGATGGTGGAGAGTCTGGGTGCGTTGCTGGGCGCTCGGCTCCTCTTAGGGGTGGGCGAGAGCGTGGCGTATCCGGCCTCGTCGAAGATTTTGGTGCGGTACTTTCCCGAAGGGCGCCGGGGGTTGGCGAACGCTTTAGTCGACGCGGGTTCGAAGGCGGGGCCGGGGTTAAGCACGCTGCTGGGCGGGCTGGCGGTCGAACGGTACGGGTGGCGGGCGATGTTCGTCGTGGTGGGCTTGGGAAGCTTGTTGTGGCTGGTTCCGTGGTTGCTTGTGAAGGTGCCGGAGCAGCGGGAGACCGCCGGAGCGGTCGGACCGGGGTGGACCGATTTACTGCGGCGGCGGCAGTTGTGGGGGACGTCGCTCGGGATGTTTTCGTTAGGATATGTCTGGTATTTTCTGCTCTCGTGGCTGCCGAGTTACCTGGTGCAGGAACGGGGGATGTCGATGGGCAGCATGGCGA
>JAPKZA010000085.1 GCA_026394015.1 Acidobacteriota bacterium
GCGTTGCATGGCATCAATTGTCTGCGTTCCATCAGGATCAGAGAATTTTTCGAGCTCGACTACGAATTTGCCAGATGCCCTCAAATGTTCGATGTATCGTCGCTCATGTCGTTCGCCAAGTTCTATCAAAAGATCCAACATATGGTCTTTTCGGTAGTCTTTCGCAATCCGACCTTCCGCCACCGCTCTATCTAGCTCAGTTGCATGCTTACACCCAAGGAAATGGGCAAGGTCGGTAGCGGAAAATTGAATTCGGTCGTTCTCAAGTCGCATATTCAGTTGGGCTCCAAGGTATAAACTTTTGCTGTATCTTAGAGGTTGTTGCGGAGACGTGACACGTTTGGTCACAAATGGATTTGACAACTGGCCCTAAACGCCCGTCGCGTACAAGATTTGGTAGGAGGATGGCCGAAAACCGTGCCGATTTTAGAGTTTTTCACAGAATGGATACAAAATGAGTAATCTTCGAATCTTGCCGTGCTTCCACTCTGATGAGCTCGCGGCCAATCGACGTAAAGAGTTAGCAACCTATTCTCTCACAATTGATTGATAAGGCTTCTAGCTATGGCCTGATGGACATGCATACATATTGCAAGCTCGATGAAACGGATCGCCGATTCGACGGCAATCACGCTTGGACTCATTTGACAACTAACTTAGGAATGCTCCTGCGGAACGACGAACAATTTCCTGAGATCACAGTAGCTTTCACAGGTTGGCTGGAGACTCGCGCCTCATACATCACAGTTCATCCCGCTGAACCAAAGTTTTTGTTGCCGCCAGTTTGGTATCAATGAATCTCGTACGGGCCGATTCCCAAGTGTTACAATGCTATGCAAAGAAGTGATTTTTCGTCCCGTCAGCTGATCGTAATCAATGCTGCTAATCCCATTCCTCACCGATTTAGATTCACGCGCCGCAGTTAAGGGCTCGCGTGATCCATTGGGTATACAACAGATTTGGACGCGACTCGGCCGGCATGTTGTTGGCAACCTGACCACTGTTAGTAATTCTGTTCGAGACTTCACGACTTTGTTACTTGGGTATTATTTTGCCGAGCAGCTAGCCGATGAACTAGGACCCGGATCAGAACTGGCAACGTTCTTAAAGTGGGAGCAATTGGCAGCCTATGCTAGGGCAAGCGTAAACAACGACTTCATCTTTCGCGGAACTGAGCGGGTGAAGAGATCGCTTAGCGAAGGTGGCAAGGTCTGGTTGTCAGATGAACGAAGTCATCAGATTCTCTCGAATCAAAAGATCTATGGATTATGGGGGTTGTATACGATGCCCTCGAGGGCATCTGGACTCGTCGATGGAAATCCAACTCGATTGACACCGGTGGCTTTAGATTTCGTGCAGAAACACTGCTTGCCACTATTGTCTAAAGCCGGAGCGGGAAAGGATGCGGGCCGAATACTTGCACTTTTGAAGCCAAAGTCGACGCGGTTGAACCTTAGTTCAACTCCTGATTCTGCAATTGAAGCCGTTGGGAAAGTTCTGAATCTTCGCATTCGCAAAGCTGAACGTGATTTCTATTTCGATCACTTAGTCGAAGGCGGACCGACCGAGACTACTGAAGGTAAACAGCGTCAATTGGCGTCGCTACTCACAGAAACACTCATTGACACATCTTTTCATTGGGCTCCAACTACGATTCGGCAACTTGCCAACGCCGCGAACAGTCGTGGTGGCGATTGGCAACCATTGGTTTTTGATCTGGAGCAAATCCGAATAACAGAGTCTGTGCTAGCGCCAACGTCGCTTCTTTTTGATTACCTTCTTGGCTCGGATGGCTGCCCGATCAAAGAGGTCGCTGCTTCAATTGAAAAGCAATGGGGTGAAGGATTGTCGGCGATTGAATCCGAATCGCTCGGCAGCATGCACGGCCAGTGGAGTGGAGGAGACACTACTGTGGGCGATCGCTGGGTAGCGATTGGACATGCAATGTGCAGTGGACGTTTTGTTGAAGTAATCGATCTCCTGGCTCAGCAGAACTTGAGTGTGATGGCAACTCGTGGTGGAGCCGCTTGGATCGAAACAAATCGAGGCAAGCTTACTGTGCGATACAAAGAGGAAAATGGAAAACTCCCCGCTCGCGATGAGCTCGGACAGCTATGGCGTTTTCCCTACTTCCTGGATTCACTGCGAAGCGTTACTCGCACCCTATGGGAGAAGCCGCATGACTGAGATTCCGCGTGAGGCACTATCGGATCACTTTCAATTTCGAATGGAAGGGCGTCGTTTGCGGTCTGCGGTGCTTCTGACTTACCAGTTCGATCCAGGCTTCTTTGAACAGGAAGTATTGCCAGTATTCTTCGACATAGGCCTGAGCCACGCTTCGGCCATTCGACTACTGCAATTGGAGGACGCGATTCGTGATCTCGAGGGAGAAATCGCGGTGTATTACGATGCAGGTGGGCTAGTCGTCGGCGATGCGGGATCTGCAAAGTTGGATGTTCGCTACATTCCGATCCAACATAATGCGATCTTTCATCCCAAGAACGTCTTCTTGCTGGCGGAGGATGAGGAGGCGGACGAAAACAACGAACGTCAGTTGTATTTGATCTTTGCTTGTATGTCAGCAAATCTTACGCGATCGGGATGGTGGGAGAACATCGAATGTTGCCATGTCGAAGAAATGGCGTATGGCGACAAGAATCGGTTGAAGGAGGATGTAACAAAGTTCTTGCAGTCAATAAAGCGCATAAGCCCTGGTGGAACGACTCACAACGCTATTGACGACATCCTTACTTTTTTGCGGGCCAGCGAACAACGGAAACAAAAGTCGGTCGCGGGTGAGTTGCAGTCGCACTTCTACCGAGGCGGCGAGAGCTTACCTGAGTTTCTAAGTCGCCAGATTGGTAGACAAATGAATGGGGGCTACCTGGAAATCATCTCGCCATATTTCGATGACGCTGATCATTGTGAGCCGTTGGAAGAGCTGATTCGGCTATTCGAGCCGAAAGATGTGCGTGTATTCTTGCCGCGAAGCGCCTCGGGGGAAGCGCTGGTGCGAAAGGAATTGTTCGAATCGGTTACCGAATTACCCAAGGTAGGTTGGGGACGGCTGCCA
>JAPKZA010000045.1:0-1736 GCA_026394015.1 Acidobacteriota bacterium
ACGCACGAGCAGGTGTTCAGCTATGTTCTGCGTCTGATTGCGACGCGCGGACTTTTGAAGGGCCAGACCGTCGGAGTGGATGCGACGACGCTGGAGGCCAATGCGGCGATGAGGAGCATCGTTCGGCGGGACACTGGTGAAAGCTATGACGAGTTCCTGACCGGTTTAGCCAAAGAGTCGGGGATCGAGACGCCCACGCGGGAACAGTTGGCGCGTTTGGACCGGAAGCGAGAGAAGCGAATGCCGAATGGGGAATGGAAGCACCCGCACGACCCGGACGCCAAGATTACGAAGATGAAAGATGGCTCGACGCATCTGGCCCATAAGGCCGAACATGCCGTCGATCTGGAGACTGGGGCGATCCTCGCGGTGACCCTGCAGGGAGCCGATCAAGGCGACACGACGACGATTATCGAGACGCTCGCCGAAGCCGGTGAGCAAATCGCCGAGACGGCTGCGGCGGTTAACAATGAGACCGACGGGGAGCGCGTCAACCCGGAAGGACCGGCTGAAGTGGTAGCCGATAAGGGCTACCACAGCAACGCGGTGCTGCGGCAGTTGGGTGAGTTTGGGGTGCGCAGTTACATTCCCGGCGAGCGGAACTGGAAAGGGAAGGCGGCCGAAAAGAAAGCGGTCTACGGGAATCGGCGTCGAGTTCGGGGGAGGTATGGCAAGCGGTTGATGAAGCGGCGAGGGGAGTATATCGAGCGTTCGTTTGCGCACCTGTACGAGACTGGGGCAATGAGGGGAACGCATCTGCGAGGGCGAGATAACATTCGGAAGCGGCTCCTGATTCACGCCAGCGGGTTCAACTTGAGCCTTGTAATGCGCACGCACTTTCGGGCGGGAACGCCGCGGGGGTTACAGGGGCGAAATACGACTCTTTTCAGCTCTTTAGGAGATCTTATCGGTCGCTATCGGCGGTTCCAGCGAAGATTACTTCATAACCAAATGCGTGGATCGATGCTACGTGCCGTAAAGTCGTTTACGGCGCAGACTGTCGGCCCAAATCTCACTTCTTTCGAAAGCGCGAAAATGACCACTTTTGCCACGGGCTGCTAGGACCCCAACCACAACATCGCCCGGCTTCAACCGGCTTCCTCTGCTTCGTTCTCATCCAGTCTTCGAAGCGAAGCGGCGCGGAACTCCTTTCGGTCCTCATCGGACCACGAATCGGACCAGTCGATCTTGCGCTCCGGTGCTACCGCGCCGAAGCAGTGGCTTCAGCTAACCTTTTGCAATGCGTCGCGCTGGCCGACGATTTGGGCATACATGGCGTCTGGCGCCAGATCGATCTCGCCTGGCCACGCCACCGCACCGTAGTCTATAAAGGCCTGCGCGAAAAACTGCTCATCCCGCAGGGGGGCAAGGACGCCAGTCAGTTCTTCCGGTCGCAATTGCACGTGTCCTGTGACCCCGTCCTGAAACCGGACGAAAAGGCGGTGCTGGGGTTCGGGTTTGACTTCGACAACGCTCCACTTCATAAGGTATGGGCTCCATTCATCCGAGCGGCTCAATCTTCACAGGCACCCTGTTTTCGCGGCATAATCGCCAATCTTCCAGGAGCTCCTCTCTATGCATCATCGCCCATTCTCGCACCAGGTTGAAAGCCCGGGTTGGCAATTCGCCCTCGATGATCTCAAGGGTCTCGATGTCAACGGTTGCTTCGAACTCGCCGTATCGCGCGTGAAAATGCGGAGGAGGGTGGTCGTTATAAAACATGCGGACCAAGATCC
>JAPKZA010000045.1:1744-7024 GCA_026394015.1 Acidobacteriota bacterium
ATCTTATGTTACTAGAATTGATCCGCATGCCTCCTGAAGTTCCTCCCGAATCACGCGCTACTCGGAAGCTGGCCCGAAGTTCTGGACCCTGTGAAGTGGCGAAGTCTGTCGAGGAGTTCGCCAAACAGTCGAATTTCGAAGGCTGCTTCTACTTGGCAAACGCGTTGCCGACGCGCACCTTTACGGTGTTCCAGTCGTGATCGCTGAGGTGGCCGATGACGGTGAGCTCTGATCGATGCACCGTCAGCACATACGCACGAAAGAAAGACTCCGCGCGGAGACCCGCCACCTTCCAATCTCGAAGGGCGTAATCAGACGACGCAGGAGGCCTTGGAACTCGCGTTGTCAGAATTTCCACGAGAACGTCGGCGGTTCTGCCAAATAGGCGGTGCTGGCGATAACAACCGCAGGCCGGACTTTCGTTTCTACCGCGCCTTCTAGGACCCCAACCACAACGTCGCCCGGCTTCAACCCGCTTCCTCTGCTTCGTTCTCATCCAGTCTTCGAAGCGAAGCGGCGCGGAACTCCTTCAAGTCCTCATCGGACCACGAATCGGACCAGTCGACCTTGCGCTCCGGTGCTACCGCGCCTAGCCGCTCGATTAGTCTCGTCAACTCGCTAGTCGCGTCGGGTGCGAGTCGGCGAAATGCGGTGAGCAGGGTTCCCTCTTGCGAAGTTACCGATATTTCCATGATTCTAGACCCAGTATACGGCGCTCCAGGAGCAACCGGGAACCATCCAGTGGAGTAGTATCCCGGTCCAGCGCTTAATATCCTCGCTTTGGGAAGTTGAACTTTTGTCGATATGTTCGGCAATCCGTCAACCGATGAATCGCGCATGATGCGGCTAGAATCGCAATTTCGACGGGTAGAAGACTCCGTGGATTAAGGGATCCGCCTCGAGCGCTCCAGACAGTACAATGAGATCGAGGAACGAATGGAAACCACCACAATAGACTCGATTTCGATTTTCGTGGGGCGCGAGGAGGATGGCCGGTGGTGGGCTGACATCGAGTCCATGCCGGGCGTGATGGCATACGGTGCCAGCCGCGAGTCGGCGATTGCCGCTGTGCGAGCGCTTGCCCTGCGGGTTGCCGCGGATTGCATCGATCATGGAGAGGCAATTCCAGAACCATTCACAAAAGTCTTCTCGGAAGCATGAGCAAGTGGAAGTCCGTCAAGTCAAGGCAACTGCTCGCCGCCTTGCTTCGGGTCGGTTGAGAGGTTGCGTGGCAAAAGAAGGGATCGCACCGCCGGCTGAAACGGCCGGGCTGGCCGAACTACTCCTTTGCCTTTCCTGACCATTAAGAAGTCGGGCCTGGGCTCTTGCCGCAGATTGCCAGGAAAACCGGCCTACAGCCGGAGCACCTATAACCAGATGCAGATGGCCAAGGCGCGCCAGTGCCGGACACTCACCCATCTGGGGCAGTTTCGAGTCGAGCACGGAAGCCAGCGCGGGCGAATTAGGCCAACCGGGATCGCTTTTGCTTCCGGATTGCGCGTCATTCGACCTAAGACCGCCGAAAGGCCCCAGAATGCCGTCTCGAGCAATCGTCCGAATTGCCGCTAGCTTACTCACTTCATCCGATTGATCTGAGCGCCTTTCACCGACCCCGGGTCGTTTCCCTGCCCCCAATGTGGATTCGAACCCTGTTCTCGGGTTCATCTGAGTTGGCGTTGGTCCTTATCGGCGTTTGTTAGTGGCCGCCAGCCTGGCCCCGATAGCCTCGGCGATAATCGCGGTTACGAAGCTGTTGATACTCACTCCTTCTTTCTCGGCCTGAACCGTCAGTTTGGAGTAGAGTGTTCGCGGCAACCGTTGGCGCCACTGTGCCGCTTCGATGCCCGGCTTTGGAACCTTCCGGTCGGACTCCTGGAACACGGCAACGCAGTCGCGCAGCGCTTCCCTGCCGTTGGCGATCGCTTCCTCGATGGTCTCGCCGTCGGACATGCAGCCGGGGATATCGGGATACTCCACGAGGTAGCCGCCACCCTCTTCTTTGGATAGTGGGCGGACGGTGAACTGGTATTGGTCAAGGCTTCGATTTGTTCTTGTTCTCATCCTGCTTCACCTCCGCGGCATTGTCGATCAGCGCCAGAAACAGCCTGATGTAAACCGGTTTTATCGGTCGCTTCGCCGGAACCGATACGATCTCACGAACTCCCAAAGCGCTGAAGATTACGTGGCTGCCGCCGTGACCCGGCCTTCGCCAGACGACACCATTTTCCTCCGCCACGGACTGCAACTCTTCGATGCGCCAACCCGTCTGCGTTCTGCGCATCTTATGGAGAGTCTTGCCAGCTGCGGACACACGAACATGATACCGCATACGGTTCCTCACTCCGTGAGCCCACCAGGGTTACCAGGCGGCATCGGTCCCCGGTGCCGCAGGAGCGGGTGGTGGTGAGGCGGAACCGGGCGGCGGCGCTCCATCTGGCCCAATGCTACGCCGGTGATACACTGCAAGCGAGGGCATACTATTTGACGGTTGAGGAGATCGTGCCCCTCGTGGAAGCCTTAGCGCCACGGGAGCGGAAGCGCTTGTTGCGCAGGATCAGCGAACTCCCGTCTGGCGATGCCGCGGTCTACGCCCTTAATCCGCCGGCGCATGAAGAGTTCACCGTGAAAGAGGATCCTCTGGCGTGGGACAGCGAGGGCTGGGAGAACATTCCTTGAACCCAACAAGCGCAGCCTCGTGCTGATCCTCCCGCGAAATGAGGTAATCGACCGCCTAACGGAGACCATTGTGGTCCCGGTCACGAGGACGATCCGGATGCCTTCGACCGAGTTGGTCCCTACCCTCGAAGAGGGTAGGCCTGTCGTTTGCGCACTGAATTTGGAGCCTTGATTAGCCGCTTGCGAGAGGATCGGTGGCCTGAAGTCCGGAAGGCAATCCTGCTGGCTTGCGGGTTCCGTGATGCCGAGCGAAGCTGAGGGCAGGCGAGCGGCAATTCGCGTCATAAATGTGTGCGTTTGTGGAAATGTCAGAAGGTGGCCACCAATACGGGCGAGAATCTTTGGCCAAAGGAAAGGAACGGGCCCTCGGTCGTTGGCGACGTTAGAGCATTCGGGGAGTGCGCGACAGCCGGCTTGATCGCACGGTGGCGGAGAGTAGATGCCTGATTGCTGGCTTCTCGATTGATGATCGCCAGCGAGCCGGGTAGAGACTTGACGGCCCAGTTTAGTTTTTTGCTTCCGCGTGCGCGCCGGTGGGCAGTTCGGCGTACGAACTCTCTGCGGGACTACACTACAGATAGCTGTGCTGAGCTATCTGGACCGTTTGCTAGACCCGTTGACTGACACCCTGACGCCGGAATCAGCGACCGCGCTGCTTGCCCTTCGTGTCGACGCTGAACTGGAGACGCGGATTGACGAATTGCGCCGGAAGGCAAACGAAGGAAGCTTGACTCCGGCGGAAGACGCGGAGTACAAGGACGTCATTGAGGCGGTGGACGTAGTTTCCATCCTCCAGGCGAAGGCCCGGCGTTCTCTTTCCCAACAGGTTGCCTGAACTGGACCAGCGAACTCGCGAACTGGTTCGCAGCAGGGCCGAAGAAGCTTGTGGATATTGCCGGTTGCCTCAGTCCGCCAAGCCTGTCATCCCGTTTCACGTGGAGCACGTCGTGGCGAAACAACACGGCGGCTCCGACAATCCAGCGGGCTTGGCGCTTGCCTGTGATCGATGCAACGCCTACAAGGGGCCAAATCTGACGAGTATTGATCCTGAGACAGAGGCGATTGTTCCGCTGTTCCATCCTCGGATTGACCGACGGGAGGATCATTTCGAGGCGCGTGGTGGCCAAGTTTGCGGAAAGACGCAGGTGGGGCGAGCGACGGTACGCCTATTGAACATGAACGCTCCGCGGCGTGTCGAATTGCGCCTATCGACCGCATTATGAGCAACTGACCGTTGGGGACTTCGGCGAACGACTTCTCTGTCGGCTTGCGCTACCGAAAGGGGTGTTGCGCTATCTGTACCGTTTGCTAGACGAGTTCCGTGATACCCTGACACCGGAATCGGTGACCGCGCTGCATGCCCTTCGCGTGGACGTGGAGTACAGGGCTTCCATCGGCAAATTCACCGGCTTGGGGTCCGTTATCACTCACTCCAACACCTCCCCGTTGTCCCCCGTCCCGGGACTTGAAGGCCCTTGCGCGACACTGCGCCGTTTGGTTACTCCAGAACTCGCTACCATGGATTTTAGGAGGATCGCGAATGGCACGATTGGGTTGGTCTCAGTGCCCCGCCGTAGAAAGCATCCCCGGCAAGGTGAGCGGCGCGTGGGTTTTGCGCGATACCCGGATGCCGGTGTCCGTGATCTTTGATCATCTCGAATACGGTGCCACCATCGACGAGATCATCGAGAACTACACCGTGACCCGGGAGGAGATTCAGGCCGTATTGGAGTTCGCCGCTAGAGGCGCCGCCCCGCCGCCTTTGCCTTCCCCCGCTCCCGATATGGCCGATGCGCGTACTCTTTGACACGCGCGCCCCGAATGGCCTTGCCCGTCATCTGCAAGACCACGCTGTGGCCACGGCGGAACAATGTGGATGGGGTCAACTGGAGAACGGAGATTTGCTGACCGTGGCCGAAGAGTCTGGGTACGAGTTGTTTTTGGCCGCGGATAAGAACCTGCGCTACCAGCAGAATCTTGCCGGGCGAAAGATCTCGATTTTGGTGCTCGGTCGGTCTCCTTGGCCGCTTGTGCGCCAACACATCCCGGCAATCGTTGCGGCGGTTAACGCGGCCACCCCCGGCAGCTTTTTAGAGGTCGAAATCCCGCTTCCTGCCAAGAAGCCGTTTGCGCGCTCTTGAACTATGGCCGCAAGTGCCGTCCGGCAAACGGTCGTTTGGCGTCACGGGGAGGGGTGGGCCCGCCAATGGCCCCCAGGGCCAAGAGCTTAACGGAAATTTGACGATAGTGGCTGGCTCTATTGCTCGCAAAACATCCTTTTCGTGAGCGATGGCAAGAGCGTTTATCGCTCCCATTTGACGCTGAGAAGCGGAGCACGAGACGGCGGTTTCGCTCCCAGCGACTCTGCATGAGGGCCTGTCCTGTAAGAAAAGATGGTCTTTTTTCCTACAGGGAGCGAAGTCTTGGCATGGCTCAATTTATTGAAGATAAGCTTGTTAGCACGATAGACGGGAACGGCGGGGGTGGGTATTCTCCCAGGCCGATTTCGTCCAACTTGGGAGCAGGCCCGGCATTGATGAGAAGGACTTCTTGGGCTACGTTGTTCTGAAGCTGCTTTTCAGAGATCCCGCTTCGGCAAATCAC
>JAPKZA010000385.1 GCA_026394015.1 Acidobacteriota bacterium
ATTTGCTCAGCGTGTTGCCGGGGATGGCGGATCGGAAGGTGAGCGAGGTGGACGAACTGACCCCGTCGGCTTGGTGGCGGCGGCAACAGGCCTAGCCGAGTTTAAGGGAATTCGCAAGGCTGGGGTTGGCCGAACGCTTACAGTCGAGCCAATAGCGAAGCCTCGCTGCAAATTTCGATGCCACGCGACAGGCAGTACGAAATGACCGCCTCGTCATTGCAAAAGTCACCGTCGCTCGTACACAAGATATCGGCCCCGCCTCGCTCTGCCGTCTGTAGAACATGCATGTCGCCCGGATCTCGCAAGACTGGGGCCCCGTACCGGGCATCGAGGATGACTATGTCTGCTTCCGTCTGGAGATACTGGGCGTACTCGAGCAGTTCCGCTTCCGTCAACCCGTAAAGATCCTGGAAGTGCGGATACCGTAAAACCCTGATAACCTCCACGATCATCTCGTTCGATAGAACCAGAGTGTGACCACGCTCCAGCAAGGCGTAAAGCAAACGCCTAGCCGGGAACAATTCTCAATCGATTGGCCTATAGTTGGGGCGTACGGTTCGAATTGCCTCCGTAAGGATGGCCTCTTCTTCCGCCTCACTTACCGCCTTCCGATTGCCATCGACCTTCTGGAAGTATCCCTGCAAACCTTCGAGCGCTCGCTTACGCTGCTCTGGCGAAAGGTTTGAGGCGACGATCGTTCCCGGAGCAATCGCCTTCACGCTAACAGTTTCTTCTTGGGAAACAGGCCGACCGAGCAGAGCTTCAACCGTCAGCTTTTGGTCCGGCGAAAGGTCTTTAACGTGATAGAGCATTCAGCCCTCCTTTTCATTTTCCCAAGTCTTTCTCACAATACCCCCGTTGTCCGAAACTGTCAAACCAGCGCCCCTCTGAAACCGCTCCAACTCGTACGAGCCGATTTGGCTGGTCGTAAGTGACCCTTATCTCTCCCGGCGCCTAAGCCGGGTTCAGTCCAAGGAATTCGCGCGGTACCAACCGTAAAGGGTCGGCTCACGCCAGCAAGACCTTAACCACTCCCGCCCGTTCTATCCGATGGGGCAAAGTCCGCCATTGACATTCGGCGCAAGTTAACCCGCCATTACGTCCGAGCCAAGTGCGATCTTGCCGCCCGGAACACCGACAAACCAGGTACCCAACCTAGGAAAAGAATCCTCCAACAATCCGTCCGCCGCAACCGAATGCGGCGACCCCGGCCGCGGACACAACCGCCGTGCTGCGGAGTGCCGGGCCGTCGAGGCCCGGCACTCCGCCCTCTCCCCGTTCCGGCGATTGAATCACTTCGCCGCCAGCTGAAAAACGACTCGTAGACGCAAATGGACGAACAATCAGAGAACAGTGCCTTCCTCTGTGCCCGATCCTATTCCCCAGGACCACGCTTCCACTTTCCAACATCAACCTGTCGCAGCGACGCCACGATCTCATCCAAACTCGCGTCCTCCGTCCACTGACCAACCAATACCCTTGAAGATCGACCCATGAAGACCGGATCGCTCCAACTACCATGCCACTCCACGCCATCTCCAGCGATAATCAATTCCCATCACAACAATTCAAAATTATTTCTTCTTTCTTCTCAATATATTGAAAATTCGATATCTTGACAAAATCAAATCCACTGCTACAATCAATCCAGAAGAAGCCCACTGAGCCACTCCGGCCCCGTGGGCTTTTTTATTTCCCCCACGGAGATCAAAAAATGCCGGATCAGAACACGAACGACAGTCTCGGCGAAGAGCAGCGCAAAGCCCGCCGAGCCGAAATAAACCGCCAGAATGCCCAGAAACGCACCGGACCAAAATCCGAAGCGGGAAAAATGAACTCCCGCATCAACAGTCTCAAAAACGGCAGCCGAACCGTCATCGTCGACCACACCGGCGCTCCCGGGCTCGCCCTGCTCTCCGGCGAAGACACCGCCGAATATCGCAATATGGTCGCCGAATATTCTCGCTATTTAACCCCGAGAAATCGCGTCGAAACCGGACTCGTCCAACGAATTGTCGACGCCCAATGGCGTCAATTGCGCAATTCCCGGCTCCAAACCCTCGAACTGGAAAGCTGCCTGGCCGACGTGCGCGAAATCGAGCACCCCGGGTTGGCCCCGCAACTGGTCGGAGCCATCGATCTGCTCACGGCCAACCGGATGTCCCTCGATTCGAAAATACCCCAGCAACTGCAACGGGAAGAAGCCATGCTGGTGCGCCTCATCAACGCCAGTCTTCGCGAGCTAAATATGCTCCGCAAGCTGAATCCCATGCCAAAATCTCCGGTTCGGCCCCGTACCGAGTACCTCGGCCCGGACGCCGGCCCCGTCGACAACCTTTTCAAGGAAGAACCCTCAGAACCTGAAGAAAACACACAGGAAGTGGCACCTGCCCCCAGCGAGCGAAGCCAAGTCGAAACTGGCTGGGCCACCGTCTCGGAGCGGCCGGCCAAGCCCCTAACCCGTTCCGTCGGGTCCACCATCGAAACCAATGCCTACATGGAACCAAGTTAAGCGCGAAAACGAGCGGAAAACCCGCTTTGCCTTCGGGTTCGCCCCGCCCAAAAAGAGCGAAACTCCGCCCCTCACAGCGGAGGCCTGCCCAAAAGTAGACCCGGCTCTCCCCGCCTCCCAATGGGTCGCCGCCCATCTCGGCTTCACGCCAGACCCGCGCCAGGCCGAGTTTCTGGACCGCCCCGACCCCCGCCTCGCCTTCGTCACCTCCCGCCAATCCGGCAAAACCCAGGCCGCCGCCGCCAAAGCCCTCCATCAAGCCCTCGCCCACCCCGGCTCGGACTATCTCCTGTTCGCCCCCGTCTCCCGCCAATCCGGCCACTTACTCACTCGCATCCGCCAGTTCTGTAAGTCGCTGAACCTCGCAACTAACTCCGACCCCGACCACGACAACGCCGTCGTCCTCCCCAACGGCTCCCGGTTCATCGCCCTCCCCGGCGTCCCGGGTAACATCCGCGGCTTCTCCGCCGTCCGCGCCGTCATCGTCGATGAAGCCGCCTTCGTCGACGACGCCCTCTTCCCCGCCGTCTCCCCCATGCTCGCCGTCTCCTCCGGCAGCCTCTGGGCCCTCTCCACCCCCAACGGCCAGACCAACGTCTTCTATAGCATCTGCAACACCCCCGCCAATGGCTGGGCCGTCCTCCGCTCACCCGCCGCCGATTGCCCCCGCATCGCCCCCGCCTTCCTCGCCGCGGAACGCGCCCTCCACGGCGAAGCCCTCTACGCCCAGGAGTACGAATGCGCCTTCGTCGCCGCCTCCGTCCAGTTCCTGGACCGCGCCGTCATCGCCCGCGCCAAAGCCCCCTACCTCCCCACCGGCAACCTCTGTTTCGGCCTCAATGAGCTCTTCCTCGGCATCGACGTCGGCAAGCGGCAGGACCATACCGCCATCGTCGCCCTCGAATGCCACCTCACCCAATCCCGCGACCGGGACCCTTACACCGGCAACCATATCGTCACCGCCCAGTTACTCGTCCGCTACGCCGAATCCCTCCCCCTCGGCGCCGACCACTTAGACCTTCCCGCCCGCCTCCGCGCCGTCATCGCCTCCCTTCCCGGCCCTTATAAGCAGGTGCAAGCCATCATCGACGCCACCGGCGAAAGCACCCTCATCGAAGTCCTCCGCCGCGATAAGTCCCTCTCCAAAGTCCCCCTCACCCCCGTAGCCATCACCGGCGGCCACCAAGCCACCCACTTATCCGGAGGTTACGAAGGCATCCCCCGCCCTGACTTACTCACCCGCCTCCGTACCGCCTTCGGCTCCCACAAACTAACCCTGCCCGCCGATACCCCCGGCCTCGCCGAACTCGAAACCGAGCTCATCGCCTTCCGCTCCGACGGCCACCAACCCGAACACGACGACCTCGTCTTCGCCCTCGCCCTCGCCGTCTGGCTCGCCTTCCAACGCCAGAAGGACCACTTCTTCCCCAACCCCGGCAGGCGCCCTCTCGGGTCATAAAAGGCGGTATCCTAAAGGCCGCATGACAGAATTCGGAATCGGCGTCGACCTCGGCGGCACCAACCTGCGCGCCGCCGCCATCGATCGCGACGGCAACCTCCTCGATAAGCCCATAAACGTGGACACCAACTACCTCGGCGGCCGCGAAGCCGTCATCGGCGATATCGTCGCCGCCGTCAACCGCCTCAAGGTCCAGTTCGAAGGCTCCCGCCTCGCTGGCGTCGGCATCGGCGTCCCCGGCTTCATCCGCCTCCGCGAAGGCTTCATCACCAACTCCAATAACCTCCCCTATTTGGAGAATTTCCCCGTCCGCGACGACATCGAACGCCGCCTCGGCACCCCCATCATCTTGGAGAACGACGCCAACGCCGCCGCCCTCGGCGAAACCTGGATGGGCGCCGGCAAAGAGGTCGACGACCTCGTCCTCCTCACCCTCGGCACCGGCGTCGGCGGCGGCATCATCCTCGATGGCAAGGTCCTCCACGGCGCCCTCGGCATGGCTGGCGAACTCGGCCACCTCACCATCGATCCCAACGGCCCCCCCTGCGGCTGCGGCAACAACGGCTGCCTCGAAAAGATCGCCTCCGCCACCGCCGTCGAGTCCATGGCCTACCTCATGTCCCTCGGCGATAACCTCACCTCCCGGGACGTCTATCACCTCGCCGCCGGCGGTAACATCAAAGCCCAGCGCATCTTCCAGCAAATGGGCCGCGCCCTCGGCATCGCCATCGCCAATCTCATCAATACCTTCAACTTCCCCCTCTACTTACTCAGCGGCGGCATGCTCCCCGCCTGGGATTACTTCGCCCCCTCCATGCTCGAAGAAGTCTCCCGCCGCTCCTTCACGTACCGGAACTCCCAAACCCGCATCGAACAGGCTAAGCTCGGCAACCTCGCCGGCCTCTACGGTGCCGCCTATCTACCCCTGCAGAATCAGGCCCTCCACTCCCGCTAACCTCCCATGACTTACTGGCTCGGAATTGACATCGGCACCGGCGGCTCCCGCGCCCTTCTCGTCGACGCGGCAGGTGCCGTCGTGCCCTCGCCAACCATCGCCCACCAAGATATGGCCATGGCCCAGCCCCTCTGGGCCGAACAGCGCCCGGACGACTGGTGGCGCGCCGCCGCCGCCGCCATCCACGGCGTCCTCGCCCAGCAGCCCCACTGCACCGTCAAAGGCGTCTCCCTCTCCGGCCAAATGCACGGCCTCGTCATTCTCGATCGCCAAGCCAACGTCATCCGCCCCTCCCTCATCTGGTGCGACCAGCGCAGCCAGGCCCAGGTGGACTGGATCAATTCCCACGTCGGGCCCGATAAGGTCCTCGCCTGCACGGCCAATCCCG
>JAPKZA010000133.1 GCA_026394015.1 Acidobacteriota bacterium
CAGCCGGGCGATCTCATCAGCCGCCGAGATCTCGGTGTGCCCTGGTCGTGTCGACTCAGCCCCAAGGTCGAGCAGATCTGCTCCGTCGCGCACGGCGTTACGTGCGAACTGCTCTACACGATCTAGCAGATCAACTGAAGAATCAGTCGGCCCAATGAGGCCATCGCCCGAGAAACTGTCTGGCGTGAGGTTCGCCACCGCCATGATGTAGGTGCGGCTCCCCCACACAACGCGCAGCGGGCCAATCGTCGTAGCCGGAATTAGCGCGTACGAGTAGCTGATCGCTTCGCGGTTCGCTGGGCTCTCACTCATGTTGCTGATCCTCCCACGTCATCACGGCTCCCGTCATCTGGGAGCACACCTCGGCGCATGAGTTCGCCACGAATCGCACCAACGAGATAGAGCGACCCTGCAGCAATGATTGGCCCCTGATGCTCTGCCGCTGCAAGAAGAGCGGCATTCGGGTCTGTAGCGATCTTCACGTGTACGCCGAGACCCGCGCTACGCACTGCAGCCGCTAGCTGCTCTGGTGCAAGGGAGCGCACGTCACCAACACTCGTGCAAATCACCTGTGCGCCGCGCAGCGTTGGAGACGTTGCCAGAGCGGCGCTCAATTCTGCTACCGATTTGTCAGCCATCACGGCAAGGATCAACACGAGTGGCGCGTTTCGTGCACCGTTTGCGCTGCGCAGGTGTGGCGCAAGGTCAGCCAGTGAGGTTGCTAGCGCAGCGGCACCGTCTTCGTTATGTGCGCCGTCAAGAAGTAGATCGCGCTCATCGCCACCACCGAGTGCGTTCGGGATCAGCTCCATGCGGCCCGGCCATCGCGCTGCTCTAAATCCGGCACGCAGCTCTTCGTCGCTCACCGACGCAATGCCCGCATCGCGGAGTGCGTCGAGTGTCGCGGCTGCAACTGCAGCATTTGCTCCTTGATGTCGACCGAGTAGTCCGACGCGTACCGCACCGCGCCCGTCGAGTTCTACCTCAATGCCATCGCGTCCGAGTGAACGAGTTGCGCCAGCGCGCGCAATTGTGAATGGCGCGCCAACGCGCTGGGCACGATGGCGAATCACATCGAGTGCGCCGCCCCGTTCGGTTGCCCCGATCACAGCGCGGTCGCCGCGCACGATGATCGCCGCCTTCTCTTTGGCAATCGCCTCAATCGTGTCGCCCAGGTATTGCTGATGGTCTAAGCCGACATTGGTCACCACGGCAACGCCGCCATCCCAGGCATGTGTCGCATCAAGCCGGCCGCCAAGGCCAACCTCAACAATCGCCGTGGTGATCTCTTGCTGGCGGAGCGCCTCAAAGATGGCGCCGACGAGAATCTCAAACTCGGTGGCCGGGCCGACGCGCTCCTCGATCTGATCGGCGGCATCGAGGGCACGCGCGACCGCCTGGGCGAACAGGAGTGGGGCGAGCGGCTGCCCATCGATCTGCACCCGCTCGCGATAGCTGACCAGGTGCGGCTTCGGTGTGGTGGCGTGGCGAATCCCCGCCGCGCGGAGGGCCGCCGAGACGAGGGCAACGACGCTCCCCTTGCCGTTGGTTCCGGCGACGAGCGCACCGCGAACTCCCGTCTCGGGTGAGCCGAGGGCACGGAGGAGGGCGTTCGAGCGCCCCAACCCCATACGAATGCCGAAGCGCCCGCGCGACTCAAGCGCCACCAGTGCGGCGCGCCACGCGTCGGCGCCACGCCCCTCTCCTACGGCGAGAACGATCTCGGCGCGAGCGCGCGCAACGCGATCGCGCATCTCGAGGA
>JAPKZA010000287.1 GCA_026394015.1 Acidobacteriota bacterium
CGACGTCGAGGCACGTCGATCGCATCGGGCTCAGAGCCAGCTAGCGCGATCAGACGCTGATGGGCCGCTAATGCCTCGAGGCCAAGTCTGACGGTCTCGGTATCCGTGGCAGCATCGCACGCTAGCCTCTCCTGTTGGAGGAGCTGATCGTCGACGTTCAGCGTTCTTTTCATACATCCATAGTTACCAAATTCATATGGACGACTTTGGAGTTTTGGTGATGGATGACGGGAGCGGGGAGATTAGGCTCCTTGGCCGACGAGTTCCTGGAGGCGACTGACCATGTGGAACATGGTTTGCGATTGGGCGTTGAGTTGTTCGCTGGCGGAAGCGCACTCTTCGGCCTGGGCAGCGGAGCGCTGGTTGCTCTGTTCCAGTTGCTGGGCGGCCGTGGAGATCTGGCTGATGCCGCGGGCTTGTTCGGCGCTGCCGGCGTGGACGGTGTCAATGAGGGATTTGACGCGTTTGGTGCTCTCGGTAATAGCGTGGATGGTGGTGACGACCTGGCCAACCTGCGCGTTCCCTTCTTTGGAGCGGCGGATGGATTCCTCGATGAGTTCCGCGGTGTCCTTCGCGGCTTGAGAGGAGCGCTGGGCGAGGTTTCGGACCTCGTCGGCGACGTTGAGCGCGAGGATGTTGGTTTGGAAGGAGATGTTTTCGATGACGGCGATAATGCGGGAGATTTTGGAGCTGGATTCACCGATCTCTTTCATGGAGGTGATCATTTTTTCCAGGGTGTGATTGGCTTCGTTAACCTGGCCATCGACAACGGTCATGAAGTTGGCGACTTCTCGGGCGCTTTCTACGTTGCCCTCGGTAGTGGCGCTGAGTTGGTGGCTGGAGGCGGAGGTTTGTTCGAGAGCGCTGGCTTGTTCGGAGGTTGTGTTGGCGAGGAGTTGGCTGGAAGCGGAGATGGACCCGGCGGCGCTCGTGACTTGGCGGGCACCGTTGCTGAGTTGGTGGACGATTTCGGAGACAGTGCGATCCATGCGACCGGTGCTGCGAACGATGAGTTGGGTGAGGAAGGCACCGACAAGGGCAGTGAAGGCAAGAAGCGCCCAATTGCGATTCGTGGCGAGCCGTCCGGTTTCGAGGACAGCCGCAACGGAGGCCTGCGCGGCCGATCGACTGGATTCGCGAGCCTCGACGATGGCGGCGGAGAATTGCTTGAACGTGGGGGCGCAATCGGCGTTGAGCAGGGTGACCAGTTCCGCGGACTTCCCTTCCCGACTCAGCTGAAGGGCCCGATCGACGATGAGAACATAGCGTCCGTAGGCGTGCCGGATGGCGGCAAGGCGGCGACGATCGTCGTCGGAGGTGAGGGTTCGCTCAAATTCAGGCAGAGTGGTTTCCAAATCGCGTCGGAGCACCCGAATGGCGGCCTCGGGGGCTTGCTTGGCTTCGAGAGTCGGCTGATGGCCATGGAGCAGGACCTGAATCCGCAATTCACGGGCGGTGGCCTCGATTTTACCGGTGTAGTAGAGACCGGGAACGTGCACGGAGGCTACGTCTTCAAGGCCATGGCCTATTTGGCTCATGGAGTAGGCCATGGGGAGGCCGATAACGGCCGAGAGTAAAACTAATATGATTGCTAAGCTGTGAATTCGTTGTCCTTGCGTCCAGTTCATGCGTTGCGTCCCTTCGGGTAAGTACCCTGTGCGGGTCATATCGCTGGAAGCGTCAACAGCTTTAGCGATTGTTCGGTCGCTAAGGTTTTTTCCTGAGCGCGACATTTTTCGCTTTAGGCCAAAAGTTTTGCCCAGTACCCGCCGATGTATGGACTAGTATGTCGGTAGACGCATTTCTCTGGGTTCTTTTGCCTGTGTTCATCGCGGCCGGTTCCTCTTTGCTCTCTTTCTTCGTCATGCAGGCGAAGCTGGATGTAGCGGTCTCGCAAGAGAGGGAGATTATCGCGAAGCTCCAGGCGCAGCTGCAGGCGCAACAACAGTCGGTCGAGGACAAAGTCCATGCGGCCGAAGAGGGGGCTAAGCGTACCTCCTTTGACAACTTCCTCGCCGATATTCGGGTGGAAGAACGGCATTACGTTCGGGAATCGAAATCCTCGTCGTCCACCAAGAAAGCGATGGTGTTGCAGGAGCGGATTTATTTCCGGAACCTTCCGCTGTCGAATTGGGTGGAGCATGAAATGACGGTGGAAGAAGGTGGCGACCTGGTTCGACTGGCGAAGGCCGCGTCGGTGTTCAGTGGGGCCCTCGCGGCACCTGGCGAAACCGACGATCTTCCATCGGATGTGCCGATGCAGGTTGGGCCACGACTGGTGCGGAAAGAACCGTCCGGTGGCCTTCTGGTTGGTTAAGGGCTCCGACGGCGCGGATCTGGGGGACGGGAAGTGTTTGGATGGACAGGGGCGGGTTTTCGACGGCCCAAACGAGTGCTGCCACCATTTCGTCTTTCGTGACCAATCCGAGGCGGAGGGCTCCGGCCCGCCAGCGCTGGCTCTGTTCGGCGGCTTTATAGAGGGGCAAGAGGAGATAGGGCCACCAGTGCCCCTCGCCTAGGACATACCAAGGCCGAAGGATCGAGACGGGGAGTCCGGAGAGAACCAGACGCCCCTCGCATCGTCTACGCACTTCGATGTAACTTCGCATGATGGGCGCTGGATGGGCGACGCTCAGATAGACGAAGTGGCTGACCTGACTTCGACGCGCGACGGCCAACGACTCCTCGAATGACCGGCCATCGACGGCTTCGAACTGCTTGCCCTTCCAGGGTGCGGGGTGGGAGGTTCCGGTGAGGTGGACGAAGGTATCTCCAGGTCCCACTTCGAACTCAAACGAACCACTGGAGAGGGGATCGCCTTCGACGGGCAGGGACCCAGGAGGGACACGGCTGCGGGAGCGGGGTCGGTACAGACATTTGACCGAGTGTCCGCGCCGGAGAAGTTCCGCGATCATCGGCCGGCCGAGGTAGCCGGTGCCGCCGCTCACAAATACGTTTGCCATGGCTACTCTCCCTTACGAGAGCGAGGCGATTATGGATTGGGCTGCCGGACGGAAATCGACTGGGGTCCGCTGCACGCTGACCCGGCGCAGATGACGAGCGAGGTCGTCAGCGTCTGCAAATCGGCGGGGACCGCGGCATTTACCTGCTGGACTCCGATTAGGCCTGGAGCAGGGCCGGCGTATAGGGGCGTCTGGGGGGACCGATCGTGGATGAGTACGGTTACCGAAGGGCCGTCCAAACCGGTCAAAAAGAGCTGGACGACGCTGCCGGAGTCGGCTGGATTGGCGGCGGTGTTGGCTGAATTGTCCTGGTTGAGAATTGCTCCGGGGAAGATGCCGGGATTCGTGGTCGCCAGCGGAACGGCGACGGGCACGGACTGGCGGCCGTCGACGATGACGATGGCCTGGGCGCTGGACCGTCCGACCAACTCGGTGGGGACCTGGAAGTTGATTTGGCGGGAATCGGCGAACAGGATGCGGCCTTCGAGGCCGTCCATCGTCAGCCGGGTGGCGGTGCCGGTCAAGTTGCGGCCGAAGAGGGAGCCCAGGGAGCCGGGCACCAGCGGGCCGGGTTGGAAGGCTCCGTGGCTGATGGCGTTGATTTCGGGGTTGGGGGTGGCCGGGGGCAAGGTTAGGTTGCGGGCCACCATGCGTACATTGGCCGAGCGGGTGCCGGCGAGCGGTCCGCCGTCAATGACCAATGTCGCTTCGTAGGTTCCCGGGGGGAACCCGTTTCCAGCGACGGCGTCGAGCCGGACGGTGGCATTGTTGAGCCCGTTTTCGGGGTCGAAGCGGAGCCATCCGGTGCCGCTGCGGTAGATCACTGACGCGGTCCAGGAAAGCACGCCGCCGCCGTCGTTCAGGACGCGAATGAAGCGGGTTTGTCCGGTGGAGCCGATGATGACGTCATAGGTGAGATCGGGCGAGTCGACCGTGAGACGGGGAAACAGATTCGAGTTGCAGTCGCCGAGGGCGTTGCAATCGGTGGGCGGCGCGATCTCTTGGAATCGCGGTACGGGGGCGGTCGAGCTGGGGCTGGCGACCGTTGATACGGGCCCGAGGCTTAAACTGAGGTCGGCGCGGATGGAGCCGCCGTCGGGCCGCTGCTCGAGAATGAGGAAGGTGGGGATTTGGACGGACTCGCGGAGATTGGCGACACTGTCCATGACTTCGAAGGCGGCGACGCCGGATCCGTTTGTGAGGGTGACCTCGGCGAGTTGATCGAAATCGATGGTCCCGACGCCTCCACTGGGGGTGAAGAGCGGCACGCCGCCGGCGCCGGAGTTGTCGGTGTTGGTGACGCGGGAGAGGAGGAGCTGTCCGTTGCCGGCGGAGAAATATCTTCCTCCGCTGATGGGCAGGCCGAGGTCGCCGGCGGAGGTGGGGATGGCTCCGCTGGAACCGACGGCGACCGCGGGGGTGAACACGCGGGCTCCGACGGGAAAGCCGGCGTAGCGAACGAGGATTCGTGTTCCGACATCGGTCTGCGGGCCTTTGCGCTGAAACGAGTCGGAGAAACCTTCGGTGATGCGGACGGAGGCGTAACGGACGCCGCGGCGGATGAACTCGGGAAAGCTGACGGTTTCTGGCAGTCGCGACTGGGTGCAAACGAAGGTGGTGGAGTAGGAGGCGAGAAGCCCGCGCTGGGTGATGCCGACGGTAAACGGCGCGTTGTCGGTGCGGATTTGGCCGGCGGTGACGGTGGCGAGGGCGACCCGAATGGGCTGTTCGGGATTATTCGGGGGAGCGATGCGGAGGTTGGTGATGCGCAGGACGGCGGTCCCGGTGGAGGACAAGTTGAACTGGACGCTGGGGAAGGTGACTTGGTTAGAGGCCGTCGCGAAGGCTTGGGTGTTTAAGATCGCTTCGCCGGATCCGCTGCTGGCGGTGAGGATGATGTCGAGTGCTCCGTTGGGGAGCGTCTTGTTCGTGATGGGGCCGGAGAATGAGATCAGGGTGAGTTCGCCGCGAATGGTGGCGGCGGGGGCGCCGCCGGAGCAGTTCAGCAACATGTCGCCGACGCGTTCGCTTAAACCTTCGGTCCGGACGATGGTGGGTACCGCGGTCGCCAGGCAATTCACGCCGCTGGCAGGCTGCGCCAAGGCCGCCAGAGCCGTAACAATCAGGAGCAATGCAACTTTCAGACGCATAGGCTTCTCTAACGGAAGGATACAATGAAGAGAGACGGGCGACGTCCGGTGTTTCAGTAAATTTCTATGGCGACCCTTACGACCAGCATTGCTGATGAGATTCTTTCGCTCAAACGAGAGCGGAACGCGGTGATTCTTGCGCATCACTACCAGGAAAGCGAGATCCAGGAGTTGGCCGATGTGATCGGCGACAGCCTGGAGCTGGCTCGGAAGGCGAAAGAGCTGGAATGCGAGGTGATTGCTTTTTGCGGTGTCTGGTTTATGGCCGAAACAGCGAAAGCATTGAACCCTGCCCGGACGGTGATTGTTCCTGATCAGAACGCCGGCTGTTCGCTGGTGGATAGCTGCCCGGTGGACATGGTGCGTGCGTTTAAGCGCAAGTACCCGGACCACGCGGTCGTGAGCTACATCAACACGTCGATCGAAGTGAAGGCGGAGAGCGACATTATCTGCACGTCTTCGAACGCCGTGAAGATCGTGAATTCGATTCCCGCCGATCAACCGATTCTGTTCCTGCCGGACATTAATCTGGGCAATTACGTGAAGAAAGAGACCGGACGGACGAATATGCGGATCTGGCAGGGGGCTTGCATTGTCCACACGACGTTTGCCGCCCGGAAGGTGACGGAGGCGCGGATGGCGCATCCGGAAGCGATGGTGGTGGCGCATCCGGAGTGTCCTGGGGATGTCCTGCTGCAGGCTGAGTTCATCGGTTCGACTTCCGCGCTGATCAAGTACTGCGTGGAGAGCGAACGGAACTCTTTCATCGTGATGACCGAAAGCGGGGTGCAGCATTCGCTGCGGAAGTTCGCTCCGCACAAGCAGTTTTATTTCGTGACGAACGAGAATTGCAATTGCAGCGAGTGCCCTTACATGAAGATGAATTCGCTGGAGAAGTTGCGGGATTGTCTCGAGTCGGTGAGCCCGCGGGTGGAGCTTAGCCCGGAACTGATGGAACGCGCCCGCCTGCCAATCGAGCGCATGCTCGCGGTTAAGTAGATGTCAGAAGCACCACTGTTGGACACGTTCGGTCGGCTCCACGACAACCTCCGCATTAGCGTGACGGATCGTTGCAATATTCGCTGCTTTTACTGCATGCCCGAAGACGGGGTGAAGTTTATGCCGCGACAGGAGATTCTTTCGTTCGAAGAGATCGCTCGCGTGGCGCGGGTGGCGGTTTCGATGGGCGTCCGCAAGCTTCGACTGACCGGCGGCGAGCCGTTGCTGCGCAAGGATCTGCCGGTGCTGATCGAACAGTTAATGGCGATTCCTGGCGTCGAAGATATTGCGTTGACGACGAACGCGGTGCTGCTGGCCGACCAGGCGGCGGATCTGTACAAGTCCGGCCTGCGGCGGTTGAACGTTCACCTGGATACGCTGGACCGGGATCGATTTTTTCAAATTACGCGCCGGGATGACTTTGATAAAGTCATGGGCGGGATCGATACGGCACTGGGACTGGGCTTTGGGCCGATCAAGATTAACGCGGTGGCGGTGAAGAATCTGGTGGAGCCGGACATCGTACCGCTGGCTCGTTTCGGTCGGGAGCGGGGCATCGAAATCCGCTACATCGAGTTTATGCCGCTGGATGCGCAAGGCATTTGGGACAAAGCGAAGGTGCTGCTGCAGGACGACATGCTGCGACTGCTGGCGGCGGAGATTGGTCCGCTGGAAGAGATTCCGGACCGCGACCCACGGGCCCCGGCCAGCGAGTACCGGTTCGCCGACGGGGTTGGCCGGGTTGGGTTCATCAGTTCGGTGAGCCACCCGTTTTGCCTGAACTGCAATCGGATTCGACTGACTTCGGACGGGAAGCTGCGGTATTGTCTTTTCGCGATTGAAGAGACGGACGTGAAGGGCCTGCTGCGGGGTGACGCTTCGGACGATGATATCCGGGCGACCATTCGGGAGACGGTAACCCGGAAGTGGATCGGCCACGAGATCAACACACAAAAATTTGTGGCGCCCCCGCGGCCGATGTATTCGATCGGCGGCTAGCTTACTTCAGGCCCATGATGCGGCGGTTGCGCTTGGTATCGGTGGCGCCGCCGGCGAAATCGTCGAAGGCTTTTTTCGGCACATCGATCAGATGCGAAGCGATGAACGGCGCGCCTTCGGCGGCCCCTTGCACGCTGTCTTTGAAGCAGCATTCCCATTCGAGAACGGCCCAGCTGGAGTAGCCGGCCGCGGTCATCCGAGAGAAGACCTGCTTGAAGTCGACCTGCCCGTCGCCGAGGCTGCGGAAGCGGCCCGGCCGTTCCTTCCAACCGAGGTAACCGCCGTAGACACCCGCTTTGGCGGAGGGACGGAACTCGGCATCCTTAACGTGGAAGGCCTTGATGCGGCTGGCATAGAGGTCGATGAAGCCGACGTAGTCCATGCACTGGAGGATGAAGTGGGAGGGGTCGTAGTTGATGTTGACGCGGGCGTGGTTGCCGGTGGCTTCGAGGAACCGTTCAAAGGTCGCACCGTCGAAAACGTCTTCGCCGGGATGGAGTTCGTAGGCGAAATCGACGCCGTGCTGATCGGCTAGATCGAGGATGGGTTTCCAGCGTTTGGCGAGTTCTTTGAAGCCTTCTTCGACGAGGCCTTCGGGGCGCTGGGGCCAGGGGTAGAGGGTGGGCCAAAGCAGTGCGCCGGTGAACGACGGCGATACTTTCAGGCCCAAATTGGCGGAGGCTTTAATGACGAGCTTGAGTTGCTTGATGGCCCATTCGCTGCGGGCTTTCGGGTCGCCTCGCACTTCGGGCGCGGCGAAGCCGTCGAAGAGTTCGTCATAAGCGGGATGGCTGGCTACAAGTTGCCCCTGCAGATGCGAGGCAAGTTCGGTGATTTCCAAGCCATTGGTTTGGCCCTTGAGGTCGTCGCAATAGGTTTTCGACTCGGCGGCCTTCTTCAGGTTCATGATGCGGCTGTCCCAGGAAGGAAGCTGCACCCCGACGTAACCGAGCGATTTGGCCCACTCCGTAATCGCGGGAAGCGAATTGTACGGCGCCTCGTCGGACATAAATTGAGCAAGAAATAGGGCTGGCCCTTTGATCTGTGGCATACCCTGACAGCGTACGCCAAATCGTCGCGTCCTGCACAAGGGCGGAGATTGTTGATGTCCGAAAACGGCTCGTGACGGTGCTGGAAATCGCTTATTGTGAGGGAGGTGACTCTCGATCCTCTGCTGTGCCAACAGGTCCGCCGCGCTCGCGATGCTCGTTTCGACGGTAAGATTTTCATTGCGGTGACCTCCACCGGGATCTACTGTCGGCCGGTCTGTCCGGCACCGTCGCCGAAGGAATCGAATGTGGTTTATTTCGCGTCGGCGTATGGGGCGGAGGAGGCCGGCTTTCGGCCTTGTTTGCGTTGTCGTCCGGAGACGGCTCCGGGGACGACGGCTTGGCTGGGGACTTCGCAAACGGTTTCGCGGGGCCTGCGGCTGATCGAGGGCGGGGCTCTCGATACGGGGAGTGTGGATGCTTTGGCGGACCGCCTGGGGGTGACCGGAAGGCACCTGCGGCGGCTTTTTGTTGAGCATTTGGGAGCTTCGCCGGTGCGGATTGCGCAGACGTTGCGGATGCAGTTTGCCAAGCGGTTGATTGACGAGACCACGATGCCTCTGACGGAGATTGCGTTCGCGGCTGGCTTCGGGAGCGTGCGTCGGTTCCATGCGGTGGTGCAGGCGCTGTACGGGCGGGCGCCGAGCGAGCTGCGCAAGGTTCACCGTCCGGCGTCAGCGTTCCGGCTGGCAGTGCGGGAGCCGTTCGATTGGGCGAGTATTCTCGGGTTTCTACGAGCGCGGGCGATCCCGGGGGTCGAAGAGGTCGACGAGACGATGTATCGCCGTTGGTGGGCGGGGGCGGAGATCACGATCCGCTTTCAGGCGCCGCATTTGCTGATTTCGATGGAAGGGGCGAGCCCCGGCCAACGGCTCGATATCCTGCGCCGGGTGCGCCGCTTGTTCGATGTAGCGGCGGACCTTGACGTGATCAACGCGACGCTCTCGCTGGACCCTTTGCTGCGGCCGCTCGTGCTGGCGCGTCCTGGCTTACGGGTGCCGGGGGCGTGGGATCCATTTGAGATTGGCGTCCGGGCCATTTTGGGCCAGCAGGTAACGGTGGCGGGGGCGCGGACGCTGGCGGGGCGTTTGGTGGCTGCGTATGGGCAGATGCCGACCGCGGAGCAGTTGGCGGAGGCTGACCTGTCGAGTATCGGACTGCCGGGGTCGCGTCAGGAGACGTTGCGGGCGTACGCGCGGGCGGTGTTGGCTGAGAACGAGACGCTAGAGAATGTGCGGGGGATCGGGCCGTGGACGCGGGATTATTATGCGATGCGGGCGTTGGGGGAGCCGGATGCATTTCCGGCCGGTGATCTGGTGCTGCGCAAGGCGACCGGCCTGAATGAGAAGCAGCTGCTCGTGGCGGGCGTACGCCGCGTTGCACATTTGGCGAGGCCAGTCGTGAGGATTCGGCACCGGTTGTCGACGCCGATTGGTGCGCTCGTACTGCTCGGGACGCCCGCGGGGCTGAGCGAGATTCGCTTTCCTCATGCGGCCGCGGTGGAGGACGCGAGCGATGGCGAACTGCCCGAGGCGGCCGCGGAGATCGAGGCCTATTTCGCGGGCAGGTTGCGGGAGTTCACCGTCCCGCTGGCACCGGTGGGTACGCCATTCCAACATCAGGTTTGGCGATTGCTGCGCGAGATCCCTTTCGGAGCAACGACAACTTACGGTGCTTTGGCGCAGCGGCTCGGGAAGGCGAACGCGGCGCGCGCGGTGGGGTTGGCCAACGGATCGAACCCACTGCCGATCATCGTTCCGTGCCATAGGGTGATCGGATCGGACGGGAAGTTGACAGGCTTCGCGGGCGGGTTGCCGATGAAGGCCTGGCTGCTCGACTGGGAGCGGCACTGCAACTTCTTCGGCGCTGACGGAGAATAGAATTCATGGCAATTGCACTCGATGATTTAGAAGTTGGCCTGATGTTCTGGGGCGACACCGAACCGTTAAAAATGATCCGCGCCGTGAAGTCGCTGGGCATTCGCTGCGGCCACCTGGGGTTTACCGGAGCGGTGGATTTGACCGGCCTGGGCGAAGTGTATGAGAAGGCTCTGGCGGATGAAGAGTTCGTGGTGACGGCCGTTTTTGCGGCCTACAACGGGGAGAGCTACGCCGACATCCCAACGGTGGAACAGACGGTGGGCTTTATCCCCGTGGCGTTTCGGGCGGAACGCGAGGCCCGTACCTACGAAGTGATCGATGCGACGGCGGCGATGGGCGTGTCGATCTTCGCCTGCCATATTGGCTTTGTCCCCGAGGACCACAACCACCCCGACTACATCGCCGTCCGCGAGATGGTCCGCCGGATTTGTGACTACGCCGCCAAGTACGACATCGTCTTCGCATTGGAAACGGGCCAGGAGCCGGCGGAGTCTTTGCTGCACTTCCTGGAAGATGTTGAGCGGCCGAATCTGAAATTGAACTTCGACCCGGCGAACCTGATCCTTTACGGGACGTCGGAGCCGATTGCGGCCTTGCAGCTGGTCGGCCATCATGTAGTTTCCGTTCACGCGAAGGACGGCAATTGGCCCGATAAGTCGAAGCCCGGCACATTGGGTACGGAGATGCCGTTGGGACAAGGGTCGGTTGGTATGGCCGATTTCGTCAATACCCTAAAGGCGATCGGCTACAAGGGCGCGCTGACGATTGAACGGGAGGTCTCGCTCGAACAGGACATGAACGATCGGCATCAGGCGAAACTGGCCCACGTCGATGACATCAAGGCCGCGATCGGCTTGCTGCAAAGTCTTCGGTAGGCCGTGCCGATTAAGCAGGTTCCGGTGGTGCGGTGGGAGGGGGGTCGGTCGCAGTCGGCGACCGACTCGCTGGGCGTCGAGGAGACGCTGGAAGTTCGGGTGGAATACTCGTTCAAGGATCGCCGCGAGATGGCGACGCTGGGCCTGACGCTTTGTACTCCAGGCGAGGAGGTGGACCTGGCTTGCGGACTTCTTTACGCGGAGGGCTGGGTTTCGACGGCGGCGGATATCGCCGCGATTCATCCGCAACCGGGCTCCGTGGTGGTTTCGCTGCGGCCGGGCATTGAGCCGGCCGGGGCGGCGCGGCGGCACCTGATTCGGACGTCGGCATGTGGGCTGTGCGGTCGGGAGGAGCTACCGGCGATGGTCGAGCCTTCGGCGGCGGTGGAGGCGACGATGTCGATTGATTTGCTCTATGAGCTGCCATTGCGGCTGGCCGCGGCGCAACCCGCTTTTCAAAAAACCGGGGCTCTGCATGCCGCCGCGCTTTTTTCGATGGAGGGTGAGTTGTTGGCCCTGCGCGAAGACATCGGCCGCCATAACGCGCTCGACAAACTGATCGGTCGGTGCCTGCAGGACGACGCGTTGCCGCTGACTGGACACTTAGTGCTGCTGAGTGGCCGGGCAGGTTACGAATTGTTACAAAAATGTGCCGCCGCGCAGACTACTCTTGTTGCCGCCATAGGAGCTCCTTCCACTATGGCGGTCGAACTTGCGCGGCGACAGAACATCACTCTTATTGGCTTCCTGCGTAATGAGCGATGCAATATTTACACACACCCGCATCGCATTGTGAAAAATGTTCCTGGTGTGTAGTTTAAATCGGTATAGTTTTCCTAAGTAAGTACTCCAAGCCCTCATTTTACGGGCCATTGACAGGGCTTGCAAGTCATGGGCCAATCGCCGCGCGCGGCGGCCTAGGCTATCCGCACTAGTCACTTACTTACTGAGTTTCCGGGTCGTTTTGAGTAAGGCACTAAAAGTGCTAGTACTGCCGAAACCACTCATTGGCGAGAGGTCTATAACCGACTACTCTCACAAGTGACAGGAGACCGCATGAAACTACACTGGACACGAATACTGACGTTCCTAACTCTCGCCGCGGGCATGATGCCATTGCGGGCCACCACGCCGGGCGCACTTCCCGGCGAGGGACTTTATGGGCTGTACTTCAATAGCAACGACCTTTCGGGCTCGCCGATTATGCGACGCACCGACCGGCAGATCGACTTTGCCTGGGGCGCTGGTTCCCCGGGGGAGGGCGTTCGCACCGACAACTACTCGGTCCGCTGGACCGGGTTTCTGGAGGCCCCGGTGACGGGGAACTTTACGCTCTCGACTCTGAGCGACGACGGCGTTCGTCTCTGGATCGACAACGAAAAGGTGATCGACAACTGGACCGATCATTCGCCGACGATCAACCGTTCGAAGGCGCTGGCGCTGACGGCGGGCAAGCGATACAAGGTAAAGCTGGAGTACTTCGAACGGGTTGGCGGCTCGACGATGAAGCTTTCGTGGTCGTACCCCGGCCAAGGCGATCAGGTGATTCCGCAGGTGCGGCTCTATTCGCCGGATGAGATTTTCTACCTCTCCGATCTGCCTTGGGTGAGCGCGAAGGGCGGCTGGGGCCCGGTGGAAAAAGATCGGAGCAATGGCGACATGCCGGCGGGCGATGGCAAGACGCTGACGATCAACGGCCTGAGGTTTGCGAAGGGTCTGGGGACGCATTCCTACAGCGAGATCGTCTACAACCTGGACCGCAAGTACGATGAGTTTTATTCGACGATTGGGGTGGACGACGAGGTCGGCAAGAGCGGTTCGGTGGTCTTTGAAGCCTACGTGGACGGGGTGCGGGCTTATCAGAGCCCGGTGATGCGGGGCACGACGGGGGCTCGTTTTGTGCGGGTGGACCTGACCGGGCGGCAGCAGTTGCGTCTTGTGGTGACCGACGGCGGCGATGGCCTGGGGTTGGACCATGCGGACTGGGCGGACGCGCATGTGCTGCTGAACCCCGGCGGGGTTCAGGCTCCGCCTCCGGCGGTGGAGTTGGATCCGTTTCTGAGCGATATTCCGTGGAAGAGCGCTAAGAACGGCTGGGGCCCGGCGGAGCGCAATATGAGCAACGGCGAACAGGCGGCTGGTGATGGGAAGACGTTGACGATCGGCGGGCGGAAGTTTTTGAAGGGCCTGGGGGTTCATCCGGCGAGCGAGATCGTCTACACGACTGGGAAGGCGTATAAGAAGTTTGTGGCGGAGATTGGGGTGGACGATGAGGTGTCGGAGCGGGGCACGATCGTGTTTACTGTGCTGGGCGACGGGAAGAAGCTTTTCGACAGCCCGATGCTCACGGGCAAGATGCAGGCGATGCACGTCGAGATTGATGTGACCGGGGTGCAGGAGTTGACGTTGAAGGCCGATGGCGGGAGCGACGGCATCGGTAGCGACCACGCGGACTGGGCCGAGGCGCGGGTGTTCCGGACCGGCACGGTGACCCCGCCGCCGCCGGTTCCGCAACCTCCGACGGTGCCGACCGGGTTGGCGGCTGTCGCGGGCGATAAACAGGTGAAGCTGACTTGGACGGCGGTTACGGGCGCGCTGACGTATAGCGTGTACCGGTCGACGTCGTCGAATGGACAGTCGAACACGGCGCTGGCCAAGGACTTGGCGGCGGCGACGTTTACGGACTCGAACCTGACGAACGGCACGGCGTATTTCTACAAAGTGGTGGCGGTGAATGCGGTGGGGACGAGCGCTCGATCGGCCGAGGTGAGCGGGACGCCGCAGGCGCCGGTGTCTCCGCCTGCGGTGGTGCCTCCGGGTGATGTATCAGCGCTTCGGCTGCTGCGCCAAGCTACCTGGGGCCCTACTCCGGCTTTACTGGCGCGGGTGAAGCAGGTGGGGGTGGACGCTTTCCTGGAAGAACAATTTGCCGCTGCTTCCAGCACCTACCCGGACGCACTTCTGCGGGAAGGCTCGGTGGAACCGACGCAGGAGCGCTTCTACCGCAACGCGCTGGTGGGTGAGGACCAACTGCGGCAGCGGGTCGCCTTTGCCTTGAGTCAGATCCTGGTTGTGTCAGCGGTGGAGGTGGATCGTCCCGACGCGTTCGTGCCTTACATCCGCATTCTGCAGGAAGGGGCTTTCGGGCGGTTCGATCAGCTTCTCCGTCAGGTGACGCTGAGCCCGGCGATGGGCGAATACCTGGACATGGTGAACAACAAGAAGGGTGATCCGGCAAAGGGCACCATGCCGAACGAAAACTTCGCTCGGGAAGTGCTGCAGTTGTTTACTCTCGGTTTGGCGCAGCTTAACCCGGACGGTTCGACCAAGAACGGCACCAACGGTCAGCCACTGCCGACCTATGGGCAGGAGGATGTATTGGAACTCGCTCGGGCGTTCAGCGGTTGGACGTATGGCGATGCCCGGGCGGGGTCGCCGACGGACCTGAATCCGGAGCGCTACGACCGGCCGATGGAGCCGGTGGAGCGGTTCCACGATACGGGGCAGAAGCAGTTTCTGGGTGCCACGCTGCCACCTAATCAGACGGCGACACAAGACCTGGACGGTGCTTTGGCGATCATCCTGCGGCATTCGAATGTCGCTCCGTTTATCTCCAGGCAGCTGATCTTGAAGCTGGTGACAAGCAACCCCAGCCCGAGGTATATCTCGGAGGTTGCGGCCACGTTTACCAGTTCGGGCGGCGATCTGAAAGCTGTTGTGAAACGGATCCTGACGCACGATGAAGCAAGGCTGGTTGGTTCGGCGGATGGCAAATTGCGCGAGCCGGCACTGTTTATCACTTCGCAGCTTCGGGCGCTGGGTGCCAATGTCGCCGACCATCCTTTCATGAGCGATCTGTCGGCCGACATGGGCCAGCGGATCTTCTATTCGCCGTCGGTGTTCAACTACTTCTCGCCGACGTTCCGGATTCCGGGTACGACTTTGACGGGACCCGAGTTTCAGCTCTACACGACGGCCACCGGCATGATTCGCGCCAACTTCGTCGCCCAACTTCTCGGCGGCAACTTTGGAGACGACGTCAAGATCGACTATGCGCCATGGATTGCCGTGGCGGCCGACGCCGGGGCGCTCGTCAACCGCATCGACATCCAGATCATGGGAGGCACGATGTCCGCACCCATGCGCGCGGCGATGCTCGACGCCATCAACAGGTCCCCGAATGCGAAGGAAAAGGTGCTGACCGCACTTTATATCGCCTTTACTTCGTCGCAGTACCAGATTGAACGCTAGCCTCAGGAAGACAAAATCATGAACTCAAGAAGAAACTTTCTCCGTAACTGCTGTTCCCTCGGTGCCGCCGGGGCGAGCGTCCATCTCAGCCGGTTGGGGCTGATCAGCGCTCACGCGCAATCGATCCCCACGCCGAACTACAAGGCTCTCGTTTGCATCTTTCTGTTTGGGGGCAACGATGGCAACAACACGATCATCCCGCTTTCGGCGGGGGGCTACAGCGCCTATCAGGCGATGCGCCCGAACATCGCGTTAGCGGCGAATACGCTGCGCCCGGTGAGTGCGGCGGGGGTGCCCTACGGGCTCCATCCGCGGCTGCAGAACATCCAGGCGCTGTACAACGCCAATAAGGCGGCGATGGTCTTCAACGTCGGGATGCTCGTGCAGCCGACGACGAAGGCCGCCTTGCGGAACGGGACGGCGGCGGCGCCGCGGAACTTGTATTCGCATTCGGATCAGACGCTGCAGTGGCAGACCTCGAACCCGATGGGGCCGGGGTTGGGCTGGTGCGGCCGGGTGGCGGATGTGATGAGCAATCAGAACGCGACCACGTTTCCGCTGAGCGTGAGCGTGCAGGGTAACGCGGCTCAACTGCAGGGGTTGAATACTCGCCCGATTAACCTGAGTCCGGGGGCGCAGTTTGGTCTACGCCGGTTTGGGGACGGGCGGGCGATGGATGCGCGGGAGGCCGGCTTGCAACAGGTGCTGACGTTTGATACCGGCATGCAGATGATCGCGGCGGCCAGCGGGGTGATGCAGCGGGCGGTGACGGGGGCGCAGGAGATCAACCGGGCGTTGCAAAGTGGGGGAGCGCTGACGACGGTGTTCCCGCAGACGAACCTGGGTCGGCAACTCGAGCAGGTGGCGAAGGTGATGCAGGTGCGTTCGCAACTCGGGATGAACCGGCAGATTTTTTTCTGCGGGATGGGCGGCTTCGATAACCATAGCGACCAGTTGCCGAGTCACGACAACCTGATGGGGCAGATCGATGCCGCGGTGCAGGCGTTCTATACGGCGACGGGTGAGCTGGGGGTGGTCGATAACGTCACTACGTTTACCGAGTCGGAGTTTGGGCGGACGGGCAATCCGTCATCGAGCAACGGCAGCGATCACGCCTGGGGCAGTCACCACTTTGTGCTGGGCGGGAAGGTGAACGGCGGGCGGGCGTTTGGGACGTTTCCGACGCTGGAATTGCAGGGGCCGGACGATGCGGGGAACCGGGGGCTTTGGATTCCGACGTCATCGCTGGAGCAGTATGCCGCGACTTTGGCATCCTGGTTCGGGGTAGGTGCGGGGGACGTGCAGAACGTGTTCCCGAACCTGAGGAATTTCTTGGCATCAACGCAGAACATGGGCTTTCTGCGAGCCTGAGACCCTTATAAAAGGGGGCCGCCAGGCGGCCCCCTTTACGACTACTACTTGTTGGTGATATCGAAGGTGGTGCTTTCTTCGCGGATGTCGAGGTAGGTTTTGTACCATTCCTTCTGCGCCGGGCTGTCCGTGTAAGCCTTCAACGCTGCTTCGTCCTTGAACTCCATCACGAATGCGTTGGCCTTGCCGCCTTGCACCTTGATCGACTCGGTCCAAACGCGGACGATGCCCTTGTACTTCGCGGGCAATGCCTGCACGCCGTCCAGAGCCGCCTTAATCTGCTCGGGCTTGGTGCCCGCTTTCCACTTCACGGTCACGACATGAATTACCGTGGCCGGGGCGGTTTTCGAAACCGCCGCTTCCATGTTCGTCGCACCGACGGTCAGCATCAACGCCGCCAGGGCGATCATCAAAAATTGCTTCATATGCTTGCTTCTCCTCGCTTGATCGAATGTCGTCCGGCCAGCAAACCGGACCAATGCTCGCAGATTAGGATGGAATTTGCTGGGTTCTGCGGATGATATTTGATTAGCGCATTGCCAATCAGTAAATGAGCTTGGGCCGGCAAGTGGGCTTCCAACTGGCCGATGTCCTGGGAGGTGGAATAGCTCACGCCGGCGATTTGATAGGAGTAGTGCAGGGTGTTTTCGTCTGCTTGCTCCACCGTGGCTTCTCCCATGCGGCCCACTACGTGGATCCGAATCCGGCGACGGCGTTCTAACTCGTTCGGGTTACGCCGGGCTCGAACCGCGCCGACCAGTATCCAAGCGCCGACCCCAAGGGCAGCCACGCCTACTACCGCGACGGGCACAAGCCATGAGGTCTGTGCCAGTCGCGGTAGCCAGGAAAGAAGCATAAGCAAAAACTACTGCGCCAACGATTTCGCGTGGTCTTTCAAAAACTGTTCGAGGCCGCGATCGGTGAGCGGATGGTTGAACAACATGTCCAAAGTCTTGAACGGGATGGTGGCCACGTCGGCACCGGCGAGGGCGGCGTCGAGGAAGTGGATCGGGGTCCGGATGCTGGCGGCCAACACCTGCGTTTTGAAATCGTAGTTGGAATAAACGGCGACGATCTGTTCGATCAGATCCATGCCGACGTGGCCGATGTCGTCCAAGCGGCCGACAAAGGGGCTGACCAGATAGGCCCCAGCCTTGGCGGCTAGAATGGCCTGCGGGGCGGAGAAGCAAAGCGTCACGTTCGTGCGAATGCCTTCGCTCGACAGAGCCTTGCACGCCTTGATGCCTTCCCGAATCAAGGGCAACTTCACCACAATGTTCTTGTGGATCTTGGCCAGCTTGAGGCCCTCGGTGATCATGGCGGCGGATTCAATCGCCACCACTTCCGCGGAGATGTCGCCGTCGATGATGTCGCAGATCGCCTTGACCTGCTCTTCGATCGGCTTACCTTCCTTCGCGATCAGCGAAGGGTTAGTCGTTACGCCGTCCACGATGCCCCAGTCGGCACCTTTCCTAATCTCGTCCAGGTTGGCGGTATCCAGAAAAATTTTCATGGTGATTTTTTATGCTTCCGAGGTAATTGGGTTTTCGAGAGCGCCCACGCCATCGATCACGATGCGGACCGAGGAACCCGGTCCCATGGCGCCTACGCCAGGCGGGGTGCCAGTAGCGATGAGATCGCCCGGCTCAAGTGTCATAAATTGACTGACATAGGCAAGTATATCACCCAGGTCGAAAATCATATCCGTAACGGGGCCGTCCTGCTTCTTCTCGCCGTCGAGAAAAGCCTGTACGCGCAAGCTGTTTAAGTTGACCTCGTCGGCCGGAACCGCCCATTGTCCGACGGGGCAAAAGGTGTCGAAGCCCTTGCCACGGGTCCACTGGCCGTCTTTTTTCTGCAGGTCACGGGCGGTTACGTCGTTGACGCAGGTGTAGCCGGCGACGTAGTCAGCCCAGTCCTGCTTTCGCACGTTACGCGCTCGACGACCGATGATCACGCCTAACTCGGCTTCGTAGCTCACGAGAGTGGACAGAGCGGGATAGACGATCTTGTCGCCGTGGGCGATCAGGGAGCTCGGCGGTTTGAGGAAGATCAAGGGCTCGGTGGGGACGGCGTTGCCGAGTTCCTTGGCATGATCGGCGTAGTTGCGCCCGACGCAGACGATCTTGGAGGGCGATACCGGGGGCAGGAGCCGTACGGAACCCAGGACGTGGGTGGTCCCGCGGCCGAACTTAAAAAGAGCGGGGACTTCGGATATTGTCTCCCCTTCGAGCACGCCGTAGCGCACTCCCGGATGGCTGTCGGATGCCGTCGGGGGCGTCGACTTATCCAAACTAAAACGAACAAACTTGGTCACGGCGTTGTGATCTCCACAGGTTGTGATTTCGAACTTTCGTTGCCGCGGAGGTCCACGGCGGAAACAGAGTAAACGTACTTCTTCCCACTTTCGGCGGTGCGGTCGGTGTAGGCCGGCACGTCGACAGCGGCGGCCAGGACCTGGCCATCGCGCCAGACGCGATAGTGTTTAAAATCGGGCTCTAGGCTGCGTTCCCAGGAGAGTTCGATCGTGTTTGTGCTGGCGATCACGCTGAGCGCCTTCGGAGCCAGCGGCGGGAACGTATCGATGTTGGTGACGGCGACCTCAGTGGTTCTTTCGCTGGCGGCGCGCTGTGCTCCGGCCTTGGCCCAGGCTTCCAGCTGATAGCGGTAGCTTTTGCCGACCTCAGCACCGGTATCGAGATATCCGGGCTTGTCGACTTCGGCCAGCGGCAGCCCATCCCGGAAGATCGACCAGCCATCGCCGGGCCCGCTCCACGTCAAGGCTACTCCGCCTTCGGCCGAGAGCGCGGCGAACCCAGCAGGAGTCGCCACGGTGGGAACGACCTGCCGGAGCACGACGTTCGACCACTCCGAGTAGCGGCCCTTGGCGTTCTGCAGGCGCACCATGAAGGCGATCTCGCGGCCCAGCCACTCGGCTACCACTGGCTCTTCCGCTTCGACCACGCCCGGCGCGCGGGCCGCCACGGGGATCGGCACATCGCCGCCTCGCAACTCCACGGTGACCTGCTTGACGGGCAATTTCTCGGTGGTCAGGTCCGGGATCGTGAACCGCAGTTTCATCCGAGCGCCCACCTGCTCGGCTTTCAAATCGATAATCCGCATGGGAATGTTCAAGGCCGGGGGCATGGGGTCGCCGACGTATCCGCAACCCACCATTCCCAACCAGCCTAGCAATACCCAAGCGGAGCGCATTACAAGATGTACCGGGTGAGATCCTGATCTTTTACGATTTCGGCGAGTTGCTTCCGTACGTACTCGGCGTCGATTTTCACCGTTTTCTTCTTCAGGTCCGGACCTTCAAAGCTGATCTCTTCGAGTACCTTTTCGAGGATGGTGTGCAGTCGCCGCGCGCCGATGTTTTCGGCCTGCGCGTTCACCACCGCGGCGAAGCGGGCCAGTTCGACGAGTGCATCTTCGGTGAAGCTGAGCTTGATGCCTTCGGTATCGAGAAGAGCTTGGCTTTGCTTGATCAAAGCATTTTTCGGCTCTTTCAGAATTCGAATGAAATCCTGCTCGGTGAGCGATTTCAATTCGACGCGGATGGGAAAGCGCCCCTGCAGTTCGGGGATCAGATCGCTGGGCTTGGAGACGTGGAACGCTCCGGCGGCGATAAACAGAATATGGTCGGTGCGGACGAAGCCATAACGGGTGTTCACCGTCGTGCCTTCGACGATCGGCAGAATATCCCGCTGTACGCCTTCGCGGCTGACGTCCGGCCCCTGGCCGCCTTCGCGTCCGGCGATCTTGTCGATTTCGTCGAGGAAGATCATGCCATTGCGCTCGACCCGCTCGATGGCGACTCGTTGCACCTGATCCATGTCGATCAGCTTAAGCTCTTCTTCTTCGACGAGGTAATCGAACGCTTCACTGACACGCATTTTGCGCTTCTTGGTTCGGCTGCCAAACAAGGTGGGCAAGAACTCTTTCAAGCTGACGTCCATGTCGTCGGGGCCGGGGCCGCCGAAGTCCATCATGGGCGCCCGGTCCTTGACATCGATCTCGACCATTTTGTCGTCGAGCTTTCCGGTGCGGAACTTTTCCCGCATTTTTTCGCGCGCTTTTTCGTCCGACTCGATCTCCACCGCTTCGGCCTGGGGCGGCATCAGCAGGGGCAATAGACGGTCTTCGGCGAAGCGTTCAGCACGGTCGGCGACGTCGTCGAGCCGTTCTTCCCGCACCATGTCGATGGAGATTTCGACGAGGTCGCGAATCATCGATTCCACGTCGCGACCGACGTATCCGACTTCGGTGAACTTGCTGGCTTCCACCTTGAGGAAGGGCGAATTGGCGAGCTTGGCGAGACGGCGGGCGATCTCCGTTTTGCCGACGCCGGTTGAGCCGATCATCAGAATGTTTTTCGGCATGAGGTCTTCGGCCATGTCCGGGTCGAGCTTCTGGCGACGCACCCGATTGCGCAGGGCGATGGCGACGGCCTTTTTGGCGTCGGCTTGGCCGATGACATACTTATCCAATTCCCGGACGATCTCGCGCGGGGTGAGTTCATCGAGCAGGGGGGCTTCGCCATCGGCATGGGCCCCGTGTTGCGGCAGGTAGATGACCATTAGCCCAGCTCCTCGAACACGCAGTTATGGTTCGTATAGATGCAGATGTCGCCGGCGATCTTCATCGCCTTTTCGACGATCTGGCGGGCCGACAGTTCGGTGTTCTCCATGAGCGCGACGGCCGAACAACGGGCGAACGAGCCGCCGGAGCCGATGGCCATCACGTCATCGTCTGGTTCGATGACGTCACCGTTGCCGCCCAGCAGATAGATCTTTTCGCTGTCGGCGACGAGCAGGAGCGCTTCCAGATGGCGCAACACCTTGTCGGTGCGCCAGTCTTTGGCCAGTTCCACCACGGCGCGGTCCAGCTTGCCGTTGTGCTGTTCCAGCTTCGTTTCAAAGCGGGCAAACAGCGAGAACGCGTCTGCCGTTGAGCCTGCAAAGCCAGCCATGATCTTGCCGTTGTACAGCATGCGGAGCTTTTTGGCGTTCCCCTTAAGCACCTCTGAACCCATGGTCACTTGACCATCGGCGGCCATGACGACCTTTCCTCCCCGGCGAACCGCCAGGACTGTCGTCGATCGAATCCGTTGAGACATGAATCTAACCAACTATTCTACCGTGCCTAGCCGAGCAGCGCCGCAAGGGCCGCGGAAACGAGCCGATGGAGGATTCATTGACCATCGAGAGCAAGGGCCACGATGGCATTGTCCAGCGGCCCGAGAGCGGGATCGTGCCCTCCGGCGGCGATCACGACGTACTGCTTCCCCTTGTGTTGAAAGCTCATCGGCGTGGAGCGAGCGCTGGCGGGGAGTTTCCCTTGCCAGACTTCCGCCCCGGTTTTCAGATCAAATGCCCGGAAGGTGGGGTCCAGCGCGGCGCCGATGAACAGCAATCCCCCGCCCGTCGCCAGAGGCCCGCCCAGGTTGATCGGCCCTAACGGCGCGCGCCAACGGATATCCCCGGTTCGCGTATCGACGGCCACCAGCGACCCCCACGGTGGCTTCACGCACGGCCGCCCGTCAGCGGCGCGAAACAACTCCCGCGCCATGCCGTATGCCGACCCCTTCTGAGCCGTCATTTCGACTCCCTCCAGCCGCCGCCCTTTTTCCCCGGCGAACTCCGCCCGCGGAATCAGCCGGATGATCGCCGGCAAATGGTTCACCGGCGCGATCAGTAGATTTTCTTCCGGGCTCCACGCCAGCCCGCCCCAATGGAGGCCACCGATGTTGCCCGGGACGACGAGCGAGCCTTTGACCGATGGCGGGGTGAAGACTCCTTCGTTCCGCAACTGGCCCATGCGCTCGGCACAGGCGGCGTCCAGAGGCACCGCGGTATGCGGCACGAGGGACGGCGGTTTGGTGGGGAACGGTTGGGTGGCCGACGCGGTTTCCACATCGCTTTTGGGTACGGGCCGTTCCTCCACCGGAAACAGGGGCCTCCCGGTGGCGCGGTCCAGGAGGAAGACGTGGCCCGTCTTGGAGCCGACGGCCACGGCGGCCTTTCCCTTCACGGTGTATAGCTCCGGAGGGCTGGCGACATCGTAGTCCCAGATGTCATGGTGGACGGTCTGGAAGCCCCAAACCAGCTTCCCGGTTTTGGCTTCCAACGCGACGACCGAGTTGGCCCATTCATTCTTCCCGGGTCGTTCTCCGCCATAGTAGTCATGGCTGGCCGAACCGGTCGGCACGAAGACGAAGCCGCGCTGGGGATCGACGCGGATCAGGCTCCAGGCGTTGGCACCACCGAGCCGGCCCTCGGTTGGGTGCCAGGTCCAAACCAGCTTGCCAGTCTTGGCATCCCACGCCCGCACTTCGCCGGTCGGCGCATCGACTCGGTTGTTATCCGCAATAGCGGAACCGGTGATGACGAGGTTTCCGATCACCGCGGGGGGCGAGGTCTGTTCGTACTCGCCGCGATATTCGGGTCCGCGCCGCAACCCCTTGGTTAGATCCGGCGGAACGAACCCAGTGCTGGGATTTCCGGTCAAGGCATCCAAGGCCACCAACTGCGCGTCAATGGTCGCGACAAAAATGCGGTCTTTCCAGACCGAGACACCGCGACTGGTGAAGTCGCCGTAGTTGCCGTTCCGGTCGATGGCGATCTGCCGCTCCCATCGAACCTTGCCGGAATCCGGTTCCAGAGCGACCACTTTTCCGAAGGGCGAGGAGACGTAGAGCAGCCCATGGGCATAGACGGCGGTTGCCTCAAACGCCGGAGCACGGCCACCGGCCGGCAGCGCCGTCAAAGGCTCGCCCGTCCGGTACGTCCAGGCCACTTGTAATCGTTGGACGTTGCCCGTATTCACTTGCCGAAGAGGCGAATACTCACCCGCCCAGACGTTGGCCGTAAGCAGTAAGGTTACGGTACAAAAGATCCGCATATTCGGAGTTTGCGCCATGTCGCCTCCGCAATCAATAACCAGAGTAGGCGCTCTCTACCTCTAGCCGTCTCCGCGCGGCGTTTTCCGCCACCCCATCCAGCGCTTGGCTCAGATCCGCTTCCGGGTTCGCCTGCCACCAATCGATCGCTCTCTGCCGTAGCGAATCGAGCGCTACCTCCGGATGGCTCGTTCGCCGACAGGCCGCCTCGTAGCGGCCTGTCGGATTCAGCAGAATCCCAATCGGTTCGCCAGCCACCCTCGCTGCCCCGCCTCTCTCCGTTCCGCGGTCAACGATTGCAAGGGCTCCGGCCCGATGGCTGGTTGCTTCTCTCCTGGCAGCAGGATCCGGGCGGACAGCAGAGAAACAACGTCAGCCCAAGCGGCTGGCTGAAGGCGGAACTGGGTCACAACTCCCGTTACCGGCCGCGCCCATGACTTTTCTCGCCATTGGTTTAGCGCGGGGTGCACGAGCTGCAACTGCTCGCGCGCCGCAAACACGCTGGTCCATTCGTCGGCCTCGTTGTAGCGATATTCGGCAGTTGGGGCGCTGGAAACTTCGAGGGTCCGGGAAGGACTCCGCGGCCATTCGAGCGTCGGCGGCACCTCGGCGTCGTCACGTGCCGCAATGGCTGTACGCCATCGGCCCACCGCAGAAACGGCAGGATTGTGGACTCCTTTTCCCCCAATGCTTGCGCCAAGCTCTGCGTGGTGTGCGGCTCCACGATGCCGCGGGTTAGGTTCTCCCGGAGGATGAGCTTCCACTCCGCTCCCGCCTCGCTCAGCACCAAAGGCAGATCCGCCATGGGACGCAATTGCATCGTCTTTACCTCCTGATCAAGAAGGAATCTACCGCTTCCTCTTTCCCCGGGAAGTCGCTCCGGTAGTGCCCACCCCGGCTCTCTTTCCGCGCCAGCGCGGCTTCTGCAATGAGCAGCGCCACCTGATACATGCTGCGCAACTCATAGTCCAAACGCCCGGGCTGCTTCCGCTTCTCAATGGGAATGGACCGCAAAAGCTCCAACGCCTTCCCTAGTCCAGCTCCGTCCCGCGTAATGCCGCAATATTCCCAGGTAATCGCCCGCAGATGGCTCTCGCTGATGGCCGGGAATCGCTCCGGCAGGGGGGCCTCTCCTTCCGCTTTGGTCGCCCCTAGACCCTTCATTGCTTCCGCTGCCCTGGCCCCGAACACCACCCCTTCCAGCAAGGAATTGCTCGCCAGGCGATTCGCTCCGTGCACGCCCGTGCACGCCACCTCGCCGGCGGCGAACAACCGCCCGAGGGTCGTGCGGCCGTCGAGGTCGGTTTGGACACCGCCCATGGCGTAGTGCGCGGCGGGATGGACGGGCGCCGGTTTTTCTCGCAGATCCAGGTTGTAGAGCAGGCAGGTTTCAAAAATGCGGGGGAAATGGGTTTCCATCGTGCCCGGCGCAAAATGGGTCATGTCCAAAAACATATGGGGTGCCCCGGTCCGGGCCATCTCGCGAACAATCGCGCGGCTGACGACGTCCCGCGCGGCCAGTTCGTCCTGGAATCGCTCCCCGGCCGCGTTCCGCAGAATCGCCCCATCTCCTCGCAACGCTTCCGACAGCAAGAACCGTGGTGCCCCGTCCAAGTGCAGCGCCGTAGGATGGAACTGCACGAACTCAATGTCCTGAATCGCGGCTCCGGCGCGGTAGCTCATGGCCACGCCGTCGCCGGTCGCCACATCGGGATTCGTGGTTTCTTTATAAACCCGCCCTAAGCCGCCGGTGGCCAACAGCACCGCTCGCGCGTAGATGGGAATCTGCTGTTCATGCCGGGCATCGAACGCCAGGACTCCCCGGACTTCTCCGTCGTGCAGCAAGAGATCGGTGACGGCTGCGAAACTGAGGAACCGGAGATTCGCCATCGAGGCGGCCTTGCGATACAGCGCCCGGGAAATTTCGCGCCCGGTGGAGTCGCCGTGGGCATGGAGAATCCGATTCCGGGAATGCGCGCCCTCCCGGCCAAAGACCAGCTCGCCGCCTTCGCGGTCAAACTCGGCGCCCCAGCCGAGCAACTCCTCAATCACGCGGGGGCCTTCGGCGACGAGGGTGCGCACGGCTTCGACGTTACACAACCCATCGCCGGCCAGGAGCGTGTCCTGTTCGTGCAGGGCGACGCGGTCGTCGTCACTGAGTGCCGCCGCGATGCCTCCCTGAGCGTATTCGCTGGCGGATTCGTGCAGCGTATCCTTTGCCAGAACCAACACTTGGCCGACTGAGGCCAAGGTGATCGCCGCGCGCAAACCCGCTACGCCGGCGCCGATTACGAGGAAGTCCGTTGTGATCTTCAAGCCCTATGGTACAAGAAATTGAGTGCCCTCCCACGTCGTAACTACCGCTACCCAGACCTATAGCTGCACCGTCCGAAACGGCATCTCTGCAAAGATTCGGGATTTTCTACCCTCCGGCGCGGGCAAGGTGTTCGTCGTCACGACCCCGGACGTCCACGCTCTGTACCCGGATCACCTGGCGGGATTCGAAGTTCTGCACTTCCCGGGCGGCGAACCGAATAAGCGCCTGACGGTGCTCGAATCCCTGGCGGACCAGATGCTGGCGCGGGGCGCGGACCGGTCGAGTGTCGTGGTCGCCTTCGGCGGGGGCATCTGTGGCGACGTGGGCGGATTTCTGGCGGCGATCTTCATGCGGGGGGTGCCGGTGATTCAGGTTCCTACGACTTTGCTGGCCCAGGTGGACGCCGCGGTGGGCGGGAAAACGGGGGTGAACCTGCAGGGTGGCAAGAACCTGCTGGGTTCCTTCCATCAGCCGCATGCTGTTCTGATCGACCCGGCGGTGCTGCGCTCGCTGCCCCCACGCGAGTACCGCGCTGGTCTTTTTGAAGTCATCAAACACGGGATCATCGCCAGCCCCGAACTGTTCGCCATCCTGGCCGATCGCTCGGCGGACGTGCTGGCGCAGCACCCGGAAGTTCTTGAAAGGATCATCGACGAAAGCGTCCGCATCAAGGCCGGCGTCGTTTCGGCTGATGAGAAGGAGGGCGGCCTACGCCGCATTCTGAACTACGGGCACACGCTGGGCCACGCCCTGGAAGCGGAGACGAACTACTCGGTGCTGCTGCACGGAGAGGCGGTGGCTTACGGCATGCTCGCGGCGGGGCATCTCGCCGTGATCACCGGTCATTTGGCCCCCGAAGTTGCCGCCGAACTCAGCCGGGTGATCCATCTTTACGGCCCTCTGCCCGCCCTCGTCGGCATTACGCCGGAAGCGCTGGCCGGCCATATCTACAAAGATAAGAAAACGATCCAGGGTCAAACGCACTTCGTCCTCGCCACGGCGATCGGGCAAACGGAAATTGTTCGGGGAATCCCCCACGCCGACGTGGTAGCCGCGGCGGCCGCGGCTCTAGCATGAACCAGGGCACCACCCCGCCCGGCGCTCGCACCGAGGAGGAGGCAGCGAAGTGGGTCCGCGGCATGTTCGCTGACGTGGCTCCCCGTTATGACCTTCTGAATCGCGTTTTATCCTTGCAGATTGATCAGCTTTGGCGCGCGCATACGGTCAGGCGGGTCCGATCTTATCTGGAGGACCCGGCGGCCCGCATTCTGGACCTCTGCTGCGGCACTGGCGACCTGCTGTTGGCGCTGGAGAAGGTCCGTAAGGGCCCGGTTCTGGGCTCGGATTTCTGCCATCCGATGTTGACCGCTTCGCAGGCGAAGCGGTCCCGCTCCCCGCTCTTTGAAGCCGACGCCCTGTCGTTGCCGCTGGCCGACTCCTCGCTCGACCTGATCACCTGTTCGTTCGGCTTCCGTAACTTCGCCAATTACCGCAAAGGCATCGCCGAACTTTATCGCGTGCTGCGCCCGGGCGGCACCGCCGCTATCCTCGAATTCTCGACGCCGCCGAACGCGGCGTTTCGTTCCGTTTACAATTTCTACAGCCTCCGGATCCTTCCCCGGATCGGTGCGCTGATCAGCGGGCGCCGCGACGCCTACACCTATCTGCCGGAATCGGTTCGGAAGTTTCCCGGCGCCGAAGCTCTCGCCGCCGATTTCCGTTCCGCCGGGTTTTCCGATGTCACATTCGATCGCCTCACGTTCGGCATCGTCGCTCTCCACCTCGCTCGTAAATCATGAACTCCGTCCTCGCCATTCTCAACATTTTCATTGATCCGGCGGCTTCGGTCCGCTACCAACGGGCCCAGGGGAAACTCGCCTGGCTGCCACCGATTCTGCTGGCGGCCGCGATCTCCGCTGGAGTCTCCCTGGTGTTGCGACCGTTTTTCGAACAAGCGATGTATAACGACCTGCTCGACAAGATGAGTGCGGAGAAGGCTCGGGAGGCGATGGCTTTCGCCAGTGGCACGCTTACGTTTTCGGCGGTCATGACCCCGGTCATGCTGGCGATCATGCTGGCGATCAGCTCAGCGCTCGTGCTTGGTTTCAGTACGATCGCTGGCGTTCGCGCGGTGTTCACCGACGTGTTCACTCTTCTCGCCCACTGCGCCTTGATCCCCCTTACCGCGCAAGTGGCCCAGTCGGTGGTGGTCAAGCTTCGCGGCGAACTCACCTCGATGGCCGGAATGCAGCCCGCCTTCGGTATCGACCTGCTGCTTGGTGACGATGCCCCGCGGCTTCTTCAGGGCCTGCTCAACTATTTTTCGTTTTTCACCCTGTGGTACATCGTGATCCTGGCGTTCGGCTATGCGGCCCTGACCGGGGTCTCCAAGGCGAAAGCCTTCGGCGTTACCTGCCCGGTATGGGTCCTCGGCCTGATCTTCGCCGTGGTCGGTTCCCTGGCCGGTTAGCTCCCTCCGTCTTCGGTCAGAGGGTCGGCTTTGTACTTCGGCTTCTTGCGTTTGTCCTTGGGTTCAATGGGCTGGGAGGCCTTCACAATCCCGACGACATTCCGCGCTACGCGTCGGACGGTCTTGCCGATGTCTGGGGGCTTGGGTTTCTTCCGGGTTGCCATATGGTTATAATAGAGTTGTAAATTCCAAAGGAGGCCGTATGAGAGGATTTGGCTGGCAAGAATTATTGGTCATCCTGGCTATTGCTGCATTGCTGTTCGGCGGGAAGAAGATTCCCGAAGTGGCAAAAGGGCTCGGCGAGGGTATCAAAAACTTCAAGAACGCTCTCAAAGGCGACGAAAAGGTTGCAGAGCAGCCCGAAGAAAAGAAGCCGGCGTAAGGCTTCCTCTGGTCGCCCGCACTTTGGGCGGAACGGAATCGGTAATAAAAAGAAACCCCGCTGGATCAACCAGCGGGGTTTTTTAAGTTTTGGAATTGGAGGAGACGGACCGAACCGAACTACTTCGCGGCTTTCTCAGCCTTCGGTGCTGCCACTTTTTCTTTCTTCGGCGGCACAATGGCGTCTTTGACGGCCTTGGCTACCCGAAACTTCACGACCTTCTTGGCCGGAATCTTGATCGTCGCGCCCGTGGCAGGGTTCCGACCCGTGCGCGCCTTCCGCTCCTGGCGGACCAGACGGCCCAGACCAGGCAGAACGGCCACACCGTTCTTCTTGGTTTCTTTGATGGCGATATCGGCGTACAGAGTCACCAATGCTTTCGCCTGCTTCTTGTTGATCCCTTCAACTCCCTCGACGAGGGCCGCGACCAATTGGGTCTGCGTCATGCGTGTTACGACAGCCATGTTGCTCCTTTTCTGATTCTTCCGGAGAATCGAAATCAGGTTAAAACGTTTCAATCATTTGTATGGTGAAATGTTCTAATTGATCCCTTTGCAGTTGCAATCATACGGCAGCCGCCGCATCGAAGTAAAGGAAAAAACAGTACTAGATGCCCACTTTTTGAACTTTTTACGGCAACACCCTCTTGAAACCCCTAATTTTCGGCCTCTTGGCCCTTCTTACTCTCTCCGGAGCCCCACAGGATGCGCTTCCGCGTGTCGTGCTCTCGACGCCGCTCGGGGAGATCATCCTCGAAATCGATACCCGATCCGCGCCTGTGACCGCCGCCAACTTCCTCCGCCACGTCGACGCCGGGCTCTACGATCAGGGCCGCTTTCATCGGACCGTCCGCCCGGATAACCAGCCTACGAGTCCCATCCGCATCGAAGTCGTCCAGGCGATGGCTCGCGAAACCAAGACCTTTCCGCCGATCCGGCTGGAGCGAACCTCCGTGACCGGACTGCGCCATCAAAACGGGACCATTTCGATGGCTCGTGAAAAGCCCGACTCCGCCTCGCACCAATTCTTCATATGCCTGGGCGACCAGCCCGAACTCGATTTCGGAGGGCGGCGCAACCCGGACGGGCAGGGCTTTGCGGCCTTTGGCCGCGTCGTCTCCGGCCTTGAGGTCGTACGCCGCATTCAAGCTGCGCCGGCGGAAGCGCAGCGCCTCGCTCCGGCCATTCCTATCGTCAGCGCCCAGCGTATTGCGCCGTAGGTTCATGCGACCACCGTAGCATCGCTGTCTCCGGCCTTTACCCTTAGGATCCGTAGATCCTCCCCGTCCGCCAATACCTGCAACGTATCTCCCGCCCGTAATTGGGTGTCCCCCCGCGGCACGACATATTCTTCGTCCCTGATCACCAGAACTACCAGCGCGCTCTTGGGCAAACCCAAATCCATAATCCGCCGTCCCGCCATCACCGCCCCGGAGTTTACGGTGATTTCCGTCATCACTGGCTTCGTCTGTGTCGTTACGGGAGCGACCAACGCCAAACGCTTCGCCAACCACCCAAGCGTGGTTCCCTGTACCAGTACCGACGTCAGCACCACGAAGAAGACGACGTTGAAGTACAGCTCCGCATTCGGCATCTTCGCGAGCAGCGGAAACGTCGCCAGCACGATGGGCACCGCCCCCCGCAACCCGACCCAGCCCACAAGGGTTTTTTGTTGCCACGTCATTTTTGCCAGCGCCAAGCTAACAAACACCGCCACTGGCCGCGCCGCCAGAATTAAGAACAAAGAGATCGCAACGGATGGCCCCGCCACCGCCCAGAGCCGGGACGGAAAACAGAGCAGGCCGAGCGTGAGAAACATACTGATTTGGGCCAGCCACGCCACGCCATCGTGAAAGCGGACCAAGCTTGCCTTGTGCGCGAAAGAAGCGCGGTTCATCACGACGCCGGCCACATACACGGCTAAGAAGCCGCTGCCCTGCACGAGCATCGTCCCGCCGAAAACCCCGAGCGCAATCGCCACCGTCACTACCGGGTAGAGCCCCTCGCTCGAGAGTCGAAGGCGGTTGAGCGCCCAGACGCCGAGGCGGCCGCCGGCTAACCCGAGCAGTAAGCCGAGTACCATCTCCATTGCGAAGCCCCCGAGCGACTCGCCCCAGCCCACCCCCGGCACGGTAAGGAACCGAATGAGGGCAACGGTCAGAAACACCGCCATGGGATCATTGCTGCCGCTCTCCAGCTCCAGTAACGGCCCTAGCCTGGCCCGTAGCGCGATGCCGCTTGTGGCCAATACCGTGAAAACTGCCGCGGCGTCCGTTGAGGCCAGGATTGATCCCAACAGCAGCCCCTCGCCCAGCGAGATCCCCAGGATCAGGCTGGCAAACCAGCCCGCCAGAAACGCCGCTACAATTACCCCCACGGTCGCCAGCGACACGGCACGCCACAGGAGCCCCCGAACATGCTGCCACGACGTCCCCAGTCCGCCCGCAAACAAGATCAGCGAGAGCGAAACGACGCCGACGTTCTGGGCGAGGCCGGCGTCGTTGAAGGCGATCCTGCCCGGCCCTTCCTCCCCCGCCAGCATCCCCAATCCCGCAAACAGCACGAGCGCTGGAATCCCAAAGCGGGAGGAGACCTTACTGGCAGCGACGGCGGCAAGAAGCAGCAGGGAAAGCAATACTAGGATTTGTGGAAGCAGCCTGGCTTTAGTATTGCGTACTCTTCGGCAGGGCTAGCCGCCGGTGCCCGGCAAAGTGATCGTGAACTTAGCTCCGCGCGACTCCCGATTCTCGGCGGTCACCTCTCCGCCGTTCTCTCGCACGATGGAGGAAACAATATGGAGCCCCAGTCCTGTGCGGCTTCGGCTTCGTTTTGTCGTGAAGCGGGGTTCAAAGATATGCGGCAGAATCTCTTCTGGAATACCCGGGCCGTTGTCCGCCACCGTAATCACCAGCGCCTCGCCCGCTCGCCGCGCCCGGATTTCAATCACGGCTTCATCCGGCTTCATCTGCACCGCGTTGAGAAACAGGTTCACGAACACCCGTTCCCACGCGCCCGGAGCACCGGGCAAGCGCAGCCCCGGCTCAATTTCACTATTCCAAACGACCGTCGCGGCCCGGGTCACCTGTAAGAAGTCGTCGGCATGGAGAATCGCGTTGTCCAGGACGCCTTGCACGTCTCCGGAATCGCGCGCCGTCTCCGACAGGCTCTCGACGATCCGTCCACCGCGCGTCACGCACCGTCGAATCGTGCCCGCCAAGCGGGCCCATTTCGGGTCTCGGCCCAATAGCTCCGCCGACTCCGCCAGCGTTTCGAACACGTTGTTCAAATCGTGCGCTAGTCCGGCGACGGTCAGCTCCGTATCGCGTTCCACCTCAGCCCCGAATCCGCGCCACGGTATCGTAGAACTCGGCGTAGGACACGCTGGCCGCTTCCGCTTCGTTCACCGTCGTCTCGCCATCGGCGAACAAGCCCGCGACCGCAAACGCCATGGCAATCCGATGATCCCCGAACGAATCGACTTCCGCGGCGCGAAACTGCTGTTTGCCCGGAATTCGGAACCCGTCGTGTGCAGTATCGATCTCAATCCCCATGCGCCGCATGTTCTCGGCGACGGTCGCAATCCGGTCCGTCTCCTTCACGCGCAGTTCGCCCGCGTCCCGCACGGTCAGCCCTTCTTCGCTCATCGCGCCCAACACGGCCAACACCGGGATCTCATCAATCAACGCGGCCGTCATGCCCTTCTCAATTAGTCCACCTTGAAACCGGCTCGCCTGTACCTGTAGATCGCCGATCAACTCGCCGCCGGAAGACCGCATATCCAGCACCTTGATCTGCGCGCCGCCGCTGACCAGAAAATCGATTAACGCCGTCCGTGAAGGGTTGAGCCCCACGTCATATAGAATCAAGTTCGATTCCTTGGCCAGAATCGCCGCGACCAGGAAGAAGGCCGCGCCGGACAGATCGCCGGGTACGAGCAGCTCCCGTCCAGTCAACGCCGCACCACCGGTGATGGAGACGGTCGTCCCCCGGGCCTGGATATCGGCCCCGAACTCCTTCAGCGCCAGCTCGGAATGGTCCCGCGTCTTGTGGGATTCCCGCGTCACGGTGGTTCCGTTCGCGTACAAACCGGCAAAGAGGACGCAACTTTTCACCTGCGCACTGGCCACTGGCAGGGTGTAATCAATGGCCTGGATATCCGCGGTGCCCTGAATCTCAATCGGAGGATAGGTCCCGTCGACGGCCGAAATCTTCGCTCCCATCAACTCGAGCGGGGTAATGATCCGCTTCATCGGTCGCCGCGCGATGGAGGAATCGCCTTCCAAACGGCTCAAAAACGGCTGTGCCGCTAGAATGCCGCTCAGCATGCGAATGGTGGACCCGGAGTTTCCGACGTCCAGCGTCTTTTCCGGTGCCGAAGGAGTTTCCGACGTCCAGCGTCTTTTCCGGTGCCGAATAGCCCCGGAGCCCCTTCCCGTGGACCTTGATCTCGGTGCCGGCCCGCTCTACGCCGACTCCCAGCGTCTCCACACAATTTAGGGTGGAGTGCGGATCGGCGCCGGTGGAAAAATTCCGTAGCGTCGACGTCCCCTCCGCAATGGATGCCAGGATGGCGAAACGGTGAGAAATCGATTTGTCACCCG
>JAPKZA010000574.1 GCA_026394015.1 Acidobacteriota bacterium
GCTGAATAGTAGGACTCGGCTTAAAGGTGTTATTTAATTGCAGCCGGGTTTAAAGCCCGGCTGTTTTTTTAGGAGCTATCCCATGTTTCGTTTTCTGTCTTTTGTCTTGATTGGAGTCGCGACTATTTCCTCTCAAATTCTATTTGCGGAAGATGTTAAATCCCTGGGAACGGTTTATATCAGTGTTGGGGGTGAAAATAAACTTGCATGGTTTAATCTCGATGAGAAAGGGAAATTGCAAAAGGGTGGTGAGATTATGACGGATACTGGCCCGGGCCCCATAGCGATCAACGACAAACAAAAAATCCTTTACCTTGGGATCAGAGGTGCAAAAAGTATCTCGGCCTACAAACTTTCTAATAAGGGCACTCCTGAGTTTTTGGGCGCTAATCCCATCTTTGGAAACCCTGTTTACCTAACTCTTGACCCTTCAAAAAAATGGATTTTAACTTCGCATTACACCGAAGGGAAAGCTTGTGTCTATAAACTTGATGCCAATGGAATCCCAACAGGTTCAGCGATACAAATGCTTGATGCCATCAAGAATCCCCACAGTATTCAGATCGATAAATCAAACAAAATGGTTTATGTTCCAAACACCGGGGCGGATAAGATTTTTGTTCGCAATTGGGATGCCAGCAAAGGTATGATTTCAACGGATGTAAGCAATGATGTGGATTCAAAAAAGGGCAGTGGCCCAAGGCATTTTGCCTTCCATCCCATCCTTCCTGAAGTTTATTTTGTCAATGAAATAGACAGTACCGTAAGTGTGTTTGATAAAGATGAAATTACAGGTAAATTAAAACACCTTCAAACAATCAGTACCTTGCCTCAAAACTACAAGGGGCCAAATACCTGTGCCGACATTCATGTTACTCCCAATGGGAAGTTTGTTTATGCTTCCAACCGTGGGCATAATAGCATTGCAGGTTATCGTTTGGATGCAGGCTCAGGAAAACTTGAGGCTATCGAGCAGACGGTGACAGAGAAAATCCCAAGGGCATTTAATATTGATCCTTCTGGGAAATTTCTAGTGGTTGCAGGTCAAGATTCAGGCAAAATCGCAGTATTCATGATTGACAATCAAAATGGGAAACTTACACAAACAGATTCGATTGAAGTGGGAAAAGGGCCTGCTTGGGTTGAGATTGTTGCGCGCCCTTGATTTTATAAGCCTATACATCTCTAAACTTATTTAAACTTATCCACATGCCTTTGTTTGAATAGATTTTCTGGTAAAGTCATATTTAAGTCTGATGGTGATAGATTTGTAAAGGAAAGTTTAGAAGGGTTGAATCTAATTTGTTTAATGTTGTGAAAGCTAAATTTAAAATTGCTTCTACGCACCAAATTAGTGCTCTATTTTTATGCCTCATAACTTTAGAAATAACATTTGAATGAAAATAAACTATGAGTGGCCAGGAATTGGTGAGATAAGATCTAGCGTTAATGAAAAAGAGCGAATCAAAGAATTTGTTCCTGGGTTATTTCACTTCTCATTACCTTTGTTTGTCTGGATGGCCTCCCTCGCAGGAATCATTTTCGCACCGTGGTGGGCCAAAATTATTCTTGGCCTTGTCAACGGTCATGCTATTGGGGTCATGCTTATCATCGGGCACGATGCATTACAGGGTATCTTGTTTCCCAAAAGGTGGATGAACCGGTTGGCCGGTCGGATTTCGATGGCACCTGCCTTTCATCCGGTAACATCCTGGGTTCATTCTCATAATGGTTTGCACCATGGTTTTA
>JAPKZA010000193.1 GCA_026394015.1 Acidobacteriota bacterium
AAGGTTCTATCGTTGGAGCCATTTGTGTAGCTGCGCGGCACAAGTTGCGAGGGGCGTCCCCGGCTGTAAGAAAATGCGAAATTGCTCATCTGCCCAACCCGCCAGTCCGTCCTTACGTCGGCGTGATTGTCGTCCCGCACCGAACTCGCCGGCGCCCGAAATAGTCCGACATCCGCCGTGGCCGCGTAAGGCTCCGTGGGAAGCGGAATGAAATCCAGTAGCAGCTTATAAGAAGGAACCCCGGCCAACATGTCGCTGCGGAGCCGAGGCGTCGGTACGTTGTCTTGCACCACCGAAAACGCCCGGTCGCGATATCCTTCGTATACGCCAAAAACAAATAGTTTGTTCTTCAGGATCGCCCCACCCACAGAGCCGCCAAACTGATTAAAGGTAGCCCCGGGCTTCGTGGCCAACCGTTGATTACGGGCGTTGAGCTCTTCCGCTTGGAAGTTCTCGAACAGGCTGCCATGCCATTGGTTCGTCCCGGATCGGCTAACCAGATTCACCTGTCCGCCGACAATATTGCCGTATTCCGCCGAGGGGACACCCTTAACCGTATCGACCTCCTGAATCGCTTCAATACTCATGATATCGATCAGATTCGGCCGACCAAATCCGGACGAGGCCCGCCCTTCGGGATTACCACCAGCGTCGGTACCGTCCACCGAAAACGCCACGCCATTTTTACCCACCCCGTTCATGCGGACACTGTCGCCAGTGGAAACGACGCCCGTGCCAAGGCTGAGGAGATTCGCAAAATTGCGACGCGCAAGCGGAAGTTCTCGCACTTTGACCGCCTCAAAAGAATTGATCTGTTCGGAAGACACCGTATTGATCAGCGGAACACTGGCATCGACGCGAACAGTCTCCGTGGCCGCACCAATCTCCAGAGAGATCGTATTGCGCACTTGCTGTCCGGCCGTCAGTTCGAGCCCAGCAGCCTCCTGTCTTTTAAATCCTTTCGATTCCGCACGCACGGTATAGGTACCAATGCGGAGGAAAGTGAAGACGGCTTCACCCTGGCCATCTGCGACCTTTTCATTGGTCGCTCCAGTCCCGTCATGGATGACAGTGATCTTCGCACCGGGGATGACCGCGCCGGTCGAGTCAGTGACCGTCGCATAAAAAGTCGCCGTCGTCACTTGGGCGTTTAGCCAGCCCGAGCAGCAAAACAGGGCGAACAACGAATTACGGACAATGGAATTCATAGCGTTCCTTAGAAATGAAGTGATCCAATGTTATGCGCCTACCACGGTGACGGCAAGGGCGGAACGGTTCCGAACCGTTCCGCAGCCCCGGAAACTAAAGAACTCGAACCGCCACCAACCAAGACTTCGTTGGAACTTTGTCGTGTACCTCGGCTTTCAGTACCGCCTGGAAATGCCACGGACCCTGGTGTTTGGGGTCCTGCTGTCGGAGCAATGCCAACAGCTGAGCCAACGATTGCTCAGCAGCCAAAAACTCGGTTGCGGCTTGGGTTGCCTGAGCGTTAAGTCCACTCACCAGCAACAACTTCTGGCCGGAGGTCATCCCGGGCAACATCGAGATCAGCGCAAATTCCTGATCGCCTTCCCGTTCGCCCACCGCGTAGTTGATCGTATAGTCGGCCGCCTCGCCGGGTCGCGGAGTCACGTTGAGGATTGCCCTCTGCCGTTTGCCCACACTTCGGGTCAGCCGAAACGGGGCCTTGTCGAGAAGCGGGTCAAGCCACTTGTTGTCTTCGTCGTGGCCCAACAGAATCATGTTGTCGTTGCGGAGATCTTCCCAACTGACGAACCTGCTTTGGGTCGTTCGCACCGGAACGCGGAGCCGAGTGAGCAGCATCGACAACTGGACCCCAGCTACCGCCTCACCAACCTTGGTTTGGTTCACCGCCGGAGTGAAGTAGAACGCGCCGCCGGCGGGTGTTTGGAACGCCTGCCGGTAAAGTTGCTCATCCGCCGGATGCGCCCGAAACCGCTTCGGCTGCGTATCGGGTGGGAGCAGTTGCTCGAAATGTTTAATGATGGCCGTCATCGGCGTGCTGAAGCAAATCACCGCCGGGTGTCCGGTATCCACCCACGGTCCCCAAATTTCTCGTGTGGCGCTTCCTACCGCAACGCTGGGCGACGCGGGGGTGAACGAAGCAGCACCCCAGAAATAGCCCAAGACCAGCAGCGCGATACCCGCCATCACCATCCCCACCAATTGCCGCGCCGAATTGTCTTTCACCACGGCAGGCGGCGCGACAGGTAAAACCTCTTCCACCTCCTCGGCGATTTCTTCCTTAATCCGTCGGAAGTTGGGCACATAGCGCCCGACAGGAAGCTCGATCCGTAGCGAGTGCGTGCACCCTTCGCCAGCGTAATACTCGTGCAGCTTCTGGCGCAGAGAGTGAGCTTGCCGGCGAACCACCGAATCCTCGCTTGGCGAATACCCTGCCCCGCGCCGGAAAACCTCCGAGCCGATCAAATATTCGTTGATTCGGCCTCCCTCGCCGCGTACCGTAAGCTCGCAGATAAACCGCAGAAAACTTTGAAGCTTGTCAGAACGTTCAAAAGAACTACTTCTTAAGATCGACTGCAGTTCCGCTTCAATCTCATCCGGGCTGACTTCGGGCAGCTCAATCGTTGCGGTATTCTGATGGGGGTGCGACATGGGGCCAGTTCGTCCAAAGTCTATCCCAAATCGCGAAGCCGCGGGGAACAGCCTGAACCGTTCGCGAACCGTACCCAACTGAAGAGAATCAGCCACCCTGCGCTAGCATCAATGAATGCGCCAATTATTCGTATTCGCGGCCCTGCTGGCTGGCAGCGCTCCTGCCGCCATGGTCCGGATGGAAATTACGAGCCAGCAGGATGTCCTCGGCGGCGCAAGCTTCGGCTCCTCCGGCCCCTACGAGTTGGTCCGCGCACGCGCTTACTTTGCCGTCGATCCGAAGTCGCCAGCCAATTCCCGCATCACCGACATTGCCTTCGCCCCTCGAAACGCCGCCGGGTTGGTTGAGTTTTCGGCAGACGTCGTGATGCTCCGCCCGAAGGATCCTCGATCCGGCAACGGCACCTTACTCCTCGAATCGCCCAACCGCGGAGGAATGGGAATGCTGGCGCTCTACAACCGGGCCTCAGGTTCTCAATATCCCGTCAAAGAAGAACATTTCGGCGATGGGTATCTGCTGCGGGAAGGGTACACTTTGGCGTGGGTTGGCTGGCAACATGACGTGCCGAAACGCGAAGGCTTGCTCAGAGCCTACCTACCCGTCGCCCAGGGAGTCACCGGCCTGGTCCGCGGCGAGTTCACCTTCGCAAAAGCAGCAGACCGAATTCCGCTCGGCGACTCCGAGCACCTCGCCTATCCGGTCGCCGATCCCTCCAGAATCTCACTCACCGTCCGGGACTCGGTCCATGGAGTCCGAAAACCCGTCCCGTCCGCCGCATGGCACCTCGATGGGGACGCAATTTTACTCAAGCAGTTGGCCACACCGGGCCAAACCTACGAATTTATCTATCCAGGCGCCCAGCCCGCCGTCGCCGGACTGGGCATGGCCGCCACCCGCGACTTCGTCTCCTCCTACAAACGAGAAGGCCGCGTCCGGTTCGCTCTCGGTCTAGGCACATCCCAATCCGCTATGTTCCTAAAAGCCCTGCTTTACGAAGGGTTCAACGCCGACGAACAAGGCAAATCCGTTTTCGACGGACTGCAACCGCACGTCGCGGGCGGGCGGCGCGCCACCTTCGAACGGTTCACCCAACCAAGTCGAACCTCCGGTCCCTATCGGAATGCCAGCTTCTCCACCACCGACCAGTTCCCTTACTCCGATACCGAGGCAGCCGAGCCGGTAACGGGCCGGCGAGACAGCCTCTTGTCCCGCGCCCGGGCCGCCAACGTCATCCCCAAAATCGTCTACACCAACTCCAGTTACGAGTACTACGGTTCGAGCGCCGCTCTACTCCATACCACTCTCGACGGCAAACACGACCTCCCCCTCCCAACGACAACCCGCCTCTACCTGCTCACCGGAGGCCAACATGGCCCTGCCGCCTTTCCCCCGAAGCGCGGCCCGGGGCAAAATCTGCCCAATTGGAACGACTACAAATGGGCGCTCCGGGCCACCCTGCAAAACCTCCGCGCCTGGGTCGTCGACGGCATCCCGCCCCCTCCCTCCCGTTATCCCTCCCTGGCCAGCGGCACCCTGAAGAAAGGGAAGCCCGCCGCATATCGCACCCAATACCTGGACTTCGGACCCGACTACCTCTCCAAATCCATCGTCACGCACCAGCCCCCCAAACCCGGACCGGATTACGAAGTACTGGTCCCCACCCAGGGGCCGGATGGGAATGAAACCAGCGGTCTGCGGATGCCCTGGGTCGCCGAACCGCTTGGCCAGTTCACTGGCTGGAACCTCCGCTCTCCGTCCATCGGCGCCCCGGGCGAACTCCTCGGCCAAACCGGCTCCTTCCTTCCCTATCCCCCCGCGCGCGTCAAAGCCCACTATGACTCCCGGGCAAACTACACCAGTCGGGTGCAAGCGGCCGCCGAGCAACTCGCCAACGATCGTCTTCTGCTGCGCGCCGATCTCCCCGCCATCGTTCGTTTTTCCGAGCGCGTCTGGGACTGGATCGCAGAACTACCCGGCCCCGAACGGTTCGAACCTAGCGCCGGTTTACGGTAGAGAATAGACTAATGAGGATGAAGTTAGCGTGCTTGCTGTTCGGTTGCATCATTCCCGCAATCGCTCAACCACCGGCCACCCGAGCAATGTTCAATCGGTATTGCGTCGGCTGCCATAGCGAAACGGCGCGCGCCGGCGGCGTATCCCTGCAGAACGCGTTCTCATCCACCGTTTCCGAAAGGGCCGTACGCCAACTCAGCCACCGGCATATGCCCCCCGTGGGCTTGCCGAGGCCCGACGAAGCCTCCTATAAACTCGTCGTCAAAGAACTCACCGCGACCCTCGATGCCGAAGCCGCGCTCCGCCCTCAGGCCGGGCGCCCCGGCACCTTCCGCCGCCTTAACCGCCTCGAATACCACAACGCCATTCGCGACCTCCTCGCGGTCGACTATAACGTCACCACCCTCCTGCCCACCGACGAGACAAGTCATGGCTTCGACAACATCGCCGTCGAAAACCTATCCCCGATTCTGATCGAACGATATCTTTCGGCCGCGCAAAAAATCAGCCGCCTCGCTCTCGGCAGCCCGGTTCGGAAACCTTCCAGCGAACTGATCCTCATTCCACCCGATCTGACCCAGGAAGAACACGTCCCCGGATTGCCCCAAGGCACCCGCGGCGGCGCAATCAGCACCTACAACTTTCCGGTCAGCGCTCAATACGAAATCCAGGTTCGCCTCTCTCGCGATCGCGATGAACGGGTCGAAGGGCTCGACGTTCCCCACCAAGTGGAACTCACGCTCGATGGAAAACGGCTTGGCCTCTTCACCGTCACCCCTACCCCGCGCGGCCAGGATCATCAAAACGTCGACAAACACCTAATGGCGAAACTGGTCGTCTCGGCCGGCCCCCATCAGCTTGGCGTAAGCTTCCCCCGCAAAACCGCCGCCCTCCTCGAAACCGGCCGCCAGCCCTACCAGGCACACTTCAATATGGATCGCCATCCGCGCGTCCAGCCCGCCCTCTATTCCATTACGGTCATCGGGCCCTTCGACGCCGTCGGACCCGGTGACTCCCCCAGTCGCCGCCGCATCTTCGTCTGCGGCGAACAGACCGACGCCTGCGCCACCCAGATCCTGGCCACCTTATTACGGCGCGCCTATCGCCGCCCCATTCGCCCCGACGATCTGACCGCCCCGCTCGACTTCTATCGCAAAGCAAAAGCCGAAGGGGGCTTCGACAATGGAATCGAAATGGCGCTGCGCGCCTTGCTCGTCAATCCTCAGTTCCTCTTCCGCATCGAGAAAGATCCCGCCAAATCCAATCAAGTGCCCTATCAGCTCTCCGGCCCGGAACTCGCCTCTCGACTCGCGTTCTTCCTCTGGAGCACCATTCCGGACGACACGCTTCTCGACTTGGCCGAACGCGACAAACTGAAAGATCCCGCCGTCATCGAACAGCAAGTTCGCCGCATGCTCGCCGATCCACGGTCAGAATCGCTCGTTACCAACTTCGCCTCCCAATGGTTGTATCTTCGCAACCTCGCGACCATCACCCCCGACCCCCGGCTCTTCCCGGATTTTGACGAAAATCTCCGCCAGTCCATGCAGCGGGAAACAGAAATGTTCTTCTCGAGCGTCCTCCGCGAAGATCTGCCCGCCCCGTCCCTGCTGAAAGCGCCCTACACTTTCTTAAACGAGCGGCTCGCCCGTCACTACGGTATCCCCCACATTTACGGCAGCCGTTTCCGCCGCGTCGATTTGAGCGGCCAACCATCGCGCGGCGGACTCCTCAGCCATGCCAGCATCCTCACCGTCACCTCCTACGCCACCCGAACCTCCCCGGTCATCCGCGGAAAATGGATCTTGGCGAACATTCTCGGCACCCCTCCCTCCGCCCCGCCCCCAGCGGTGCCGGAACTCAAAGAGGCCGTCCGAACCCCTGGTGCCAAGGCACTCTCCATGCGCGAACGCGTCGCCGAACATCGCAAAAACCCAGCCTGTGCCGGCTGTCACAACCTCATGGACCCCATCGGCTTCGCCTTCGAAAACTACGACGCCGTGGGCCGTTGGCGCTCCACCGAGGGCGGCGCACCGATCGACGCCTCCGGCGTTTTGCCCGACGGCACCAAATTCCAGAACGCCACAGAACTCAAACAAGCCCTCTTGTTGCAGCCCGAACTCTTTGTCTCCGCCGTAACCGAAAAGTTATTAATCTACGCTCTGGGCCGCGGCCTGGAGCGCTATGACGCCCCCGCTATCCGAAAAATCGTCCACGACGCCGAAAAAAACGAGTATCGGCTCTCTTCGCTCCTACTCGGCATCGCAACTAGCACCCCCTTCACCATGAGGCAATCGCAATGATCATTCAGAAAAAAGCAATCGCCCGCCGGAGCCTGCTCCGCGGCCTTGGAGCAGGACTCGCCTTGCCGCTGCTCGACGCCATGGTCCCCGCCATGACCGCCCTCGCCGCCACCCCGGCCGCCCCCGTCCGCCGCCTCGGCTTCGTCTACATCCCGATGGGGGCCACCATCGCCCAGTGGACGCCCCCCGAACTCGGCCGGATGACCCGCCTCTCACCCACCCTCAACTCGCTCACTCCATTTCTCGATCAGCTCACCGTCATCAGCAACCTCGAGTTGAAGAACGCCTATTCCCCCGGCAACCATGCCACCGCGAACTGTTCGTTCCTCAGTGCCGCCAAGGCCAAGCTCACCGAGGGCACTGATTATGAGCTAGCCACCACCGTCGACCAAATCGCCGCCCAAAACATCGGTAAGGATTCCCCGTTACCCTCGATGGAACTGGCCATGGATCTCCTGTCGACCATTGGCAATTGCGACAACGGATATTCGTGCGTCTACCAGAACAACCTATCGTGGTCATCGCCCACCACCCCTTTACCCGCCGAAGCCCATCCCCGCCTTGTCTTTGAACGCCTCTTCGGAGACGGCGGCAGCGCCGCCGAGCGTCGCGCCGAAATGCGCAAAAACGCCAGCATCCTCGATTGGGTCTCCGCCGACATCGCCCGCCTCCAAGGCCAATTGGGCGCCGGCGATCGAACCAAAGTAAACGAGTACCTCGAATCCGTCCGCGAAGTCGAACGCCGCATCCAAAAGGCCGAAAAACAAACCAAAGACGGCGAAATGCCCGATCTCGACCGCCCCGTTGGCGTACCCGCCTCCTATGCAGAACACGCCAAGCTGATGTTCGATCTGCAAGTCTTAGCCATGCAAGGTGACGTCACCCGCGTCATCTCGTTCCAACTCGCCCGCGAGGCCAGCACCCGCGTCTACCCCGAAGCCGGCGTCACCGATCCGCATCATCCGCTCACCCATCATTCGGGCGACCCGGAAAAGATGGCGCGAGTAGCAAAAATCAACGCCTATCACGTCTCCCTCTTCGCCTATTTCCTCAGCAAACTGAAGGCCACCAAGGAAGGAAACGGAACCCTTCTCGACAACTCCCTCCTCCTCTGCGGCAGTGGCATGGGAAACCCCGACGTGCATGACCACGTCAATCTCCCCATCGTCGTCGCCGGCGGCGCCGCTGGCAACCTCAAAGGCGGACGCCACATTAAATACGAAAAACCAACCCCGCTCGCTAATCTCCATCTCACCCTCTTGGATAAGGTGGGCGTCCATCTCGACACCTTCGCCGACAGCCAGGGCAAAATCAGCGAACTGCTCAAGCCCGCTGCCCTATGAAGTCCCGTCCCCACCTGCCCCTCGCCCTCGGGTGCTTGGCGGCCACGCTGTTCGCCCAGCCGACGCCTCTGCTCGACGCCGTCGAGCAGGACGACTTGGCGGCCGTCACCGCCCTCCTGGCCAAAGGCGCTGACGCCAAAGCAGCCAACGCCCACGGTGCCACGCCACTCTACTTGGCGTGCCTCAATGGCTCCCCCGCCCTCATCAACCTGCTTCTCAAAGCCGGTGCCGACCCCAATGGAGCCTCTCCCGAAGGCGAAACCGTCTTGATGACCGCCGCCCGCACCGGTCGACCGGAAGCCATCAAGCTTCTGTTGGCCCGCGGCGCCGTCGTCAATAAACAAGAAAGCTGGCGGGGCCAGACCGCCTTGATGTGGGCCGCCGCCGAAGGCCATGTCGCGGCCGTTCAACTCCTCATCGAGTTCGGTGCCGACCATCGGGCCCGCTCCACGGGCGGGTTCACGCCGCTTCTGTTTGCGGTCCGGGAAGGCCACCTCGAAACCGTCAAAGCCCTGCTCCGCGCCGGTGCCGATAGTAACGACGCCCTGCCCGCCCGTACGAAGCGCCCCCCGGGAAGCAGCACCACCGAACCGTCCACCATTCGCGCCGGATCCTCCGCCCTCCACCTCGCCGTCGCCAACGCCCACTTCGAACTAGCCGCGTTCCTGCTCGATAACGGAGCGAATCCCAACGCCGACGGTCCCGGATGGACCCCGCTCCACTCCCTCACGTGGGTTCGGAAGCCAGGCACAGGCAGCAACGATCCCGCACCACCCGGCTCCGGCACCCTCGACAGCCTAACCTTCACTCGCAAGTTAGCCGCCAAAGGGGCCAACCTCAACGCCCGGATGCTCGTCAAAAGCAACGCCGGCTTGAGCGCCCTGAACACCATCGGGGCAACTCCGTTCCTCATGGCCGCCCGGTGCGCCGACGCCGAATTCATGCGCCTCCTCGCCGACTTGGGTGCCGATACGCGCTTGCCCAATGCCGATCAGACCACCCCGCTTATGGCAGCCGCCGGAGTCGGCACCCGCTCTCCCAACGAAGACGCCGGCACCGAAACCGAGGTCGTCGAAGCCATCCGCCTCGCCGTCGCTCTCGGTAATGACCTCAACGCCGTCGATGCCAAGGGCGAAACCGCCATGCATGGAGCCGCCTACAAGCACCTGCCCGCGGCCGTCCTGACCCTCGCCGAACTCGGTGCCCGCCCCGAAACCTGGAACCGGAAAAACTCCCTCGGCTGGACCCCGCTCCGCATCGCCGAAGGCGTAAACCGTACCGGCAACTTCCGCCTCTCCCCACCCACCGCCGCCGCGCTCCGCCAAGTCATGAAAGCTGCCGGCCTCAGCACCGAACTCGCAGCCGGGCCGGTCGATACGAAGACAGTTCGCTAGCTTACTGTATCGCCGATTCCGGCAGCAAATGCCGGATCAACCGCGCCAACGCCTTCCCCCGATGGCTTACGAGCAACTTCCGCTCCGGCTCCGCCTCCCCAAACGTACACCCAAACGGCCCAAAGTAGAACAACGGATCATACCCAAACCCATGCGGCCCCTTCGGCGCATACAGCAACGTCCCCTCCACATCATCGGTAAACGTCGCCATCAACTTCCCCTGCTGCGCCAACGCAATCGAACACACAAACCGCGCCGACCGCTCCTCCTCCTGCATCATGTCCTTCAAAACCTTCCGATTGTTCTCCCCATCGGTCGCCTCATGCCCCGCATACCGCGCCGAAAAAATCCCCGGCGCCCCTCCCAAGGCATCCACCGCCAACCCCGAATCGTCCGCAAAAACCATATCGTCCGTGAACGACGAGTAGTAGCAAGCCTTCAACGCCGCGTTCTCCACAAACGTATCGCCCGTCTCCTCCGGCGCCGGAATCCCCCCCAATCCCAACACCGGCTCCAACACAAACCGCCCCCGCCCATAATGCGCGAAAATCAGCCGAAACTCCCGCAACTTCCCCGCATTCGTCGTCGCACAGCGAATCGTCACGGCAGCGTTACAAACCCCTTTTGCAATTCGATCAAATCCTTCACCCCCTGCCGACCCAACGCAATCAACGCCGCCAAGTGGTCGTCCCCAAAGTCCTCCTGCTCGGCCGTCGCCTGCAACTCCACAAACCGCCCCCCGCTCGTCATCACAATGTTCATATCCACCCCCGCCGCCGAATCCTCTTCATAGCAAAGGTCCAACATCGGCACCCCGTCCACCACCCCCACACTCGTCGCCGCCACATAATGCCGCAGCGGATTCTTCTTCACCATCCCCCCCGCCACCAACTTCTGCATCGCTAACCCCAACGCCACAAACGCCCCCGTAATCGACGCCGTCCGCGTCCCCCCGTCCGCCTGCAACACGTCGCAGTCGATCAACACGCTCCGCTCCCCCAACACCGTCAAATCCACCACGCTCCGCAGCGAACGCCCAATCAACCGCTGAATCTCCATCGTCCGGCCGCCCTCCCGGCCCTTCTTTACCTCCCGCGGGGTCCTCGTCGAAGTCGCCCGCGGCAGCATCGCATATTCAGCCGTCACCCAGCCCTTGCCGCTCCCCCGCAAAAACGGAGGCACCGTCGCTTCCACCGATGCCGTACACAGCACCATCGTGTTCCCCACGCGAATCAGCGCAGAGCCCTCCGCCGTCTTCAAATAATTCGGTTCTATCGTCACCGGACGCATCTGGTCCGTCAAACGAGCATCAAAACGCATGTTCAGTTCAGTTCCTATCGCGGTTTCAACATCGCGGAAAATAATAAGCCCAGAAGGAAAATCGCCCCCACAATGAGCACAAGGCAGGGCACTGCTACCTTCAGATCATCTTTCGTGAGGCGAGTCGGCAACGGGCCTTTTGACGGCTTAGGCTTGGCCATAATTTAGGTTCTTCCGATAGTAACATTCAGCCTCGATTACCATAAGGGAATGCGTTGCCTGCTCTTTGCTTTCATCAGCCTCCTCACCGCCTGTGCCGTCCCCGCCCCCCCATCCATCACCGAACCGCCGCCCCGCCTCACCGGCGGCTGGACCCTCAAATCCGCCCCCCCCCCCACCCCCCCCTACCTCTTTAACTCCAACACCGAAGCCTTCGAAGCCGTCCAAAAATGGCAGAAGGCCCCCGGCGAAATCACCTTCCACGACGGCAACTTCCTCATCGTCATACCCGCCAAGGACATCCCCAAACAAGCCTCCGGCGATTTCGTCGAAGCCATCATGGCCGCCATCCACTAGCTACCCCCACCACCCAGCAATGCCCCTCCTCCGCGCAGAACGTCCCCACCCCGTCGACCGCTTCTTCGACGCGACCCTGCTCGGCATGCTCTTCTCCGGCTTCCTCGCCCTCGCCACCACCGGCGAACTCGATCCCTTCACCCTCTCCCTCACCGCCCTCGCCTTCTCCGCCCGCCTCGCCCTCCTCCTCCTCGGCCGCCGCCTCGAACTCCCCGCCGCCTGGGCTAACGCCGCCGTCATCCTCTACGCCGCCTTCTACCCCCTCGATTACCACTTCCTCGCCGAAGATTTCCTCGTCGCCACCGTCCGCCTCATCTGCTTCCTCGCCGTCGCCAAAGGCCTCACCGTCGCCTCCAATCGCGACGCCGTCTATGCCATCCTCATCGCCTTCGCCGAACTCCTCGCCGCCGCCCTCCTCTCCGTCAGTCTCCTCTTTTTCTTCTTTCTCTCCTTATTCCTCTTCGCCAGCGTCGCCACCCTCACCAGTTGGCAGGTCCGCCTCGGCGCCCAGCGTGTCGGCCAACCCCTCCCCCTCGCCCAGCCTCGCTTCGCCCGCCGCCTCCTCGGCGCCACCTTCACCGCCTCCTTCACCATCGTCCTGTTCACCGTCGCCCTCTTCTTCGTCCTCCCCCGCACCGCCCGCGCCGCCTTCCAAAATCTCGTTAGCTCCCGCTTCCACCTCCCCGGCTTCTCCGGCAACGTCCGCCTCGGCGACATCGGCACCCTCCAAACCTCCAGCCGCACCATGATGCACATTAAGGTGGAAGGCCGCCAACCCCAGATCCTCCCCTACAAATGGCGCGGCACCGCCCTCTCTCAATTCGATGGCCAACGCTGGACCCAAAGCCGCGGCAGCAGCGAACGCCTCAAATTCTCCTTCGGCTCCCTCGCCCTCGCAGCAGATCCCATCCCCCGCCGCCGCACCGGCCGCCGCCTCCGCTACCAGGTCCAAATCTCGGAATCCGGCCTCGATACCCTCTTCGTCGCCGGCGTTCCCGAATACCTCGAATCCAACCTCGAATCCATCCTCCGCCAGTCCAACGGAGCCCTCAAAACCATCGGCGACGCCCCCTCCCAATTCCGCTACAGCGTCTCCAGCTACCTCGACCCCAGCAACGGCGACGCCGCCCCCCCGCCCAGCCCGGAAGAACGCCGCATCGCCCTCTCCCTCCCTCCCCTCGACCCCCGCGTCGCCGCCCTCGCCCGCCCCCTCACCCCCAACGAACCCGACGATTGGCACCGCGCCCGCCGCCTCGAAATGTGGCTCCAAGCCAATCTCCAAGACACTCTCGAACTCCCCGCCACCACCCAGGCGGACCCCATCGCCCACTTCCTCTTTGACCGCAAGAAAGGCCACTGCGAATACTTCGCGTCCACGCTAGCCGTCATGCTCCGTTCCCTCGGCGTCCCCACCCGCGTCGTCACCGGCTTCCAAGGCGGGACATTCAACCCCGTCAGCGGTTGGCACGTCGTCGCCGCCTCCGACGCCCATAGCTGGGTCGAAGCCTGGATCCCCAACAACGGCTGGACGGCCTTTGACCCCACCCCCATCGGCGGCCGCCCCGCCCACGCCCCCCTCTTCGCCAAACTCTCCAACTGGATCGACGCCGCCGACCTCTTCTGGCAGGACTGGGTCCTCCAATACGACCTCGAGCGGCAATTCAAAATCGCCGCCGCCTTCGACAAAGGCGGCATTAAACAGGTGCTTTCCCGCCCCTCCCGCAGCCGCCAACTCCGCGAACTCACGGCCAACGCCAAGGCCTGGCTCCTGCTCTACGGCCCCTGGATCTTCGCCCTTGCCATTCTTGGCTCTCTCGCCTGGGTCCTAACCCCATGGCTCCGCGCCCGTCAGCAGGAGCGTCTCCGCCGCGCCCGTCTCCAAGCCGGCCAGGCCTCCCCCTCGGACGGAGCCATCCTCTACCGCAAACTCCTCGACCTGCTTGCCACCCAAGGCCTCAAGAAACCCGACTCCTCGACGCCCCTCGAATTCGCCCGCGAGCTCCCCCCTTCGGAGACCGCCAACCAAGTCGCCGGTTTCACCCACGCCTACCATCGCTTCCGTTTCGGCCGCGACCGCGCCGCCGCCCAGCAGATGCTAGCCCACTACGACGCGATCGAGCGCCAACTTCACCAAACCGCCACCGAACCGTCCTAGTGAATGCAGCGACTCTAACCCCGGCTTCTCCGCGCCGAAGCGCACAGGCCGCGCAGGCACGGCTCGAGCGGGCGAGGAACTCGCCCACCCTGCCGGGTCGAAGCGAGTCCGTTGTGCGCGTGTTCCTCAAACGAGAAAGGGTTAGAATCAGAAAGTATGAGCAAGGATTATGTTGAGCACCGGGACGACACCTACTACGTCGCTGGCACGCGTGTCTCCTTGGATTCGCTCATATACGCATTCCGCCGCGGCGAGTCCCCTGAGACGATCCGCGAGAATTTCGAGCTCCTCGACCTCGAAGAGGTCTACGGCGCGATTGCGTACTATTTAGCGAACCAGTCCAGCATGGATGCCTACCTCCTCAGCCAGCGGGAGAAGTGGACCGACGGCAGGCGTAACGCGGAGCCCCTCCCGACGGGTCTGCGCCAAAGGCTTACGCGCGCCAGGGACGAAATACTCAGTTCCAGTTCATCATGAAGGTTCGGTTTCTGGCGGACGCCGATCTGAACAAAGCGATTCTGACTGGAGTAGTGCGTCGTGAGCCCTCCGTGGATTTCATGACGGCCCAGGCCGCCGGATTGCGCGGTATGAAGGATCCCGAGGTATTGGCTCTGGCGGCCAAACAACAGCGCATACTCGTTTCACACGACGCCGGAACGATGCCCCGCCACTTCAAACAGTTCAGGGAAGAGGGAAACTCCAACAGCGGAGTTTTCCTGATTCCGCAAGGCCTGGAGGTCGCCGTGGCGATCGAAGAACTGTTGCTGATCTGGCTCGTGTCGGAGGCCTCCGAATGGAACAATCGGCTGGAGTGGCTACCGCTCTAATATCTCCCCTTGTTTCGCCAACCGGCCCACTACGCCACCATCGAACGCCATCCTCACCAAGCCGCCACCGAACCATCCTCATGAAACACCCGCGCCATCGGCTTCGTCCCCCCAAACGGATACTTCTTCAGAGACTCTTCCTTCAACTCAAACCCTAACCCCGGCTTCTCCGACAGCGGGAACCGCCCATTCACCATCCGCATCGCCGGAAAGCCCAGCCACTCCGCCCAAACTTTCTCATTCAACCCCACCTCCACCCCACTACAAATCTCCTGCACCAAAAAGTTCGGCATCGCCGCATCCACGTGGACCGTCGCCAGCGCCCCAATCGGCCCCTCGCAAGCATGCGGAGCCATCGAAACCCCGGCCAGCGCCGCCATCGCCCCCACTTTCCACAAAGCCGTAATCCCCCCCACGTGGTTAATATCGGTTTGAATCAACTCCCGGCATCCATAATGCGCCACCAGCCTCTCCCCCGTAGCAATCGGAGTCGTCGACCGCTTCGCAATCCGCTGCATCGCCTTCACATTCTCCGGCGGGCAAGGCTCCTCAATAAACAGTAAGTTCAACCCCTCCACCTCTTTCACCAAAATCGAAGCCACACTAGGCGAAGTCTTCGCATGAAAGTCGATCCCAATATCCAGGTCCGGCCCCAACCCCTCCCGCATCGCCGCCATACTTGCCACGGCGGCGGAGATCTTCTTATTCGTATCGATCCACTCGTAGTAACCCGGAATCCCGCTCTTGAAACAAGTAATCCCCTGCTTCTTCGCCTCTTCCCGCAGCCGCGGATAGTCATCTTTATTCCGCGCCCGCAGATGATAGTAACCCCGCACGCCCCGAGCATCAAACGGCCCACCGAGTAACTTATAAACCGGCATATTCAGGGCCTTCCCCCGAATGTCCCACAAAGCCTGATCAATCCCCGCCATCGCCGATCCAATCACCGGCCCCGCCCGATAAAAGCTATGCACATACATCGACTGCCAGTGGTGCTCCACCTGCATCGGATCAGCCCCCATCAAAAACTCCTTAAAGTCTTCGACACAAGCCATCACCGCAGCCGCTTTCCCTTCCAGCGTCCCTTCGCCCCACCCAATCAACCCCTGGTTCGTCTCGATCTTCACGAACACGTAAGGCCGATCCGAATCCGGCGTCAGCGATACGCCGAACACTTTCACATTCGTGATCCGCAGCTTCGACCCCACTTTTTCGAACGCCGCCGCCCCCACGGGCCCACTCATGGCGGCCGCCTGCGGCATCATCGCGCAGCCGCACGAATCGACAAACTTACCGCCCAGCGCCGGCGCCGCGCCCGCCAGTCCTAAAAATCCACGTCTCCGCATCACAGTTTCACCTCGTAACGATCCAGCGCCTTTTCGTCGACTTTCACGCCCAACCCATGCCCCGTCGGCAATTCAAAAAAGCCATCTTTAATCGGCTCATCCCAGCCCGACATCATCTCGCTGCGGGCCTTCTTCTCCGCCGCATTCACCCGAGGCACCTGCAACGCCACAAAATTCGGCAAGCTAGCCGCCAACTGCAACCCCGCCGCGGTCCCTAACGGCCCGCCATCATGATAAGGAGCCACCGCCGTATAGTAGGTCTCCGCCAAAGCGCTCACCCGTCGAATCGCCGAAATCCCCAGCCGATGCAGACTAGGCCGCAGGACGTCCACGGCCTGTTCCCGCAGCAAATCCTGAAACGGCTCCAGCGTATCGAACTCCCGTCCAAAGCCGAGCGGAGTCACGGACTCATCGCTGATCTTCGCCACCTGCCGTAGATGCGTCAACTTACAAGGTTCGTCCAGGAACAGCGGGTGTTCTTTCTCCAGCGCCGCGGCCACCATCTGCGCGTCGCCCGGCGAAAGCCGCATCCCGCCGTCCAGCACAAAGTCGCCGCCGGTTTTCTGCAACTCCTCCCAAAGTGCCATCACCAAATTCACGTACTGCTTCCCCGAATTCGGAGACAGCGGAGTAGGCAGCGGCACCGAAAACGCCCGAAACCCCGCCTCATGAGCCAGCTCAACATTATTAGAATTCTTCACGGTAGCGATCGCCCGAGCTTTGAACCGAGTCGGCCCCCCCAGCACTTGGTACAGAGGAGCTTGGGTAGCTTTGCCCACGATATCGAGCATCGCCATATTCACAGCCCCCTGCAATCCGCCCGACACGGCGACGGTCTCGTAGGCGGTCGCTTCCCTGCCCTGCAGAGCGGCCATAGCCGCTTTAAACTCGGGCACTTCCACGACCCCTGCCTCGCCAAAGCCATGAACCCCACCGCGGGTATCCAAGCGAATGATCGAGTAGAGTCGCCCGCTAGGTTCCCGCACCCGCCACATCTTCCCTCCGGCGAGGGCCAGCGGCCCGGCGGAGACCGCCGGAGCCACCGGCATCAGCAACCGAGCGCGTCGAGCTAACAAAGCAGATCGCATAGGCTCAAACTCTATCGAAACCGAACCCCGCCCGCAAGCGGCCAAGGTCTAAAGCCCGATACCAAACCCGTATAGGTCGAGAATTCGCCCCAGAAGCATAGGCTGGCCCATCCAACAGGCCCATCCAACTCTGTCCAGAGCTAGCCAGTCGCACCCCATCCTCGCATCGATCAAAAAGCGCTACCGCCTTCCGGGCCGGGTCGTGCCTGGATCGGTAGAGTATCCCATCCACGGTTGCCGGATGCTCATGAAACGCCTGCGACCACGCCTGGGCGGTCTTGTATCCCAATCCATTGCTAATGCTTCCCTCCGCTCCCACGCGCGTCAAACCACTCGTCGCAGCCAGATCAATCACTCGCAGTTCGCGAACCAGGCTAAACACGGCGATCCCGCGAGTCTCTAAGGCGGCTTGGGGCACCAACTTCGTCCGCAGCACACCCCGCCCAATCGACTCCATGAAGGCACCTTCGGGATCCTCGGCCAAATAGAGCACCCCGTTTTCAGCCCTCGGCGCATCCCAGCGCTGGTTTTTGTTCCGGCCGAAGTAGTGCGGCGAGTTGGTTAGCGAATAGCTACGATACCAAAGACTGCCTTGCGGGAGCGTCGCAATCAGCGGATCCCAACGGGACAACTCCTTCGGCGGCTTCCGCACCCTTCGTTAAGCTCCCGCCTCTCCATAGCCTTTAGCCGCTTCCACCACCAATGCCACGGGAATCTGTTTCCGACGCAATGCATCTAGCGGCCTCTTTCCTTGCAGCGCATCGTTCGGATTCAGGAAGAAATTGATCTTATCCCACCCATCCCGCTCGCGCATCACCTTCAAAACGCCGTCAAACCCCGGCAAATCGAACTGCCAAACCGGGTAATGAAAACCCTTCGTACCAAGTTCAACCGCAATCAGCTTTCCCTCGTGCCGCCGCTTGGTAATTGCCTGCGGGCTTACGCCAAGAAGAGCGGCCACCTCCGCGGTTGTTTTGCTTCCGCCTTCGGCTTGCAAAAGAGCGCTCTTTATCGCGATCCCGCGCAGCCGTGCCCCGGCGAGTGGGTCAGGCGTCACCGGCACGGCAACCATCTCGGGACGGCTAAGCAAATAGGTCACCACGCCAATATCGCTAGATTCCTTTGCCGCCTCCACAAGAACATCTTCAGGCAGCGCAAGCAGGAAGTCGATGACCCTTGAGCAACGGCTTGCGACAACCCCCTGAATACCCGCCTTCGCCTTGATCGTCATCTCGATCACGCTGTCAAATTTGGCGGTTGTTTGTGTCGCTACGCCCGCTTCTCGGTAAGGCGCAAACGCAGGACTTTCTCCATTTTCCACTCTGGCCTGCTGCGCCTTCGTTGGACGCCTCTGCATCGAAGAAGCGTAGACCACGAAAGCTTTTGACTTTGCATTGCGACTCTCGACCTTGGTTGCCATAGTTCTACCAGAAACCTCTGTCCAACTTTAGCAACCATCACGCTCGTTGGCAACGTTCCCTCCGATCGGGCATCCTAGCCCCTCCCGATCTCCACAATTGCTCCCATTGACAGTTGCGGCGATTTCCGGCAGGCTTTCTAAGAGACAGCGAGCCAAATATGAAAGAACATGCCCACCAAATGATTGAGCAGCTCGACCCCAGCCAATTGGCGGCCGTGACCCAACCCCTGGAATTGCTCACCGATCCCGTTTCCCGTTCTCTCGCAAGTTCTCTCGCCAGCGCCCCAGTTGACGACGAGCCCATCTCCGCTGCCGAGGCTGCGGAGTTGGACAAAGCTCACGCCTCCATCCAGCGCGGCGAAGGAATTCCCCATCAGGACATCCTCCGCGAGTACGGCATAGGCACCTAATGGCGGATAAGACGGTAGTGATCTGGTCGCCCACGGCCCAGGCGGAACTCCGTGCCATTGACCGGGAGACATCGTTGCGGATCCTGGAAGGCATCTACCACTAACTCACCACTGGCGGCGGCGACGTGATCAAGCTCCAACCGCCCCGCGCCGGGCTCCCGCTCCGCGTCGGCGACCACCGTGTCCTCTTCCTCCGTCTCGCGCCACTTTTGATCGAAGTGCTCCGCGTCCGCCATCGCTCCCAGGCTTCTCGCTAACCTTTCGGCGACAGCCGGGTTACACTCTTTTCCTGGACCTAGTGGAGGAATCGAACACTACTAATATTCTTGTTCCTAGCTACTCACCCTATCGACAACGCCTTATTCACCGCCACCTGCGCATC
>JAPKZA010000367.1 GCA_026394015.1 Acidobacteriota bacterium
ATCGATCTAGAGGCGGCATTGCCGTCCGCATTCCCCTCGCCGCGGTAGGTCCCCGCCGGCCGGAATTTATGCAATCTTGCCGTCGAAACATCCCATTTCGGTGTCTACAAATCCATGCGCCGAGTCGCCCCCCTCCTGGTCCTGCTTGGCTGTTGCCCCGTCTTTGTTGCGAATCACCCGCCGTCGCGCGATGCGTTGCTAGCCAGCGCGACCCTCGTCATCGTCGGCGTCATCGAAGAGCAAAAACTCGAATCTTGGCCCTTCTTTCGCGCTGATGTTCCCAACAACGAAAACTCGAATTTCTGGAGAGTCCTACGCCGGCGAGTCCGCGTCGAGACGGTTCTTCGCGGCTCAGTGAAACTCGGCCCGATCGATGGAGGTCTTTTGGGTAGTAGGAACGACGGGAGACTGGAATGCAACCGAGGACGGCGAACGCGCGGTGTTTCCTCTGCGCATGGAAAAGGGCTTCTATCGCGTAGCCGGGGATTGGAACCGCAGCATCTTCCCCGTCTCGAGCGGGCCCCATAGTCGATTGCCGCTCGACGATTCTCGACCGCTTTGGGAAAGGATCGCGCTGATGAATTTGTGGTTCGAGGGGAAGAATGCCAAGTTACGGTCCCCTGACGTTGCACGCAATGATCCCGGCGGTGCGCTTAGTCTGTGGCGCACGATGAAGCTGCTACGCGGCCTGCTCCGGCATCCCCGCTCCGGCATCAGAGTGGCCGCCTGCCGCGAACTGCTGTCGATGGGTGGTTGGGGACAGGATGAATGTTGGGAACAACTCTCTGACGAAGAGCAGACTAATCTTCGTGCCGGCGGATACACGTGCTGCACGGCGCAGAAGATTGCCAAGTGGCGGCGGGAAAAACAGGACGACGGCGCGGCACGGTTGTGGAAACCCTATTATGACCGCGATGAAAAACGCTTGCTCACCACCATGAACAACAGCCGCCTACGCCGTGAGTTCTGCCGCCTCGACGAACTCGAATATCCGGGCGACCAGGATACCGGCTGTCCAGCGGATCGACCTCCCCCCGCGACGATCGTCACCGAAAACGGCGACGTGCCGCTAGTCGGTAGTTGGCCCCCGTAAACTTATGCCAGACTCGGTTCGTTTTAGCCGATACAGTACCAGCCGCATGATAGCCTTGGCGATTCAGACCCCATGATTTCCCGCCGTTCAGCGCTCTACAGTGCGGCCGTTGCCGTGGCCGCGCCGATGGTCAACCGCGGCCGCTTCGCCCTCCACGCCGCGGGCGAGCGAACCTATTCCACCCGCACCCTAGACCTTGTCCAGCGCTCTACCGTCATCGACATGCTGGGCCTGCTCACCCTCAACTACCGCAAGCTCACCGCCTGGGAACTCGACCCCGCCCGCTTCCAACCCGCCGATTTCCAGCGCCTCAAAGCCTCCGGTACCACGATCTTCCATCCCGCCGTCGGCTTCCTCACCGGCGACATCTACGCCCAATCCGCCCGCGACATCAGCGGCTGGAACGCCCTGATCAAAGCCCACCCGGACAAGTTCCAACGCATCTTTGCCTCCTCCGATTTTCGCCTCGCCAAGCAAACCGGCAAGCTGGGCATCCTCATCGGCCTGCAGAACTCCGAACACTTCCGCACCCCCGCCGACGTCGACGAATTCTACAACCTGGGCCAGCGCGTCTCGCAACTCACTTACCTTGCCAACCGCCTCGGCGGCGGCTCCGCCGGCGGCCGTGACACGGGTCTCACCCCTTTCGGTCAGCGGATCCTCGCCCGCATGAACGCCGTCGGCATGGCCGTCGACATCTCCCACTGCGGTGACCGTACAACCCTTGATGCCATCGATGCCTCCCCCGTCCCCGTCCTCGTGACCCACTCGAACTCCCGCGCGCTCGTCCCCGGCGCCGCCCGCTGCAAGACCGACGAAGCCATCCGGCGCATGGCCGCCAAGGGCGGAGTGATCAGCTTCACGATGGTCCGCGCCTTCGTCGGCAACGCCAAACGCGTGACGATGGATCACGTCCTCGACCACATCGACCACGTGGCCAAACTCACAGCGATCGACCATGTTGGCATCGGCACCGACGTCGATCTCGACGGCCGCGACGTCGTCCTCTTGCCGGCGCACCGCTTCGCCCTCGACGGCATCGATTACGACACCAAAATCTTCGATCTCACCGACGGCCTGGCCCGCCGCCGCTACACCGACCGCGCCATCGAACAAATCCTCGGCACCAACTTCGAACGCGCCCTCGCTCTCGCTTGGCGCCCATCGGCCGGCTAAGCATCCCGGCGAGCCGAAGAGCATGGGGGCGATCAGGCCCAAGCCCGGCGCGACGACGCCAAGGGCAAGTTGCGGGAACTCCTGGCTCAATCTCGTTGATCACGATCAAATAGTTGATCGGCGAGGTATTTGCAATGACAACCATCATCGCGGAATTCCACGGGCCACCTCGCTATCTCTGCGTACGTCATCGATTGTAAGGTCGAGCAGAAGACCATGCGCCTTAAGAAGGCCATCCATCTCATATCGGGATCGAAGCCCGATCAGCCGCCGGGCCTGTGACACGGTCAACTGTCCCGCGCGAATCCCTTCTAGAGCAAGACCTTCCAGCGCTGCCTGACCCAATACGCCGGGATCCACGGCAATTTTGCAGCTCAAATCCGCAGGTATTTCGATCGTCACGTGGATCGCTTCCATGAAAACAGTATGACCCGGTCCGCACTCTCCAGACAATTGGATTGCTGAGCCGAACCATCTTTTAGCGGTTGGAACCTTCGGGTGCGATCGACGCAGGGAGAAGGAGTTGACGCCGGACAGGAGGGCGCGGTCTCAATTCCTTCGAGCGGCCAGCATCTGAATTCCATCAACCGCGATGATGCTGATGTGTCCGGCCCACGCCCGATTCGCTTCAACAAACGCCCGAACGAGCGGCCCGACATTCTCCGGTGTCGCGGGGTGAACGCGGAAGAGCGCGACGCCGGATTGCTCCAGAGGGATCCGGCGTTGAACGGCAATCTGCCAGAAGTCTTTGTCGAGCGTCAGCACGATACGCGATTCGGATTCGGCCAGGTCCAAAATGACAACGTCTTTCCATCCGGCGCAATCAGTCCGCGCCCAAAGGACGTCGTGGCCGTCAGCGCGAAGTGCATCGACGATTGGCTTCGGAAAGTTTTCGTCAGCAAGAAGGCGCATTTACGCTGGAATCGGATACGCTTTGTATTCGTGGGCCAGGTAGCTGGCGTACGCTAAGCAGGCGAGAATGTCCTCTCGCGTCAGTCCGGGGTAATTTGTCAAGAGTTCGTTCTCGGACTGGCCTGCCGCGAGGAGTTCGAGAATGAATTCTACGGCCAGACGCGTCCCTCGGATCACTGGTTTGCCGGCCAGCAGTTCGGGATCTACGACAATGCGCTCAGAAAGCGGCATACCCACAGTCTAACGTGCCAGCACAAGGTTCGGGAGGACGGTGCACCAACTCCTCGCAGTTTGTTTGATTTGCCTTGGAACCCAAGCCCGATTCGTTGTTAGCGGTTGGTAATGGATGGCGGCAGATCTCAGAACAAGTTGAGCCCGACCAAGCAAAACAGAATAAGCATCGTGGAAAGCGGAACAGCGTGAAGGGGCAGCGCAGTCCGGTCATGCCCGTGATCAATACGACTGGCTTCGGTAGCACCAAAACCTGCGCATACATCCTCAATCGATCAATCCTGGCAATCCGAGTTAACATCAAAAAACAGTGCGTCTTCTTCCTTTCCTTGGGGTAATCGCGGTCGCCTCCGCCCAACCGAAAACCTTTGACGGGTACAACTACGTGGCTCCCGCCGGCTACGTCGAGAAGGTGAGCGCAGACTTCGTGGAGCTAACCCGCACCGACCCGGGCAAGCGGTTCCTCTGCCGCTTGGGGATGTTCCGGGCGCAGCCAGCCCTCGCTTCCGTCGAACAGGATCTGGAAGCGGAGTGGAAGGCGGTCGTACTGAACCAGTTCCAAATCACCGGCCCCGCCACCACCCGGCCCCTCAAGCTCGCGGGTGCCTCGCAGAACTTGGCTCGGACCGCCGTCGCCAAGCTCGGCAATTTCTCGAACCTCCCGGTTACGCTGGCCGTCTTCCGCTTCCCGAGCCAGTATGTCGGCCTCCTCTTCTCCGCCAGCTCCGCCGAAGGGGCAACCAATTGCCAAACCGACTTCGAGCAATTTGTGGTTTCGGTGCGCCCGTCGAAACCGGCGACCTCTCCGGCCACCTCCGCCTCTCCTATCCCAACCGGCCCAGCGTCGAACCTGTACCCCGGCATGCCCGGCTGGCTACCCAGTGGGGTTGGCCTACCGGTGCCCTCTCCTGCCCTAGTTGACGGAAAGCCGGTGGGCCTCTGGTGGAGACCCGCCACAACGCCCGGATTTGCCGAGGTTCGCATTTACCTTCCCTCCGGCATCCGCGCCAGCAATCCCCGCCTCGGGGGCCCGCGCCTCTATGATTTGGAGGGCCAACGCCGCCAACCCGGCGCCACCGGCGTGGGAACCTTCGAGATCGGCGGCGGCCAGATCGTAGAGCGCTACGACGGGTTTGAGAACCGAGACCCTTATACCGTGAGTAAAGACGGCTTCCAAATCGGGGCCGCCCAATTCAGCCCCGTTGAACTGGTCACTGCGAACTCCCTTGTCGGTGCCTGGCTGGGCCAGAGCGAAAATTTCGAGTTCGGACCGGACGGCATCGTCACTTACGGCGTCGATTCCGTTAACGGAAGAGGGCGCTACTCCTTCGATGGCTACCTCCTCCACATCCAGCCCGAGCGCGGGCCGGGATGGGTTCAATTCATCGGTCACACCGGCGTCTTCCTCATCCGTGGCACCTCGGTTTTACAGAGGAGGCGCTGAACCGGCCGCGTCCCCACCGGGATCAGTCTTGCGACAGTGCGGAACGGCTGGAATCGTAAGGCCAAGGCGTCGTTTTTCCGGGCTTGCGAGTCTGATGGTTGCTTCTGGGTTTGGAGTCGAGGCACAACCGCCCCGCCCTCGCAACGCATCGGCGGGTTCGTCCCGGGACAACCACGCCCTTTGCGAAGATCCGGAACTCGTAAAGCCGGTCAGGCGCAAGGCTCCCAAGGAGTATGCCCGCCGCGACGAACGCCCGTGCGGCTCAGTCTATTCCAGTGGCAGGGCAAATCGGAGTGCCCGGCCAAGCTTCGATCACGACAGAACGAGCCGACTTCGGTCCTGAACGTAGAACGGTCGGTTCGACGAGAATGAGAGCAGGAGCGTGGTTATAAGCCTGACCGTCGAAGTCCCGATCCCGGACGACCTGATCCCTCGACTTGAGTAGAAGGCTCGGAGCGCGAGGCTCGACCGCGAACAGTACGTTCGTGCCCTCGTATCCCAGGACTTGGCCAGCCCGAGAACATTCGACGAAATTCTGGGCGGCTTTCGCGAAGAGGTCGCCGCCAGTGGCATATCGGACGGAGAGCTGGATCAACTGTTCGATTCGGCTCGGCAGGACTCGCTCGCCGAACACAAAAGGCCCTGCTCGAAATAGCCAATGTCTGAACACGACGCGCCAGTCCCTCTGGAGCCTGCCTCGCTCTGGTTTAGTGGAACCCTACGTCAGCCCCGCGATCCTCGCCGAGGTCCATGACGTGATGGGTCGTCCTTCAATACGGACCAAGTTCCGGCAATTGACGGATGACGTAGTCGCCGAATTCATCGAACGAATCGAACGAATCGCCATCCGCGTCGACGAAGTCGGAACCGGCATTACTCTGGTTCGCGACCCAAAGGACGAACCGCACCTCAATCTGGCCGCCGAATGTCAGGCCGACTACCTTGTGTCCCGCGACCGTGACCTTCTTAAGGGTGCGGACACCATCGCCAGAACCATGCCCCATCTGCGAATCGTCGAACCCGCCGCCTTCCTGATCGCGGTCCGTAGGCAGATCGGCAACACTTTCTAGATTGACCCCTGCATGGATTTGAAACGCATTTTCAAGTGCTTCGATCCTCAACTGAGTGCGTGTTCTGTATTTTCAATACTTGTGGACACATGTCGAACGTCTGCCGAGTGCCCGCTACTGGCGTGCCGAGCAGTTTTCCAACTCGCACAGGCTCTGCGGTCGGGCGATCCTTGTCACACCGACCAACCACATGGGAGAATTAGCTTTCAGTTCGATTCATGCCCAAGAGGCACACAAGCCGGGAGCTCGTCAAACTGGCTGAAGAGTTTGCGTGGAGATTGGTCAGCGTAAGCGGCGACCATCACAATTCCAAGAACCCTGAGAGTAGGTTTATCGTGACAATTGTTCACCCCCAGAAGGATGTACCGGTGGGGCGAGCGGTCGACACGGTAAAGAAAATCAGACTGGAGATCAAATGATGCGATTCCTTGTCATGCTGGAACAGACCGAGACGGGATTTGCGGTGCAGGTGCCCGATTTGGCGATCGCCGCCTCCGGCGAGTCCATCGAAGCCGCCAAGCGCGCGGTCACGGAAGCGATTCGGATTAACCTTGAAGCCTATCGGGAAGCGGGTCAGCCGGTGCCGGAAGGGCAAAGCGTTGCAAAGCACCTGGAGAATGCCGAATTTCGGGATTTGCTCTTCGCGTACGTCGACGTTACCGAGCCGCAGGGACGAATCGCCGCTTAGCTCAACCCCTTCGTTCATTTGGCGAAGCACCATTGAGGGTGCAGCGTGATGAGCCAATAGCGCCGCGGGTCAACCGATTGAGCCAGCCAGAAGCACACCTCCCTCCGCACCACATAGGAACCGGAGACCCGAGGGAGAAGGAGTGGACGCCGGACAGAGCAGGCTGCACCGAACCATCTTGTCGCGGTTGGAAGCCTAGGCTGCGGATCGGTCGTTGCAATACTTCACCCGTTCCGTTTTGCCGCGAACCCGAAAAGAGGGGGTATTAAACTTCTTTTCCCTTCTCGCTCTCGTAAGGGACCGAAACAAACGCGAACTTCTCCGCCGGAAAGTCCCGCGTGTTCCTCGTCGCCAGCCGCAGTTTATGGGTCTGCGCCAGCGCCGCCTGGAAAGCGTCCGGCAGCTTCCACCGATGCTGGCGTCGCAGCACCGCCGCCAAATCCGCCACTTCTTTCGTGATCACGAGTACCGGGAACAGGTCGAGCAGCGCCTTCGCCCGCTGCGCCCCAATTGCATCAAACCCCGCCAGCACCTCCGCCCGCGTAATCACCGAAATCGCCGCGTTCCCCCTCTCCACCCGCAAGTATTCCGTCGCCTCCGCCCTCCCGTTGAAGTGATCGATCAGAATCACGGAGTCCAGCAGGACGTTCACTGGCCCCACTCGTCACGCAGGTTTTGCTGGTACTGGAGTCCGTCCCCAGCCGTCCAGATTCCACTGGTTTCGCTCAAAAGCCGCTCCACCGACTGCTCCTCATGCTCCCGGTACTGCTGGAGCGCCCGCCGCACCAGTTCGGTCATCGGCACCCCGTCCTGTGCCGCCTTGGCATCGATCCAGTTTTTGATATCGTTATCAAGCGTAATCACCGTTCTCGTCATAATACAATGATACCTCACTGCGTCATCGATATCAATCCACTGTCTCTGCTCAAACCTTTCCTCTGTTCCGACTCCTCATCACCCAAACCGCCAGCGCCATCAAACTCACAGCCGAAATTCCATTCAAGCGCACAGGCCGCGCAGGCCGTTGTGCGCGTGGCCCCCCTAAAGGCAGCATCCGTCCTAGCCGCACCGCGCGCTCCCCATCAGCCATGCCCAAGCCCATCCAGCCAGACGAGATAACCCTATTTCCGGAAGTGGAACGCAGCCTAGCGAGTGAAGCAGCGGCCAAGTGACGGACGATATTGGGCATCTCGAAGCCCACCGCTCGCCGCGCCCCTCACCCAAAGGGTGAATCCGAATCAGCCCTCGCTCCTCCTGGCGAAGATACCAAGCTGGACACCTTCGGCGGTCGGGCCGACGTCCTCTGGAACCCTCGTCTATTTCATTCAGTTCCTGAAGACCAGCGGCCTCTGGGAACGATGGGTGGAAGAATGCCCCCTCACTGACTCGAGTAACAACGCCCCCCCCAAAAGGCCGGGATCCTCGGCGGCATTTTGATCACGCTCCTGTCCGGCCACAAACGCTACGCCCATATCAATGCCCTCCGCCATGACCCGGCCATTCCCCCGATGCTCGGCCTGGACGAGTTCCCCCTGTGAAGACAACGTTCGTCGTGCCTTTCAACGGGGCGATCACGAGCGCTACACTTTCAGCCGCTCCCAACCGAACCCTGGATGCTCGATATCGACGCCACCGTCAAGACTTTATATGGCCGGCAGGAAGAGGCCAAGGTCAGCTACAATCCCACCAAACCGGGCCGACCTTCGCATGTCGATCACGCTTACTGCATAGCCGCGCTGCGGATGGTGCTCGAGGTCGAAGTCCAGGCGGGCAACCAGACAGCACCTGACTTTGCTCACGCGGGTCTGTTCGGCTGGCTCGTCGCTCCTGCGCGGCGATGTGGCGTGGGGCAACGAGAAGACGATGGCCAAGGCAG